>JAKZYH010000253.1:0-2551 GCA_047514575.1 Acidobacteriota bacterium | reverse complement strand
CTTGGTCCAGCGACGACTATTCCCTTCGTGCTCGAAGCACCTGACACACCTGACGCAGTTCAACCTCCTGTCCTTGCAGTAGGACGAGAAGGTGGTAAATGAGATCGGCAGCCTCCTCGGCGGTGCGTTCCGGGCCCTCCGCTGCTGCAGCACGGAACACTTCCTCTGCTTCCTCCAGCAGCTTGGCTCCCTGCCGCTGGAGACCTTGCTCGAGCAGAGACCTCGTGTAGGAACCCTGAACCGAGATTCGGGCTCGACTCCGGATAATTCGGACCAACTCTCCCAGGGATTCCAGGCCACTCTCGGCGCCCGCAAAGCAAGAAACAGTTCCCTTGTGGCAGGTGGGTCCATGGGGAAGCGCTTTGATCAGAATGGCGTCACCGTCGCAGTCTGCGACAATGGAAACCAGTTGCAGAGTGTTTCCGGACGTCTCTCCTTTCTCCCAGAGCTGTCCGCGGCTGCGGCTGAAAAAGGTGACCTTGCGAGTCTCCAGGGTGCGTTGCAATGCCTCTTGATTCATGTAGGCCAACATAAGAACTCGGCCCGTATCCTCATCCTGGACCACTGCCGGCAAAAGACCGCTCCTCGCTTTGCCCCAGTTCAAGGCTGAATGATCGATCACAGTCTCACTCCAATCGAGGCCTCTTTGAGGGCCTGTTTGACCTCGCGAATCGAATAGGTTCCGAAATGAAAGACGCTGGCAGCCAGAAGTGCGTCCGCGTGGCCTACCCTGACCGCCTCGACAAAGCTCTCCAAAGTACCGGCGCCCCCCGAGGCAATCACCGGAATCGAGACTCGGCGCTTGACCTCGTGCAACAGCTCCACATCGAAACCCAGAGATGTCCCGTCCCGATCAAACGAGGTCAGCAGGATCTCTCCGGCACCACGTTGCTCCGCTTCCTTAGCCCACTGAAGGGCATCGCGCCCCGTGTCCCTTCTTCCTCCTTCCACTAGTGCCGTCCAGCCTCCCGGGCGCCTCTTCACATCGATGGCACATACAGTGTTGGCTCTTCCCAAAAGCTCTGCCATCTCTGAAAGGAGGCCAGGACGCGCCAGGGCCGCCGTGTTCACCGAGACTTTATCAGCGCCGGCATCGAGGAGTGCGCGGCCGTCCCGCACGCTGCGAACACCTCCTCCTACCGTAAAGGGGATATTCACTGCCCGCGCCACCTCCCTCGCCAGCTCACACGCAGTTGCACGCTGGTCGCTAGTTGCCGTAATGTCCAGAAAGACCAGTTCGTCCGCTCCCTCAGCGCAGTAGCGGCGGGCCAGCTCCACGGGGTCCCCAGCATCTCTCAGATTCTGAAAGCTGGTTCCTTTGACCACTCGCCCGCGGTCGACATCTAAGCAGGGAATGATTCGTACCGCCAGATCAGCGCCGCGCTTTTCTCCGTTGTCCGAAGCATCATCTGAGCTGGGGGACCACTCGGCCAGGGACACCTCACCACTTAACAGGGCTCGGCCCACCACTGCCGCATGACAGCCCACCCGCTGCAGCCGGCTCAGATCCTCCAGACTGGACACTCCACCGCTGGCTATCAGTCTCAGCCCACAGCTGTGCCTGAGGGCTGTCCGATACAGGGCCAGATGGGGGCCTTTCCGGAGGCCGTCGTTTTCGATCCCTGTCATGAGGACTTCATCCAGGCCTGTCCCGGCCGCCTGCTGCAGAGCCTGGCGCACGGATATCCCGGTGTTTTTCGCCCAGGCCTCGACTTGAATCTGACCTTTTCGAACATCGAGGGCCCCTGCGATTCGGTGACTCCCGAACAGCTGCACTGCGCTGGCAACGGTCTCAATCCCACGAAACAATAGAGTCCCGACCACGACCTTACTCACCCCGCTGTCGAGAAGACACTGAATGTCCTGCAGTGTTCGAACCCCTCCTCCGGTCTGAATCTCCAGGGACGTTCGGGCGACCAGTTCCTGTACCAGAGCCAAAAAGGCACCCTGGTTGTGGGGATCGCGAGCCCCGTCCAGGTTCACCAGGTGAAGCCGTGTGGCCCCCTGTTGCTCGTACTGGAGCGCCAGTTTGACCGGCTCCTCGCTCCAGACGGTCACCCTGTCGTAGTTCCCCTGTCTCAGTCTGACTACTTTCCCATCCAGGATGTCGATGGCCGGAATCAACTGCATAGCTCGGCAAATCCCTTCAGCAGCAGGTCCCCTGCCTCGCCCGATTTTTCGGGATGCCACTGGACCCCGAAAAGGTGCTCGTGACGTACGCCGGCGCAGAGTTCCCCTCCGTAGCGTGTGGTCGTCGTAATCAGCCCAGCATCGGCTGGGTGACACGCATAGCTGTGCACGAAGTAAGCGTAGCGACCGTTGCTGAGCCGATTCCACCCCATGTGGGGGCATACTACCCCGGGAGGCAGTGCTTTGACCGTCCCTGGAAGAAGTCCCAGGCACCTGGTGTTTCCCTCCTCGGAAAACTCAAACAAGAGCTGCATGCCCAGGCAGATCCCCAGAAACGGCTGAGTCCACTCTTTCAGGGGACTCAGCAGTTCCGCCCGAGCCAATTCGTTCATCGCAGCGGGAGCTGCGCCCACCCCCGGTA
>JAKZYH010000252.1:0-22323 GCA_047514575.1 Acidobacteriota bacterium | reverse complement strand
AGGAGCACAGGATGAGCGAGCAACAACCTCTGTTCGATCCCCAGCAGGCCCCCTGGGTCGAGCGTCTGTGGAAGCAGCTGGGGCAGGCACGACGGCAGCAGCTGATTCGGATGCTGGCCGAGATCGCCGCGGCCTCGGTTCCACCCAACGTGGTTCGGTCAGGAAAGGAGAGCCAAAATGAATCCAGATGATATTCGCCCTCAGCATTGGCAGCGTCTGGCCTACGTCTACATCCGCCAGTCCTCCCTGCATCAGGTCCTCCATCACCGGGAGAGTCGACGACGACAGCAGGCCTTCCAGCAGCGGGCCCTGCAACTGGGTTGGCCAGCCGATCGCATCCGGGTAGTGGAGGAAGACCTGGGCCAGTCGGGGGCGCGCCACCAGAGACGCTCGGGCTTCGAGGACCTGGTGGCCCAAGTGGCGCTGGCGGCGGTGGGGCTGATCCTGGCCCTGGAAGTCTCCCGCCTCGCCCGCGGCAATCGGGATGGGTATCATCTGCTGGATATCTGTTCCATTACCGGGACCCTGATCGCCGACGCCGAGGGGCTTTATGATCCCCGAGAGTACAACGATCGTCTGTTGCTGGGGCTCAAAGGCACGCTCGGGGAAGCCGAGCTGCATCTGATGAAACAACGCTTGGTGGAGGCCATGCGCGCCAAGGCGGCCCGAGGTGAGTTTCGGTTTCGACTGCCGCCGGGCTATTTCTGGGGCGAAGCGGGACGGATGCAGAAGGAGGTGGATGCGCAGGTGCGCTCGGCCCTGGAGAGCATCTTCCGTCGCTTCGAGAGACTGGGGACGATCCATCAGGTGCACACCGCCCTGGTAGAAGAGGGACAGCAAGTGCCGGTGCGCCGGGGTCGGGGACGGCAAATCGGGTGGACTTTGCCCAGCTACGGCTCCCTCGCTCGGGTGCTGAAAAACCCGCTGTATGCCGGCGCCTATGTGTGGGGCAGACGGCAGGTCCAAGAGAGCCTGGATGCGGCCCAACGACCGGTCAAGCGAGTGCGGGAGCGCCCACGCGAGGATTGGCCGGTGCTGATCCCGGATCATCACCCCGGCTATATCAGTTGGGAGGAGTTTGAGAAGAACCAGGCCCAGATCCGGGCCAACTACCGCGGCCCGGCCCAAGTGGGAGCCCCGCGGGAAGGCCGATCGCTACTGCAGGGATTGATCCTCTGCGGTCTCTGTGGACGCCGCATGGGCGTGGCCTACAGCTACGGCTCGGGGACGTTTCGCTATCGCTGCGTGGAGCGACGGGAGCAGCGGGGAGCCCCGGTGTGTCAAAGCTTCGGAGCGGTTCGCCTGGAAGAGACGGTGGAAGCGCTGTTGCTGGAAGCGCTGCAGCCCCTGGCCCTGGAGGCGATGATCGAGGCGGCGGCCACCGTCGAGCGGACCAGTGAAGCGCAGCGCGAGCAGCTGCAGCAAAGGCGCCAACGGGCCCGCTATGAGGTGGACCTGGCCCGGCGCCAGTACGAGGCGGTGGATCCGGACCATCGACTGGTGGCTCAAGAGCTGGAACGTCGCTGGGAGCAAGCCCTGGAGGATCTCGAGCGGGTGCAAGAGCAGACCGAGGAGCAGTTGCGGGCCCTGGAGCGTCCCCTGGAGCCGCAGGAGCAGCAACGACTCCGTCACTGGAGCCGCAATCTGGGCAGTCTGTGGCACGAGCCCACAATGCGAGTCCAAGACAAGAAACGGTTACTGCGCTGTCTGATCGAACAGGTCGTGGTCCGGGTGGAGGAGGCCGAGCTGCAGGCGCAGGTGCACTGGGTGGGAGGGGAAGTGACCCCGGTGGCCGTGCGCATGCGCAAAAGGGGGGAACACCGTTGGGTGACGGATCCCGAACTGGTGGAGTTGATTCGGACGCTGGCACAGGAATTCTCCGACGAGCAGATTGCTTGGATCCTGAGCACGAAGCGGCTGCGGACGTCCAAGGGGTTGCCCTTTACCGCCACCCGCGTCAGCCGGTTTCGCTACCCTCATGGGCTCCCGGGCACCAAGCAGGCCCGGTTGGAGGACGATCATGTCTACAGCCCGGAGCAAGCGGCAGCGCTTCTGGAGGTGAACCGAGGCACTGTGATCCGCTGGATTCAAGCGGGGTTACTGCGGGGCAGTCAGCTGCTGCCGGAAGCCCCGTGGAAAGTCGAGGTCACCGGAGCCGATCTGCGACGCCTGAAAGCCACTGATGCCCCGCCTGGGTGGCTTCCGCTCAAGGGGGCGGCACAAGCCCTTGGGGTGAGTCAACAAACCGTGTTGCAAAGACTCAAGTCAGGCCAGTTGGAGGGTGTTCGGGTACGAGTCGGCCGTCGCTCTTCCTGGCGAATCCGAGTCTCGTCAACCACTTACGATAAACAGCCTCCACTCTTCAGTGAGAGCACTCCATGAGGTAATGCATTATGAACCATAATGCCCCCCATGCGGCCACGCCCTTGAAAGCATCGCCGTGATCGAGCAAAGCAGCGTGATTCGAAAGATCCTCCAGCCCCTTTTTTGCCTAATTCCACCCTGGGCCGAGAATCGAACCAAAAAGCAAACTCCTATTTCTCTCTCAGCTATTTGGAACTTGTTTGTATGGTGCCAGTAGTATCCAATTGCATAGATTCGACTGTCTGCATGTCCTCTCTGTTTTTAGACAAGGAACTCACGAGAAACATCATGATAAGACAATCAACTCTACCACGGAGCATTAAGCAGCTCGGTCTGTTGACGATCTGGACCCTTGCTTCCTGTACTTCCCAACCTCCAGTGTCGGAGTCGACCTCCGCTCCGATACCCAATACAGGAATCACGGGCATGAGCCTGGGCTCTCCCGATCTCCGGACGCCGCCGAGTACGCCTGAGGGAGAAACTTGGATCTACCAGTTGGGACTTCCCTTTCAGGTGGATCAGGATACCGGGGGCTCCTTCTGCAACATTCGGGTCGCCGGCGTGAAGGGTACAGACTTCGAGAACGGTTCTGACATAATCCTCTTCAAGGACCTTTCCAATGTCAGTGCTGAGTCAGCTATTCCCATCACCCGCAACCACAACCAGCCCAATCCCAATTCCAAGCCGCCCAACCAGGAGGCCATCATGGTCAAGTACCCCGTCATGGGAGGATTCGTTCCCAGGGGGGCGAGACGGGCCGATGGGTCTCCCCACCCCCATGCAGGCACCGGATTCGGCATCAACCAGGCCTCTGCCTGGCGGACCGACTTCGAAGGGCCCCCTCCCTATGGAGTGAACATGTTCGGGCACGATCCCCGTGGCTTGGGGCTCGTGGACCCAAGTGAGAGTCACTCCTACCTGGAGCTTCACCAACTGGCCTACGATGGTGACGTCTTCCGGGTCGTCAGGAGTGAGCGTCTGACCACCGATGCTCTGCTCTCCGGCTGGAGCCTGATCATCAGCCTCATGACGGCCATTCCCGACGGGGACGACCTGCTCTTCGCCATGCAGGGCCACAAACCCGGTGAAACAGCCAGTTCAGGACTGGCCCGATGGAAGAACCTGGAAGGAGAGTGGCGGCCCTTCTCCTTTGTTCCGATCACGGGCGGCGACGGAGCCACCGAAGCCAGTGCCGTTCGCGATTTGGACGGATCCCTTCTCTTCAGTGCCAGGGGAGGAAGTGCCGAGGCACCAGAAAGCCCTAGCGCCTCACACGACATTCGGGTGTGGCGATCCCAGGACGACGGTGAGACCTGGGAGAAGATCGTCCACGTCCGGGGTTTGATCTCAAAGGCTCCGATCGTCCTGAACACTGCGGCCGACGGCACTCCCTACATTGCAGCCAACCTCTACGAAGTCTTCCTGGAGGGCCTGGACCGGATTAAGATAGCCAAGGACTCTCGGGGAAGGCCCATCTGGGGAGGACGCAGCCGAAAAACCCTCTGCTTCTGGCCCTTGAACGAAGACAGGTCTGGCCTGCTACCGCCCATCTTGGCTCGGAATCTGCGCGAAGAGTTCGGTCCACCTCCTGGAGGTACCGGATGGCGGGTGGATCACCCCGTGGCAGTCACGCTACGGCTGGCCGACGGTGGGTGGCACAACGTCATCGCTCTCCGCATCCTGGAGTATGGGGAGCTGAGCCACATGCAGATGCCAACCTCTCATACTGGCGCCTACCTGGAGGAGGTGCAGTCTGCCGGCGAGCCAGTTGCGATTTGGAATTTCTGAAACCGGAGGCAAGTAGGAATCGCCGGAACTTCGGGGTGACACCGATTAGGGGCTGTCCCTGGCTGAGTTTCTGGCCACCTGGGGAAGGCGAGATCGAGGGTTGGGTTGCAGGCACTTCTACTCGGCCTCAAATAGGAGCGGAGGATTCTTATGACCTGGAAGCACTTTTCCCGCCGACAATTCGCGCGGCGTCTAACCATCCTTGGTGCGCTACCGCTGAGTTCGTCCCGGCTTTCAGCAGCACCGCAAACCGGTTCCCCGAAGGCTCCATCGCCCCCTGAGGTCAAGTCCTATCCAGGGATCCTTAGACACAGAGTTGTCTTCTGGGATCCTCACGGATATTCGGCCTGGCCTACCATTTTGCAGTGTCAAGATGGGGAAATGCTGATCGCGTTCTGCGAAGCGATGCGCCGGACAGCAAGATTAACCCACGCAGATCCCTCCTTTCACGGCATGATCATTCGTTCTAGCGACCAAGGTGAGAGCTGGTCTGAGCAACCCGAAGTCATCGGGGACTACCAGTATTATGGAATGGATGATCCAGGCATCATGCAGTTGTCCGACGGAAGGATTCTGGTGAATGCCTTTCGCCGCTCCTTTGGCCCCGCCGCCTCAGTGGACAAGAGAGTGGACGTGCGGCTCACTCGGGTGCAGCCGTATCAGTGGGCCACCGGCTACAGCGACGATATGACGTATATCTTTCACTCGCTGGACAATGCCCGTACTTGGTTGGAACCCGTCCACGCGGATGTTTCCCCGTTCAAGGCAGCCTGTCAACTTCGCCCCATCGTGGAGCTGCCGGACGGAACTCTGCTCTTGCCCTGCTATGAGGAATTCAATCGGCCGTCAACTTCCGAGTCAAAAATGACCTGGACAGCTTATGTCCTGCGTTCTCGTGATCGAGGAAGGAGTTGGGGTGAACCCGCTGTGATCGGAGCGCATGGTATTCATGGGATAGGCTACAACGAGCCGGCTCTTATTCACCTGTCCAGCGGCAGGACGGTCGCTCTTCTGAGGACTGCGCCGGCGGGATGGCTGTACCAGAGCAATTCCCATGATCTAGGGCATACCTGGAGCGAGCCGCACAAGACTCCGATGTGGGGATATCCTGCTCATCTATGCCTTCTCCAGGATGGAAGACTGTTGGCCACCTACGGGCACCGGCGAGATCCGTTCGGGATCAGGGCCTGTCTGAGCTCGGATGAAGGCAAGAGCTGGAGCATTGAGAATGAGATTGTACTCCGGGATGATCTCAAGAACAGAGACTTGGGATACCCGACAACCACCCAATTGGATGACGGCACGCTCCTGACTGCCTACTACGGAAGAGACGAAAACAACGATGTGACGTGTATCCAGATCACATCTTGGAAGGTCACCTCTTGACTACGACATTGCTACGAATCCCTATTCTGTGCTGCTCGCTTTGCCTCGCGGGCGGCCTGCTGTCTTTGCTGACGACGGAGGCGGCTTCGGTCGGCCGTCTGAACTTCGTCTTTTTGGAATCGGGTCTGCGACAACTGTTCCTGGATGACTTCATCCTGGGCAACCTCTACCGCGTAGAGCGTCGGATCCACCAGCCGACCAAGCACGGTGCTCCCGTGGTTCAGGCCGATCACTCCTGGGAAAAGGCACCGGGGCCGCCCTGGAGCCCCGACACCACCACCGAATTGATCGAGCTCTGGAGTCCACCCAGTTGGGACCCCGCGGAGAGGGTCTGGAAGATGTGGTACTCGGCGTCGGAGCAGAGGACCGGGTACGCTCGATCGCAGGACGGACTGCGTTGGGAGAAGCCCCTGCTGGGGAGGCGTGACTTCAGAGGGTCCAAGCAGAACAACCTGGTGGTGGTTCGCCAGGAGCCCGAGACCTACATCCAACACGCGCTGATCGATCCGGACGCCTCGGCCGAATCACGCTACAAGGGACTCACAGGCTACCGGGACCGCAGGCCCCTGGTTTCCTCCGACGGATTCGAATTCTCGCTGCTCGATGTTCCTCCGATTCCCAGCCAGGACCAGTCCGGTTTGATCTACGACCGGTTGGAGAAACAGTTCATCGCCACCGTCAAGCACCGGGGACCCTTAGGCCGTTCGGTCTATCTTTGCCTCAGTAGCGATTTCCGCACCTGGAGTCAGCCCGAGCTGATCTTCCATGCCGATGCTCTGGATCAGAAACTGGGCGAAAAGCGGGTTCGGGAGCACCTCGTGAATCCAGAGCTCCGGACCCTGACCGTCAACGTCCCCGAACAGTACAACACGGAGATCTACAACATGCCGGTGTTCCGATACGAGGACGTCTACATCGGTCTCCCTACCTATTTCGAGTCGAGCGGCCATTCGCCCAACCGCAACCAGGAGGGAGTGAACTCGGTCAAGTTGTCGGTCAGCCGTGACCTGAGACGTTGGGAGAAGGTGGGCGACCGCTCCTCTTTCATCCCGGTGTCCGAGATCGGTCGGGGAGTCGTCGACACGGGTCAATTGCTGGCGACGCAGCCGGTTCGGATGGGTGAGGAGCTGTGGTTCTACTACAGCGGAATCAACCACCGGTTCACCCAGAAGGAAGGGTACCGGGGAGGAATTCACCTTGCCCGACTGAGGCGGGATGGATTTGTCTCCTTCCGGGGCGATGATCGAGGAGGCTTCGTGGAAACACGGGAGGTTCGATTCGACGGCAGGCGTCTGTTCCTGAATGCCGACGCCGAAAAGGGCGAGATCCGGGTCGAGGTCCTGGAGCGTCGCGGCCGGACCGTCCTGGAGGACTGGAGCCGGGAGCAGGCCCAGTCGTGGACGGGGGATCACCTGCAGGCTGAGGTGAGATGGCAGGGGCAGAGCAGTCTCGAGCCTCTCCGGGGGCAGACTGTGCGTTTTCGCTTCCACCTCAAGAACGCCGACCTGTACTCATTCTGGATCGAAAACTAAACTTCAACGAAAGGTCCCAAGTCGCAGGTCCCAGGTTGGGCAAGCATCAGCTCCAAGTACCCAAACATCGCCGGTCCAGCAGAGCCGCGAACGGCTTGAATCGTCTGCAATATGAGGCCAGAGTCCGGCCGTCGAGGACGACGAAGAAGGGAGCGAGCCGGACAACACCACAATCTTACCAAGGAGTTTCCTTCTCGAAATGGGGTAGCTCTGCCGGGGCAAGGCTATCTGAGGAGGAGCCGACTAACGAAGCCGAGCCCTGACAGGCTCCACCAGGTTCTGCACCATACGCTGGGCGATCCGGCGTTTGAATTCGTAGGGGTTCTGGTGAGCCCTCTCGAATGCCGGCAGGATCGCCCTGGCCGCGGGCCCGAACTGCTCGAGGGCCCGGATGGTCAAGATGGCGAGTTGGTTCGGCGGTACAGCAGACCAGCGATGAGAAATGCGGGCTAGCGCCAGACGAACTTCACGCAGGACGGTCCAGGGACAGTGACGACATGTCCTGTTGGATCGATCTCTCCGGTGGCCTGGTCGATACGAAAGACGACGACGTTGTCCGATTGTTGATTGGCGGCGAGAAGGAAGGACCCAGTGGGGTCGACGTTGAAGTTGCGTGGCCACTTACCTCCGGTCGACTCGACCTGGAGCAGCCGGAGAGTTCCCCTCGCGCTATCGATTTCGAAGGCCGCAATGCTGTTGTGGCCCCGATTCGATCCGTAGAGAAACCGCCCCGAAGGATGGACTACCACCTCCGCCGTGTGGTTTTCATCCTCGAACCCCGGCGGCAGCGTCGAGACAGTCTGGATCTCCGTCAGCTGCCCCGATTCCGAATCGTAACGAAATGCTGTGACGGTGGAGTTGAGCTCGTTGATGACGTAGGCGTACCTTCCCTTGGGATGGAACGCAGAATGGCGGGGTCCTGCTCCCGGCCGGACAGACGCAGTCGATGGCTCGTTGCTCAGGACGCCCAGTGCCGCATCGAAACGGTAGATGACAACCTTGTCGATTCCGAGGTCCGCGGCAAAAGCGAATCTGTTGTCCGCGTCGAGATTGATCGAGTGTGGATGCGGCCCTTGTTGTCGCTTCGGATTGGGGCCGGTCCCTCTGTGTTCCTGGGTCGAAGTAATGTCGCCGAGGCTGCCGTCCTCGTTGATCCGAAGCACCGACACGTTGCCGCCGGAGTAGTTGGCAACGAGGGCGTTGGTACCCGTCTTGTCGATGACGATGTGACACGGCCCCTGGCCACCAGCCGATTGACTGTTCAGGCGCTCCACTTCCTCCGTCTCGGGATCGATGGAATAGGCGACCACTTCGGAACGGACCCCATAGAGGTGCCTCCCGTTCGGGTGGATCGCGATAAAAGAGGCTCCGGCCTCGGCGTTCGAACCCAGGGCGGTGAGTGTTCCGGTGGCAAGGTCGAGCCGAAAGACGTGAAGCTCTCGGCCTGAGACGTAAACGTTCAGATCCCGGCTCCATCCGAAATCCGAACTCACGGATACAATCGACACCAGTAACAAAGGACAGCAGCGCAGGAGAAGTCTGATCATCTTTGGGATCCCCCTTTCGAAGATCTCACTCTACCCGACTTATGAAGTGTCCTACCAGGGTGAAACCTGGCAAGGCGTGGCACGACCTTCCAAGTCGTGATCGTGTAGCGAGTCGCGAAGATGGGATCAACCAGGCATAATCAAGAAGCACCAGCCGAGCCAGGAACCTGAGGCATGCTCCCTGCCTCGAAAGAGAAACTCGGAGAGGAACGACCATGAAAAGTATCAGCCGAAGAGAGTTTCAGCAGAAAGTGGGTCTGGTTCTGGGCGCCACCCCACTACTCGGAGTGTCCTGCAGTCCTCCGCAATCATCGCCTGCAGCCGAAGCGCCTGCCTCCGGGTGGGACTCGGAGGCCCTGTTGAGGATGACCCTGGGTAAAGCCGATTTGGCGATTCCTCCCGGAGCAGCCGAGGGTGAAAAATGGCGCTACGGTATCGGGCTCCCGTTCCAGCTGGCCCCGCGTAAGGCAGGGCTCCACTGCAACATCAAGGGCAAACGGGGACAGGACTTCGAAGCCGGCAGCGACCTGGTCGTCTTCGATTCGATAGACGGCGAAATCCGCGAAACCTTCCCCACTGTCCGTAACGAGGTGCGGAACGATCCCAACACGGGACGGCCTGCCGACGTCGTGAAGTATCCCACTCGGGGTGGATTCGTCCCGCTCGGCTGCAAACGGCCCGATGGCACGAAGCATCCGCATGCAGGAACAGGATTCGGTTTGAACCAGGCTATTGGCTGGCCGCTGGGAGGGTCTCGGATGACCGACGAATCCGCCCGCTTCTGGTATTGGGACGTCCAACAGTACCGCTACGATGGCCAGGTCTTCAGCGTGGAGTCGAACGAGGCGGTGGAGTTGAGAGATCTACTGCCAGGCTGGGACGTCGTCGATGGCGGGCTGACCAATGCCATACCCGACGGCGACGACTTCCTGGTGGGCATGACCGGGGCCGAAGCAGTGTCCAAGCAGGGGATGCAGCCCGATAGGCCGGTGGGAGCAGGCGTGATGCGCTGGCAGCGGAAAGCAGATCGTTGGGTCCCCACCTCGTTCGTTCGAATCACCGAGCTGGACGGATCCTTCGAACCCAGCCTGATTCGCGACCTCGACGGCAGCCTTCTTTTTTGCGCCCGAGGCGGAAGGGACGAGTACGGCCGGCGGCGACTCGAGTCCCGGGTCTGGCGCTCGCAGGATGGAGGAGAGAGCTGGGAAAGGACCCTCTTCGTCCTGGGGGCGATCGGTGGGAGTCCCATCACGATCAACCAGGCGGCCGATGGCACTCCCTACATCGCCGCCAATCTAAACGAAGTTCTCCTGCACCCGCTGGCCGAGCGCTTCCGGCCCAAGAGGGACGATCGGGGGATCGTTCACGCCTCTCCGGCCGGCCGCGAGAAACTCTGTCTCTGGCCACTGAACCCTGATCGCGATGCCCTCGAGACGCCGATCCTGGTCCGTGACTCGGTCGCGGAATTCGGGTTGGCCCCCTCCGGCGACACCTGGAACATCGACCACCCGTCGGCGATGACGGTCCAACTGGCTGACGGGGAGTGGCACAACATCATCGCCATGCGCATCTGCGACCACGGCGAAGTGAGGGAGGGTTCGGATCCGGCTCCCCAGACGGGATGCTACCTGGAAGAGGTCCTTTCCAGAGGCAAGGCGGTCCCTATCTGGAATATCTAGGGGGATCGTGATCTAGAGGATGTTCGACAACCCCGCGGCACTCGGCTACCGCGGCCGGGGGGCGTTCAGCTAGGATCGAGTGACCGTGGCCTGAGAAGAAATCCCTCATTTTGGACTTGAAACCGGGACTTGAAACTGGGGTCGGACCACGATTTCTCCCATAGATTCAATAACTTGTCCAGATTTGGGGACGGAAAAACCGCCTTAGAAGCGTTTTGTGGCCCCGAAAACCACTTGTAATGACTGTGGCGAGCTTGTGATAGCCTTTCCTCTTTCCCATCGCTCACGCCAACCTGTACATTCCGCTTGAGTACTACATTCAACCTTGGGTGACCCCATCATTCGACAACCCCGCAGCGATCACGATCGACGTTTCCGGTTTCGCTCCGCCAGGCATCGCGATGAGTGCCTTGGAAATGATGCGGTAGGCGGGCAGTGAAGCGCAGTGTGTCCCGAAGCCGGCCCCAATGGGACGCGTGGATCACCGCACGTAGGCTAGGCCGAATGGGTTGTTCCCGACGGTGACTTCACCGAGCGAGGTCAGGGAACCGTTACGCTCAACTCGAAACACCGATACTTTGTCATTAGCCCCCGAGTGCGTGACGTACAGCTTTCTGCCACTGGGCGTTAGAGCTACATTGTGGGGGGTGTTGAACGCTGTGTCGACCGTACCAATGATTCGGTTACTCCGAGTGTTGATGCAATACACCCCGTCTGCGCCGCCCCCTGGCAGGTTTGTCGTGTAGAACCGTCTGGCGTTACGTGACGCTATGGCACCGTGAGCCCCCGGCACGTCGATGGTGTCGGTGACCTCCATCGTGAAGTTATCGAGCACAGATATCGCGTTGCCGGTCTGGCTGGGTGCATAGATCTCCCAGTAGCGCCGATTGAACGAAACGTGAGAAGACTTCCCAACAGTGGTCCGATTCACTTCCTGGAAGGACCATGAGTTGAACTTCACAATCACGTCAGAATCCGGATCCCCGCCCGTCAACGTCACGTAAGAGAAGAAACCGAACGGGTCGAGCGTGACGTCGTGCGGCTTTGCCCCCATGGCAACCAGGTCCTCCGGCATCGGGACGGTGGCAACGACTGTCAGGCGGTTCGCATTGATCACCGTGGCGGTCTTGTCGATGTCGTTGACGACCCACAGCCGACGACCGAAGAAGTCAGCCCACATGTGAAAGACACCTTCTCCTGTCGGAAGAGTATCAACAAGCTCAAAGCTCCGGCCACTGAAGACGACCACGCGATTGTTCGCCCGGTCGCCTACCCACACGCGATTGCGAAACCATGTGTTCACAACGTACATCGGCTCCGGCGGGTTCTCGCCAGGAGGGAGTGCCAGATCTTGGATCCACTCCGCGCTGGAAGCGTCGATGACTGAGATCGTTCCCGATGCACGATTTGCAACGACCACCTTGCCGTGATCCGCAAATGAGTGAGTAGATGTGCTCAACACAACTAGGATCGCAAGGATCCCTAGCGTCGCTCCTGGGAACAACTGTTGTCGAGTAGTCATTGTCGCTTCTCCTTGTAAAGTCTATCCGGGTCAAGTAGTCGACTCTGGAACACTGGCGGACATTGGGATTCCCTCTTCCCTAGACCTTCGGCTCTCTCCAATAGGAGCCATCGACCCACCAGAGCCGCCGTGACCGCGTCAGTTCGTCACTGGTCATCCCTTCTGCAATCTTTTCACACCCGGCTGCTCCAAGCTAGTCCGGAGCCCCGATGTAGAAGGCCTCATGCTCTGCTCGTTTGGTTGGGGCCGCATACAGAAAATGCCGCCCATCGGGTAGGGAGAAGAGAGGGTATTGGACCGCACGGGTTTATCAATCGAGTTTCGGTTTCTCACGAGACAGAAACCGGGAACTATACGCGAATTCTGGAGGTCCACCCTGACTTCCGATTGGAGGAGCCAGATGATTCCTCAAAGATCGGCTCAGGTCTCTCTTGGTACTATTCTTGTGCTGGGAGCAGGGAAGATTTTGACTACGTTTTAGACCGTCCCGATGCCGATGAAGGACCCAACGTTCAAATAGGTCTAACTAACCGTTGGAGGTCGAGGAAAGAGTCTGGATCTGGCTTGTCTTACCATTCCCTCCAACCTCTACTTCGCACAGTTCGCCGATGGAGAAGGCCTGTTCAGCCAGCTCATCCTCTACGCGCTTCAGAGTGAGTACGACCCCAAGGCTCTGATCACGCTCAAGGGCATTGGCGGCCAACCTCAGACCGTGGACTTGAATGGTCCGGACGTGGAAGGGGAACTGGAGGTCACAATTCCAGCCGGTGGCTTCCGTCGCTTCAAGACCGATGGGCAAGGTCCGATATCGGTTGCTTCTGTTACAGTGACCTCGGATGCCCCGCTGGCTGGCGTCGTGGTTCTTGGAGGGTCGATCGGACTGGCAGGGGTGGGAAGTAGCGACGCACTGGACAATGGCTTTCGTGCCCCCATGGAGACCAACACAGCCGGGAACATCAATACGGGAATCGCCGTGATGAGTCTGGCCAGCGATCAGCTGACCTTGGACTTGCAGCTCTGCGACAAGGATGACAATCCGGTAGCGAGTGATCAGATTTCTCTGGCAGGCATGGGGCAGCTGGCCAAATTCGTAACCGAATTCAACTGGTACAAGGCACCGGACTTTTCCGACTTCGAGGGGACGTTGAAGGTCACGGCAACGGGCAGAATCGCAGCAACGGTCATTCAGACGCGCCCCGATCAGTTCGCTACGCCGCCGGTTTCTCCTTTGTAGGAGGGTAGAGGAAGAGAGAGCATGTTCCTGATCTTCTCGGGGATGAGAGGGAAGGTGATCACCCGAAGCGAGAATCTTCTGGCTCACGCGGCAAGCTGGCTTCAGTCACGCTTCTTGCAGATGCAACAAGCGTGCCTTCCGCTCATCTGCCAGTGAGCTAAACCGTTATGCGCCTATAGTCACAACACAAGGAGGATGAATTAATGCTAATCAAGCAAACCCTCTTCTTTCTCACGTTCGCTTGTTTTCTCCTTTTCGGCTGTAGTTCTGAGTCAACGACTCAGAAACTGCTCATTGAACATGCACGCCTCATTGATGGGACGGGCGGTTCACCGCTGGAGGATGTCTCGATTCTCATTTCCGATGGGAGAATCGAAAGAATTGAGCAGCAGATGATCGTTGCTCCGGAAGCAACAAAGCTGGATGCAAGCGGCCTCACGGTGCTGCCCGGATTAATTGACGCACATGTTCACATATCTTCCGTTCCGGGTGCCGGCTTTCGTGGAGACTCTCTGGATACCATCCGTGAACTCCAACGCTTCCATTTGCGCGCCTACCTGGCGTGCGGTGTGACGACTATTCTCGATACGGCCATCCCCGTCGATGAGGCGCGGGAAATCCAAAGCTGGCTGGACGCTGGACATCCAGGCCCCCGTCTTCTGCTGCTTTCGCCGACGTTTTCGACGCCGGATGGCTACCTCTCTGATGAGGCCCTTTCCCCCAGTTTGTTCTTCCCACCTGTTGCGTCTCCGCAGGATGTAGAAGAGCGGTTTCGCGAAAGTGAAGGACTCGATGCTGTCGGCGTAAAAGTACTCATGGAATCCGGGTTCGGAGTTGGCCGCATGCCGATTCACGCCCCCGAGGTCCGACAAGGCATTCGAGAAAGCGCCGCGAAACGCAATCTGCCGCTGTACATTCACAGTACGACGGAAGCGGATCAGCAATTCGCGCTGGATATGGGAGCGCGCGCGCTTGTGCATGGCGGAACGGTCGGTTCAGATAAACTCCTGGCAAGGCTTAAGGAACAACCAGCCTACATGATCACCACACTGTCCATCCAAGACGCCTGGACCATTGCTTTTGACCCGGCGCGACTTGATGAGCCGTTGTACCAGTCGATAGTACCTCCTGTTGAACTACAGACAGCGCGTCTCCCGGAGGCTTGGCAGAATCTGGCCTTTCGTTTCGCCAAAGCAGCCTTAACCGAGAATGCCACTGAAGAAGAAATCGCCAACTTTCTTCAGTCCGGAAATCCGGCGGCGGCGCTTGCGGCTTGGGTGCAGAATATCAAGAAACTGCACGCGGCCGGGCTCCCTATTGTAATGGGAAGCGATTCCGGTAACTGGCCCATCATGCCACAGATGTTCCATGGTCCGACTTCACTCAGAGAAATTGAACTGCTCGGAATGGCGGGGCTCTCGCCGATGGAAGCCATTCAGGCAGCCACCTCGGTTCCGGCTACCATGCTTGACTTATCTGATGAGATCGGAACGGTTGAGCTAGGTAAGCAAGCAGATTTGGTGATCGTGAAAGAGGATCCACTGGACGACTTGAGCGCTCTGCGCACGATTCAATGGACGGTAAAGGGTGGGGTTGCCAAATCTCCCAAGGAATGGCTGGAAGAATAGTGGATTTGCGGCAACAGAGAATGACCGGCACATAACAATTTTTTGCAGCCGATTGAGGGGTCGTTCATGAATTCAAAGTCAGGAGAACTTTGGATGTATTTTTTGGGTGTGGCAGCTTAAGTGCTTCGATACCCTCAACGCCTGAAAAACACGTTATGACCCTTGAAGTAGTGAGGTAGTCGATGCCGAAAGCCGGTTTCATTCCGCAGAAGCTGAGGCCATGGATCGAGGCCCAGAAGCGGTATCATCTCTCTCATGCACAAGTGCAGATGGCACGGGAGCTTGGGATGAATCCGAAAAAACTCGGAAGCCTCGCGAATCACAAGCAAGAGCCGTGGAAAATGCCGCTACCGGAATTCATTGAACACTGTTATGAAAAGCGATTCCACAGAGCACGGCCGCACGATGTCCGCTCCATTGAAAACAGGGTGGGTGCAAAGCGAACCCGGAAGCAGGCAAAACGAGAAGTGGTACTTGAGCGAGACGAAAGCGGCACATAACAAGGCGCTGGACCGGACCCGGGAAAGGCATGTCGATTAAGCTCCAAACATTGTGGCGCGCCGGTCAGCTCCACCGTTAGAAGGACTCAGGTTCATCTGGCAGAGTTCTTGTCATAGCATGATAGCCGTGCTATCATGTTGTCGTGATCAAGTCCTTCGCGAGCGCCGGGACGGAGGACATCTTCAACGGTCGCAATACGAAGGATGCCCGCAAGAGTTGTCCGAGGAATCTGTGGCGGATTGTCGCACGGAAGCTGGAACAACTTGATTCTGTGGGTTTGCTAGTGGAGCTGCGGATTCCTCCGGGAAATCGGCTAGAGGCGTTGTCTCGCGACCGAAAGGGGCAGTTCAGCATTCGGATAAACGAGCTATATCGCGTTTGTTTTGTCTGGACCGAGGACGGGCCGGATGGCGTGGAAGTTGTTGACTATCACTGAGCCGAGAAACCAATCATGATTCGAGTACCAACACATCGTGAGCCCACACATCCCGGTGAGATGCTTCTTGAGGAGTTCCTCAAGCCGATGGAGCTGTCACAACGAGACCTCGCTGATGGCATCAGGGTGCCTTACCAGCGGGTCAACGAATTGATCAATCGCCGTCGGGGCATCACACCAGCGACAGCGCTGCGATTAGCCAAGTACTTTGGTAACACCCCCGGTTTTTGGATGAATCTGCAGCTGCGCTGGGATCTGTATCATGCTCACCAGAGTGAGGCCAAAGCGCTTCGAACAATCAGACGTATTAAGAAAGCTAGCTGACGACGGTGGGCAGAGGCCTTCTAACAAGAGAATAAAAACAGACCGGGCTGCGCCCGGCTGCTTATTCTCAGACCGTTGGGCAGACGAAACTTCCGTCTGGATCGTGCCATGAACAGCTGTCCGTCAGCAGCTGGTTTCCCCATAGGTGAGGGATTTGATTCCGTCTTCTACTCCGAAGCCATTGCGTTACTTGTGGATGCGCAACAAATCGGTAGGAACCAATCTACAAGTATTCGGCGACGGGTACGAAAGCAGGCCGTCTCTGTTTGAGGGGTCATGGAGACAAGTAGACTTGCTGTTTGAAGAAGTCGCCGCGAAGCTGGAGCCACAGCTTTTCGTAGTGCTCACAGAAAGTTCAGCTGAGAAAGTCGCAACCGGTATCTATGCCTATTTCGAGCCCTTCGATTCCATGGTGCATCAGGGAGTTGTGATCGCCTTCGACTACTCACTGAAGAAAGTGTCAGTGGTCGCGGATAACGATTTGTGGTCGTCCCTTCCCATTGCGTTTGGTGACCTGATGAATGAGGCCGGACGACGACTCGAAGAGAGTCACCTGATCGACTCTCTTGTTTTCAGCCTTTATAGAGTGCGCGAAATCCTATGTCCTGAGATTGGTTCGGACTCGACTGAATAGAACTGGGGTGGATTGCCGCCGCCCAACAAGTGGCTGCACCAGACGGCGGCCACGGTATGCTCTTGAATTGAGAAGGGGCGGCCGCC
Organism: Acidobacteriota bacterium; assembly: GCA_047514575.1. Classification (GTDB taxonomy): domain Bacteria; phylum Acidobacteriota; class UBA6911; order RPQK01; family JAJDTT01; genus CAUZIZ01. The sequence continues at coordinate 5,662 of JAKZYH010000252.1, read as the reverse complement.
GCGGGTAAGCCACAATCCGTTCGCCGAATAAAAACAATGTCCGTGGCTGACGACAAACTTCAGAATATTCGGCAGCAGATAAGCAAAGGCGTCGCCCCTCCGAAGGAGACCGTCCGCTCGCTGTTGCTTTGGTTTAACGTGTCACGGCGTGGCTGGCGAGTGTGCAACCATATTCGACATTGGCTGAAGAAGTATGGCCTCAAGACCGTACCCGATTTCGCGTACGCATACATCGACGGTTCCATTTCCTTCATCGCTGACGCGGATAGCGGAGATGATGGGACATCTCAATTCGATAATCTCTGGTTCCGCCGATCCAGACAAGATTAGACGACCTTCCGTTGTCCGTACCATGCGGGGATCGCCAGCGTTACAAGCCAGACTCGAATCCGCCCGGACTGAGTCGGAGGGCCGAATCGAATTTGCAGTTGAAGCAGACCGGATCGCCGATGTCATGCTCAAGCTTGCGAGAGGGCATGCGGCCTTTGAGCTTAGTCAGCTGTGCAGCAGTGAGCCTGATCATTTTTGGTGTGGCCCCCTGGCAGTGTTGCCTGAAGAACAACGCTTAGGATTCGATGCAGCACATATTCAGCAGTTGTACGGTGAAATTGGCTCACGAGGGCTCCAGCGAATGCTGGTAACCCAAATGGTCCTCCAATCCGAGTCCGGCGAACAATCGGAACTAAGAATGCTTGTGAACGATTGGGTAGACGTTCAGGACAACTTGTACCGTTACCTCGCCATTGATGATACTCGTGGGTTGGTCATCAGAATCGTCGTTGCGGAATACCTTGGTTGCGAGGTCGCGTGGCGTATCGACGCGGCCTAACAAAAGCATGCACCGGAGCCGTGGCCGGTGCCGTTTTGCCATTGGAGCATCACCCGCCACGACCCGGTGATGCTGGTCGTTGCGGTAGTCCCGGGCCACTTGGACGTTTCGCGCTTGCCGGAGAGGTGCCTGGGGGCTATAAGGCATTTCCAGAGCGGAAGGAGCCTCTGGTTTTCTGCAATCAATAGTGTGGTTCATTCGACGTTCGCCGTACGACCGGAATGTCCGCTTCTGGAAGCCGCCGTTGGCCTGCGATCAAATTGAGTGGCGGTGTGATAGCGCAGATCTGACCGGACAAACAGTGTCAGAGTAGATCGCCCCTGACCGACCGTTTCCGCGGCCTAAAAGCGGACGTTCGGGTTTCCCGGGGAAACGTCGAATGAACTACGTATCTAAGATGCCCCTGACCTCGTTGATTCAAGTGCGAAGTTCAGCTCGCCTCACAGTAGCGCACGGATTGGTCCTGGCAGACGAATTTCTTCGTCGCAACACCTTAAGGCGGCCCGGCCTGCTTACGAAGTTGGGTGTCCTGACTGTATTAATGCTGTGTGGATTCTTACGCGTAATTGTCGTGAAGCTCGACATCTCCGAGGCGCAGATAGAGTATGCCTGGATTCTGGAGTCGTGACTGAAGTAATCAGTGAGTCTTTCAGTTTTTGACCCAATCCACTGTCATTTTTATACTCTCGTGTAGTGTGCGAGGCTGGTAGCCCAGTTCTTCTTTGGCCTTGGTAGAGTCGATTCCCCAATCGTGCATGTACCTGCGCACCCATGGTGGTGTGATGAGCGGTGCTTTGCCTGTGAGCATGGAGAGAGCCTGGGAACTTGTAGCAACTATCATCATCAGGAAGACTGGTATCTTGAATAACGTCGTCCTCTTCTTTGTGACCTGTTTGATAATGCTGCACAACTCTTCAAAGGTGGTGTTCTCTCCACCTAGAATATAACGCTCACCAACTCTTCCTTTTTCCATGGCAAGCAAGTGTCCCTCTACTACATCATCCACGTATACATAATTGCCTAAACTCTTTCCATTCCCTGGAATGAACCGCCATTTGCCCTCAATATATCGCTTGATGATATAGGTCACCGCATTGCTTTTGGTCATTGGTCCTGGGCCTACCACTCTGGTTGGGTTAACGATCACGATATCCATTCCTTGCTTAACAAACTCCATCGCCTTTTGTTCGGCCAGAGCCTTGGTGCGTTCGTAATCGGTGAGGAATGAGGTAGCAGTTTGCTCCTCAGTAGTGAGTTCCCAAGATCGTTGTGGGCCAATAGTACCCACAGTGGAAGTGAAGACTACCCGGCTTACCCCGGCTGTTTGCGCTGCCTCGAATACATTCTGCGCTCCGTCCACGTTTATCTTATCGAATGAGTCCCTATTTTTTGCCCAAGGCGCAGCCAATGCAGCAAGATGAAACACTTTGTCACAACCATCCATTCCGGCATTTAGGCTTTCGGGTTCGAGGATATCACCTGTGAATATTTTGATAGTAGGGTGGCCCTCGAGCTCTTTATTAACTGAATTGCGAAATAGCGCGTGAACTGTTTCACCCTCCCTCGCTAATTTTAGGGCCAGACTTGGCCAGACTGGAGCCGATGTAACCTGCCGCACCTGTGACAAAAACTGCCATCTTATCCACAGAAATAGGTGTTCAACATGCCCACAAAAAAATGGAACATGACTGCCCACCAAATTGAGTCGGTCTTGAACGCAAGCAGGTTCGGCATCATGATATCAGCCCGGATCGGTCACGCCTCGTAATCAGGCTCACCAGGCAACCTACCATCAACCCCAACAGCAGTGAGCTGGGAAGGATCCACTGAAAGCTGAAGTTCACGATCCCCGTCCATTCCGAGGGCGTAGTCCATTTCAGGGCGAGGAACATCTCATTCAGTGAGGCCCAATAGGCCACCGAGGCGGCGGTCAGGATCGAAGAAAGTGATCCGGCAATGACTCCCCAGGGGGTAGAGAAGGGCACGAACAACGATAGGAAAAACAATAGAAAAATCGGACCGACATAAAGTTGGAGAGTTCGTTGTGTAATCTCCAGAAAATTCCCGGGCACGTCCCCGATCAGGAAGGAACAAGCGAAGACAACGATCAAACCGATCGCGAGAGCCAGAGCCTGCGATAGTCCGCCACTCTCGATAGAATCGTCTGCAGTAGCGAACAGGCGGCTTGAGAGCAGTACGATCAAGAGCGGGAGCACCAGCTTCTTGGAGACTCTCATGCCCTTGGTATAGCCCATTCTTCAACGATTTTGGAGTGCTAAGCCAAACCGAAGAGTTCGCTGTGGTCCGCTTTCTCCGCGGACCTGGCCTGCACTTCCTGGACATCTAAAGCCGTGGCGGCACTGTTGAGTCGAGACACTCGGGGCTAAGATAGAGGGAGCATCGAAAACCTGGAGCATGCGACGTGAGACTCTTAGAGGTGCGACACCTGACCTGCTCTTTCGACGTAGGAACGGAGAGTCGAACTCCAGCTGATGGCAGCCAGAGGCTATGTGGTGCTCTACCTCAACCATGATTGAAGGCGGAGACTCGAAGGACACTTTTCTCCAGCAGAGACTACTCTCTCTCGACGTCTATCGAGGACTGATCATGGTGACCTTGGCCTTCAAGGGTTTCGGTCTCCGCGACACCGCCGCGAATCACCTCATCGCGGACCCGGATTCTTCCCTCTGGCAGGCGATCCACTACCAGTTCAGCCACGTCCCCTGGACCGGATGTGGCTATTGGGATCTCATCCAGCCCTCCTTCATGTTCATGGTGGGAGTGTCGTTGGCCTACTCCTACGCCAAGCGCGGGAGGCGCGGAGACACCTATGGAGAAATGCTCCGCCACGCCCTTGTCAGATCCCTGGTTCTCATTCTCCTGGGCATATTCCTGATCTCGAACTCACAGACCAGCACCAGTTGGTCTTTGATGAATGTGCTGACACAGATCGGTCTGGGCTACACGTTTCTGTTTCTGCTCTGGCGCCGGAGGCTCCGGACTCAGGCCTTGGCTGCTGCTCTGATCCTGGCGTTCACCTGGCTGCTGTATGTCCCGTACCCCAACACTGGGGTGGATTCGACAAATGGAGCGCCGGAGGTTGGTGTGTCCCTTCAATGGGCGGAAGAGCATCTCACAGATATTTCGCCCTCCTGGCACAAGAACGCCAACGTCGGTCACGCCCTGGATCTCCGACTCTTGAACCTACTCCCGCGGGAGCAGCCCTTCGTCTTCAACGGAGGCGGTTACCAGACCCTCAACTTCGTTCCCTCGCTGGCGACCATGCTCTTTGGTCTGATGGTGGGTGGGCTCCTGCGCTCCCGGCGTTCGGCTCGGGCCAAGCTGAAGGCTCTCATAGTGGTAGGGTTCGTCGGCCTGGCGGCAGGACAGCTCCTCGACCTCAGTGGGCTCTGTCCGCTGGTCAAGCGCATCTGGACTCCCTCCTGGGCAATCTTCTCCACGGGTTGGTGCTGCCTGATCCTAGCGGGACTCTATGCACTGATCGATATGGCGAAGATCCGTGGTTGGACCTTCCCCCTGATAGTGGTAGGAGGCAACTCGATCGCGATCTATTGCATGAGCATGCTCCTGCCCGGGTGGGTCGCAAGGACTTTCCAGATCCATCTCGGCCAGGACGTCTTCCTGCTCTGGGGAGCGGCCTACGAACCCATGCTGCAATCCCTTTTAGTGGGCCTGACCTTTTGGCTCGTCTGCTGGTGGATGTATCAGCGTCGGATTTTCCTGAGGATCTAACCTTTCCTCCTTTGCCTTTGCCTTTATCACGGGCTTGTCGACCCCTGGCTGCTGGCCCAACCTCGCCTTCAGTCTCACCAAGGCACTCGAATTCGGAAGAACGGATCAAAGGCCGCGGAGTGTCTCAGCGACCACTCTTGCGGCGGCCTCGTTGCCAGCCGGATTCCAGTGGGGATCGAGCTGGAAGTACAGGTTTGTACCCTTCCCTAACTCCCGAAAAAGGGGGGTCAGGTCCACGCATGGTACGCCGTGTGACTGGGCTTGCTCTCGGATCTGACGATAGCCCTCCTCCTCGTTGCTCAGATAGTCAGCGCTCTCGGGAAAGAGTCTCAGATATTCGCTCTTGTAGGTAGACTCTTTGGTGGGAAACAGGAAGATGGCCAGCTTGACGCCGTTCTGGGTCGAAATCTCGACGACGCGATCTACCGAGCTCCGCACCCAGCTCAGGGCTTCAGGATTCTCCAGATAGTCCCGGGACGCCCCCCGGTACCTGAACAGAGTGAGGCCGTTGGAGGCCAGCTGTAGATCGGAGGCCAGGCGGCGGTTGTACTGATCCGAGCTGGGCCCCGCTCCCGTTGTAATCCAACGGAACAGATTGTGGGTAAGAGTCTTCTTGTACGCCGGGTAGGACTGGTACTGGACCCATCTGCTTCCATAATACTTCTCTCCCACGCCGGCCTCTCCTGGTGCCAGCTGGCTGGGGGTTGCCAGGTCGTTGGGGAAGATACCCAGGGCGGCGATCCTGGGCCTGTATCTGGCCACGAAGTGCTCGAACAGGACTCGGTAACGAAGGAAATCGTAGCTGCCCACTCCCAGGTTGATGACGGGCTCGCCCAGCTCAGCCTCTACTCTCGAGACCAGTGTCTCCTCCTGGGCGACCCAGGAACCCCACACGAAGGAATCTCCGACGAAGAAGATCCCGGCGGTGGAGTAGTCTCTGCCAAGATTGCGAAAGCCCAGATCATCCGTGCTGTACGTGGCTGAGACCTCCTCGGGAGGCCAGGAAACAGTCAGGTCTGTCAGATTGGGCCGCACCTTGTAAAGGAGTAGATCGTCCGGTTGGTAGTACTCGTAGAAGAG
>JAKZYH010000251.1:0-4528 GCA_047514575.1 Acidobacteriota bacterium | reverse complement strand
GCGGCCCTAGATTTGGATGTAGCGGGTGGAAGGCAGGACCCTCGAGGAGAGGATTTCCCAGGGGCCTCTTCCCCTGACGGAAGCGCTGGAGACGGCGCACCAGCGAAACATCGTGCACCGGGATTTGAAGCCCTCCAACGTGATGCTCACGTCCGATTCCCATGTCAAGGTCATGGACTTCGGTCTGGCCAAGCGACTGGTAACAGAAGGGGTAAGCCGGGAACAGACACACTCACGGCCTTGACCGCTGTGGGTTCGGTCCAGGGCACCCTGCCCTACATGGCTCCAGAGCAGCTGCGGGGGGAGGAAGTGGACTCTCGCGCCGACAGCTTTTCCTTCGGCATCATCCTCTACGAGATGCTCACCGGCGTGCACCCCTTTCGGAAGGCGACTCCCTTGGGCACTGCGGCGGCTATCTAGACCGAGGCACCGCCGCCTCAGGCCCATCACATCGAGGGCGCCAACGATCGGCTGCGGCAGGTGATCACCAGGATGTTGGCCAAGGAGGCCGACCGCCGTTATCACTCCGTGAAGGAGATTCGAATCGATCTGCTGGAGCTGATCGAGGCGTCGGGTCCTACAGGATCGATTCCCTCGAGGACCGAGAAGAAGCCGGTCCCGTCCGTGGCCTGGCTGGGGCTGGCTGTCCTGACCGTTTTTCTCTTGGTCCTGGTGCTCTGGAAGGGGGATTTCCTGGGCCCGTCGCAGCCCTCCCTTGAAGCGGAAGAAAACTCGATCGCGGTTCTTCCGCTGCAGCAGCTGGGTGGGGATCCCGAGAAGCAGTATTTTCAGCGACGGACTGACCGAGGCGATCATCATCCGGCTGAGCAAGATCAAGCAGCTGAAGGTCATCTCCAGCACCTCCTCCGGGCGCTACAAGGACAGTGACAAGAATGGGGCCAGGACTCCTGGGGGGTACTGACCTGAAACTTGGTCTGGATTGAGCAAGGACTTGATCGGCAAGAGCGCTACAACCGGTGGAGATACTGTTGAACGATGTCGATGCCGACCAGGTCGCTGTAGGCCTGCTGCAGTTGGTGTGTGATCGGACCCGGGACCTTGCCAGTGCCGAGCCCCGTGCCGTTGACGGTGGAAACCGGACAGACGCAGAAGCTGGTCGAGGTCACGAAGACCTCGTCGGCAGTGTAGGCGTCGAACAGATCGATGTCTTTCTGGTAGACAGCAATGCCCTCCTTCTCGGCCAGTTCCATGGTTACGGCACGGCTGATCCCGGCGAGAACGTACTGTTCCCGTGGCGTCAGGACCGCTCCGGCCTTGACGATGAAGAGGTTGCTGCCCATGCCCTCACACAGGTTGCCATTGATGTCCAGCGTGATGGCCATGGCGTCTGGATCCTGACCCTTGACCTCAAGATCGGCCAGGACCAGGTTGATGTAGTTGTGCATCTTGGCCCTCGGACTCATGGCCTGAGGGGGTGTTCTCCGGATCGAAGGGGTCACGACCGCGAGACCGTCCCGATACAATCTGGCTCGCTCCCCTAAGGGTAGCGGCAGGCATTCTATGATTACCGTGGGCTCGAAGGTCGAGGGATCGCCCAGACTGATCCCAGAACCGCGAGTGAAGCGCTGTGTGACCCAATAGTCATCGTGATCGGCAAGGAGAGGCAGATTGGCGTCGAGGACCTGCATGGTCAAGCCGCTGAGATCGTCCTTGGTCATGCCTGGATCGATGCGCATGTACCTGAGCGAGTCGAATAGTCTGTCCAGGTGCTGCTCGAGCCTGAAGATCTCATGGCCGAAGGTGCGGGTCGTATCGAAGACGGCGTCACCGAGGACGAAACCCCGATCCCTAATGGAAATGGTGGCTTTGCTCTCGGGCACGATTTCGCCGTTCACGTAGGCGACTCTTTCATTCATGGATTTTCCTCGTTGAAGAACGGGTGAGTTTCATCGGATCTGTCTTCCGGACCTTCAGATGACGCCTCAACAACGAGGGGCATCCATTGGTTTTTCTCGCCCACTCCGGCTAGAATACTTGGGATCTGGAAGCCGATTCAAGGCCATTGCCGAGAGGATTGCTGAGGGAAGTCATATGGGACGAATCAAGGGGCCGGCGATCTTTCTGGCCCAGTTCATCCGCGATCAGGAACCCTATAACAACATTCAGGGCCTCAGCCGTTGGGTCGCGGATTTAGGATATGTAGGTATCCAGATCCCTGGATGGGACGCGCGGGTCATCGATCTCGATTTGGCGGCCAGTTCCCGGACCTACTGCGACGAGTACAAGGGCAAGATCCAGGAAATTGGGCTGGAGATCACGGAGTTGGCCGGCTACCTGGCGAGTCAGGTGCTCTGTACCCACCCTGCCTACGAAGCGCTGTTCGAGGGTTTCTATCCCCCTGGGCTTACCGGGGACTCGATCGCTGAATGGGCCAGGGGCGAACTCGAGAAATGCGTCCATGCCTCTGTGAACCTGGGCCTGGACTGTATCCCCGTACTCTCGGGAGCCTTCGCCTGGCATCTCACCTATCCCTGGCCCCAGCGGCCGCCGGGGATCATCGAGGAGGCCTTCAGGGAACAAGCGAAGCGTTGGCGTCCTATTCTCGACCTTGCCCACGAGAACGGCTGTGCGGTGGCCTACGAGCTCCATCCGGGATCGGACATCTACGACGGGGCTACCTACGAGATGTTCCTGGAGATGACGGACGACCACCCCGCAGCCTGTCTGAATTACGATCCCAGCCACTTCCTTTTGCAGCAGCTGGACTATCTGGAGTTCATCAAGCTCTATGGCGACCGCATCCGGGGGTTCCATGTCAAGGATGCGGAGTTCCGTCCCTCGGGCCGCGTGGGGGTCTATGGAGGCTATCAGCCTTGGCGGCAGCGGGCGGGACGGTTCCGCTCTCTGGGAGATGGGCAGGTGGACTTCCGACGGGTGTTCACACTACTGACCGAAGCCGGCTTTTCAAGTTGGGCGGTGCTCGAATGGGAGTGCTGCATCAAGGGCCCTGAGCAGGGGGCGGCCGAGGGTGCGCCGTTCATCAAGAGTCACATCATTGAGACAACAGAGGTCGCCTTCGACGATTTTGCGGGCGGACAGAGCGATCTCAGGAAGAACCGCAGCATCCTGGGTTTGAAGTGAAGGAGAGGTAGATGAGGACGGGTACAGCGACAGTGTTGGTTGTTGTTTTTCTGGGAGCCTTTCCAGGCCATGGAGAAGATATGAAGTTTCACGATCGCAGCGCTTGGCAGCTGGAGAATGACCAGCTCAGGGTCACGGTTCTCGAAGGTGGCGGACACATCGCCGAGATCGTACTCAAGACTTCGACAGGAGGAGAAACTATCAATCCGCTGTGGGTGCCGAAGTGGCCTTCGCTGGAGCCCTGGGAGTTCAGCTTCGAGCAGCATGGAGACACCTACGGGAAGGGATCCGAATCGGCGCTGCTGGCCAGCATCATGGGACACAATCTTTGTTTTGATTTCTGGGGAGCCCCGTCCCCGACTGAATTCGCGGCTGGTCTCGCTTATCACGGCGATGCTTCGCTGGCACGCTCCACCAAGATCTCCGAGGATGCCGAATCGCTGACCCACCATTTCAACCTTGAGAGGTCAGGCACAGCGCTGACACGGACGCTTCGTATGGTGGCGGGTCAGCCTGTGCTCTACATTGAGGAGAAAGTAGAGAATAGGCTCATCATCGATCGCCCTTTTGGATGGGTGCAGCATGTCACCTTCGGAGCGCCCTTCGTGGATCCTGAAGCATCTTTTTTCGATGCCTCAGCGACCAGCGGTCACATCACCCGCGGGGAGGAGGAAGTCCCAGCGCAGTGGCCTGTCGGATCGGCGGAAAGCCCGGAACAAGACCATCGGCGCTTTGCCCCTGAGGCACCCAGTCTGAAGATGTCTTACTTTCTGCTGGATCCTGCCCGTGAGGTAGAGTTTGTCTCGGGTGTGAATACGAAGCATCGGCTCCTGCTTGCTTATGTGTTCCAGCGCCGGGATTTCCCCTGGGTGATGGTGTGGGAAGAGAATCGACGGATCCAGGAGCCTCCCTGGAATGGGAAGGAGATGACCAGGGGCATGGAATTCGGCAATACCCGAATCCCCGGCACCATGCAGGCCTACTTCGAGCGGCCACGGATCCACGATACTCCAACTTTCGGCTGGCTGACGGCGAAGGAGAAGCGCACTGTGAGGTACCTGGCCCTCATCTCCTCCATACCCGAAGGGTTCACTGGCGTCCGCGACATTCGACTCGAAGGCTCCGAGATTGTGGTCGAAGGAATCGGCGTGAAGACGCCTCTTCGTATCAATTATCAACCGGAGCTTTTCGTCCCGTTGCAGCGGTAGTTGATTGTGAGGAAACCACTAGCGATCCAGCAACCGGCCTATTTCCTGGCCTAGCTGGGCTTTGGAGTAGGGCTTTCGAAGCACCCGGATCGAACTTTGCTGAGAGTCGTCATCCAGTTCGTGAATCTCGGACTTGAGGTCATGTCCCGTGACGAAGATGGCGGGTAGGTCGTCTTTCAACGCACGCATCTGTTTGTAGGTCTCAGGACCGCTCATTC
>JAKZYH010000250.1:0-5028 GCA_047514575.1 Acidobacteriota bacterium | reverse complement strand
AGGTAAAGAGGTCGTGCTGGAGCTCCTGGGCTCTTTCAGGCCACTTCCGGCTCAGGTCTCTCTGCTCACCGAGATCGTCGGAGAGGTCGTAGAGCTCGGTCCGGGAGTCCTCGTAGAAGTGGATGAGCTTCAGGTTGCCCTTTCGGATCGAGGAACAGGGCTTCGTGCCTTCGTAGCCTCTGGCCGGATGGTAGTAGGGAAAGTGCCAGTAGAGCGAGTCCCGCCCCAGATCTTCTCGCTTGCCCTTCAGCAGCGGCACCAGGCTGGTTCCATCCAGCGTGACGGCGGGATCAGACTCAACACCTGCCAGTTCACAGAAGGTGGGAAACAGATCGGTTCCCGTTACCGGCACCTGGCAGGTGGAAGCGGGCTCCACAATACCGGGCCAGCGAATTATGAAGGGTACGCGCACACCGCCTTCGTAGAGCGTCCACTTGCACCCCCGAAGAGGGAGGTTCGAGGTGTCCCCGGGATGCCCTCCGTTGTCCGACAGAAAGACCACGAAGGTCGTTTCGGTAAGGCCCAGATCATCTAGTGCCCGGAAGAACTGCCCGAGGTAGTGGTCCATGGTCTCCACGAACGCACCATACATGATGCGTCCTTCCGAGCGACCGTCCGTTGCCTTGTCTCGGTACTTCTCGTAGAGCCATCTGCATCGGGTGTGGACGGGACGATGTGGAAAATAGTTGGAGAAATAGAGAAGAAACGGCCGATCCCGATTCCTCTTCAAGAACCGGATGGCGTTTTCCGTGGTGGAGTCTCTCGGATATTGTCCCCTCTCTAAGGCTGAGAATTCCCGGTCCTCGTAGCTGTACGGGTGGGCGCCACGGTCTTCCGCAGCGTAGTCAAAACCCTGTTGCGCGGGACCATGCGTTCTTCTATAGCCAAGATAGCGGTCATTCCGTTGAGTCAGGTGCCACTTCCCAACACATCCGGTGGCATAGCCGGTGGATCTGAGTGCCTCGGAGAAGGTCGTGGCGGAAAGGGGTAGATCCTGAACATGGCTGGGCTGAATGAGCTTCTTCCCTGACGGCAGCGGAGCATTCCTGGCCTTGGAGACAAACTCGAAGTGGAGCCGGGCAGGGGACTGTCCTGTCAGGACAGCGGCTCGGGATGCGGAGCAGATAGGAGCCGGGCAGTAGCCGTTCGTAAATCGCAGGCCCTCTCGGGCGAAGTGGTCCAGATTGGGAGTCTCGCAGTAGCGGCTTCCGTAGACTCCCACGTCCGACCAGCTCAAGTCGTCCACCAGGATGAAGACGATGTTGGGCTTGAGTGAAGTCGCCTCCTTCGCCGTCAAGTGCCGCGCCATGCCCAGAGCACCAGCCCCAACGCTTCCGAGGAAGGTCCGGCGTGAGTGCTTGATCTGGCATTCTGGATGTTGGGACATGGAATCCGGGGCCTCTTTTTGGAACGGCCCGTTGGTAGTGTCAGATCCCCTCACTGAAACCGAAGGGAATAGAGGTCGGCGTCACTCATCCAGATCTTGAGGCGAACCGCGCGGCCCGCAAGGTTTTGGACGCTGGGGCCGGTCTGCCACGTCACCTTCCGCTCGATCTGGTCCCCATAGATCGCCAGACAGTCCTTCAGAGTGTAGCCCTCAATCGGGTCTCCCGACGGGTCCTGGATCTCCACCCGGATGCTTCCGGCTGCCGAGGTCGAGTAGTTAAGGAGCAGCCTTGACCCGGCGAACTTCAAGGGCCGGGTCAGGACGATGCCTCCCTGGTAGGGTGCATGGAGGGACACGAAGCCATCTTCACGCAACACCGCGCGGCGGATCCGGACCTGGTCCGTCTTGGCCTGCTCGGCAAAGTAGAGGGACATCTCTCCCGCAGCCGTGGGCACCAGCGTGGGGCCTACCTGGATGGCCCGCTCGTGCCAGTTCAAGGGGTTGGGTCCGGGGCGCAGGAACGCCTCCATGAAGCGCCGGTCAAAGTTCAGTCCATCCCGGCTGAACATGAAGACCACGTCCGAGAGACCAGGTTGGCGCCAATCGGGGTGAAACTTCCGGGTGGGCAGAAAGCGTTTGGGGAACATCAGGAGAATGTCGGGACGTCGATAGTAGGGAATCGCCGAGTTCTTGTAGAGGTGCTCCAGCGGCGTGTCTCCGAGACCGATATACTCGGGCTCGGACCAGTTCCGGAAGTCCTTGGAGGTGAAGCGGCGGATGTCCCGGATGCGGCTGATCTTCTTGGTCTCTCCCGAGGGGAGCTGCATCAGGACATGGTGGGCTTCCTTGGCTACCTGCTTGCCTTCCAGAGGCTTGCTTCCCCTGCGGTACCATCCCCGGGCATAGATGGCATAATGCGCCCGCGCTCGATCCCACAAGATGATGTTGTGGGAGTCGAAGGCCCCGTCCCCCAGAGGAGGAGTGACGATGGGCTCCTCCTGCACCATGCGCCAGCGCAGTCCGTCCGGAGAGACCAGCCCGTAGAGCAGGGCGATATCCCTGCCGGAAGGCAGGGTCGTCCCCTGGTTGGTGATGGCCTTGTAGCGCTCCTGGGGATCTGCCTCGGGGTTCTGGTCCTTGATGATGGAAACGGACCGGCCCTTGCCTCCCGGCATCGGCCACACCAGGTTGTTCTGCTTCGACCCCTCATGCTCTATGAGACCCAGATCAGGCTTCACCCAGTGGATCCCGTCCAGACTCTCGGCGTAGGCGGTGTAGATGGGTTTCTCCACTGCCCGAGCCCGGTACCACATCCGGTAGCGGTGCCCGTCCTTGATGACCACCGGGTTGAAGATCGCCTGATCCTCCCAGGGACGATCCCGTCGGAGGACGATCTCACGCGGCTCGGGACGATGGAGGACGTGGCGGACGTTGGCCAGGCTTTCGATCAGCCAATCGTCCCAGAGCGGCTGGAGTTGGCTGCCCAGCTGGCGCACCTCTGGGGGGACCGAGAATCCGATCGCTGAGAGCCAACAGACAAAGACGGCAGCCAAGGAAGTTCGAGGTGCGAGCCTTCGAACTGTCGGTCCTTGGGACTTCGAAACTCGCCCTTCGCATGTTTTCATTCGCTAAGCCCAATCCCCCCGTTGAGTCGCAGGGTCTGGCCGATCAACCCGGGACGTTCCAGTAATTGCTTCGCTGGATCCGATGCTAGTCTCAACATCCGGGAAAGGCAATTGGAGGGGGCCCCTCGATTCAGCCCCGGATTGGTGCAGGGAGACACCTTTGAGTACACTGCTGATAGTTTTGAAGATGGCGATCGTGTGGCGATATCAAGCCAGGGAGAGCAGGACGGTCGATGCTTGGCCGGCTTCGAAGACGATTATCGCAGAAATCTTCCCGGGGGACACCTATTTAACAGTGCGATTGCTCGATAGGAGATCTGAACGTCAGCCTGTACCAAAAGAGTATGGAGCTCCCTCCCAAACTCAGCATCCTGCTGCAGCAGTTTCTTGAGCTGAAGCCTCAGGGAAGCCGCTGTGTCGGGATCCTCCGGGTGTTCGAGCACGTCATTGACCGCTTCCTCGGCGGCAGGATTCCCTGATGCCTGGGCTCGCACCTTCTTCCATAGCTTGACGACAGCGTCTGGAACCGCGCCTCCAACCTTTTCGGCAGCCGTGCTAAGCGCTTTGTCGGAGAGGGTAGAGAGGTAGGGTTTCAGAGCATTCAGTGTAGAGACTGCAAGCTCACTGATCTCGGGGTCAGCCAGGTCCATGTGCTCCTCCTGGAAGGCGTTCTTGACTCTCCAACACCAGAGGCGAATAAGAAAGGGTAACGATCCATCGCTAACCCTCAAAATTCACAACGAGGAATTTGGTGGACTTGTTCTAGGAGTGGTCAGAAGCTTTGACGTGCTCACACCGGACGAAGATCGTCATTGACGCACGGCATGAAGGCGAGATTACCATTTCTGAGGATGAACAGCGCTGCGTTCTGAAGCGGTCAGGTTTTATATCAGAGCTGACGGTTTACATCTGCAAGTCCAAAGTCGGCCACATCGCCAGATTACTGACGAAGCAGAACTGGGCGTCGCTTCATGACTTCGACGTGGAGCTTCTCCCATGGTACTGTCCGAAGTGTGACAGTCTCTACCCAGCGAGATCCTGGCACACCTGGGACGTGTTCGATGACGATGGGTGGTTTGATCAGGTTCGTGGCCGGTGTCCGCAGGGGCATGAAAGAATGCTTGAGGACTGACCAAAGGCATTCACCTTTCTGAGGTCAGAAAGGCTACAGATCGGTTTGGAACAACGCTGTCAAATCCGCGTTAAAGGTAAAGAGGAGGTCTTCTATGTCAACGATTCTCTACACGGGCAGCTTCGGTTCTGATGATCCCACCCGAGGAACTCTGCCATTCATCGCTGCATTAGGTGCCGAGGAAGCGGGTCACCAGGCACAGATTGCGTTGCTGGGCGAAGCCACCAATCTGATGAAGGATGCCATTGCCGAGCACGTCCAAGCGGTAGGTCTTCCAGCCCTTCGGGAGCTGCTACCCAAGGTGATCGAGCACGGTATCCCTGTATACGTCTGAGGCCTCTGTGGAAAGGCCCGTGGGGTCTCAGAGGACGACTTTACAGCCAAAAATGCTCAGTTCATCACGCCCAAGACCCTTGCCGAGCTGACAGTAGGTGCGGATCGAGTGGTGTCTATTTGAATCACAGTTGGTAGTTCCGTAGCTTCTCCAGCCAGAATCTAGGGCAATGATCGTCTCACAGCCGCCGACTACAACTGGCTGATCTTTCCAACCACCGAAATCCAGCTCCTGCCTGGAATTGGCATGGACGAGCTTCTCTCCGCGTGTTGCTGAGGTTACTTTCTGGCCAGGAATGAGAAGCACCAGCTTGGGGTTACAAGTCGGTGATCACATCAAACGTCTAGGAGATCACCTTCTCCACCGTGAGCAGAACGGGATCGAGACGCTCCCCCATCCTCTACAATCGCCCCATGGTCCGCCAATACGGCCCCTTCAGAGAGCGGTTCGAGGAGTACATCCTGGAGCGCACGGCCAACCATCCCTCCTTGCTTCCCATGATTATGGATGGTCAGGGCAAGGCCCGCTTCCGCCTCGCTTGCAAGGAGAC
>JAKZYH010000249.1:0-4017 GCA_047514575.1 Acidobacteriota bacterium | reverse complement strand
CACCTCCACCTGACTTCATAGCGGCAAGCCAAGCCCAGCCGCCACCGTAACCAATAGCCGCTCCGATCGCAGCGCCGTCCCAGGAGCTATCGCCTTTGACCAGAGGACGAACGACCTTCGCGACCTCTCTCTTAGGAATCTGTCTCTCCGAGCCATTGACCTCGACGACAAATAGGGCTTCGGCGTCGGGGTGGCGGAATGCGCCCTCCAGCCGATCTCCGGACTTCATCGTGATAATGATCTCGGCACCCTGTCCGAGAGTCTCCACTTTCTCCCAGCGTCCTGGAATCACTCCTGCCTGAAGGGAAGTGGTGAGCAGGACAACCAAGGCAATTACACTGATGAAACTTTGGGTTTTCATTTTCTACCCCCTTTCATAGCGTGAATGTGCTTTTTCTTGCCCGTCCGGCTCAAAGAGATTGCGATGTGGAACTCCTCGGGGCGACTTCTCCCCCTTACCTCTTGATGCAAGTGATCCGGCCGACCGCCCTACCCTCGCAACTCGATTGCGTCTGGTCCCCGGAAAACTCGTTCGCCATTGGGTTGAGTGTCGTTTCCGCTTCCACGATGAGCAAGCAACCCTCTACCTGGAGCTCGGCTCGATAGTTGAACTGGTTCCCTGCTACCGTGCCACTGAGCGGAGCCCGAAGCTCATACGGCCATCCCTCCCCGAAGACCACTTCCCCGGTTACCGTCGAGCCAGATTGTCGTAAGGAGAAGACGATGCTATCTGTCTGCGAGTCTCCGACCCGACCTCCGTCCGAACGCTCGATAATGGTCCCTTTGAACTGGCCGTCCCAATCTCCAGCAACGCTCAGTGCTGGCTCAACTGCAGCCGGACGAGGAATGGGAATGCCGTTCTCAGCATCGGTATGTGCGCTCGCGATGAGAATTAGCAAGAAAAAGAATCGCACTCTGAACATGACGAATCCCCTTTACAATGTTTCACAGTAAAAGATAACCGGGTAGTCGCTCTGACGAGTCTTCGATTTCTTGTTCTCTGCCTTCTTCACACACATCTAGAATGCGATATCACTTGGTAAACTGGCTCACCGATTTCTGCTGTTCTCTTGAAGTGGCTGTCGAAAGGAAGTCCCTTGGGCAAAGAGAGGTGGACTGGAGTCGCGGTAGCCACGACTCCTACAAAAAGGGATTTAACCCAACTACTGCAGGATCTTAAGGTGTGATAGCCCAGATCTGACCGTACAAACAGTGTCAGAATAGAGCGCCCCTGACCGGCGGCTTTCGCCTAAAAGCGGTCAGTCAGATTCCCATTGATCGAGTGATTTCTGACGATATCCTATAGGTTTCTGACTGGACGATAACTGGACGACACACAGGCGGGCTCGTCTCAGTTATCGGTGGGCACTTTCTGTTTGAGTTCCTCAAACCAGTTGAGCACGACGTTGATTTGGGTCGCCCATTCCTGCTCGATGAACACGAACCGCTGGTCGTCCGGGGCGATGTCGTACGTCAAAGGCCCACCAAAAAACTCCGCTGGACCCTCCGGATAGGTAAACAGCTGTCTTGGGGCTTCTGCTTTGAGGGTCGGCTCCGTTTGGATCGAAACCACCATCACCTTCTCCCCGTTCCGATAGAAAAGCTCCCTGCCACTGTGCGCCCATAGGGGCTGAGTCCCTCCGTCTGTGGAGATGGGCTCAATCCCGCCCCCTTCGGGGTAGGCTTTGACGTACACTTCCTCTCGGCCCGAGTGGTCCGAGGTAAAGGTGATCCACCGACCGTTTGGCGAGAACATCGGCTGACTTTCTTGAAACTCGGTGGCAAGAAATGGCTGCGGCTCACCTCCCGGGGAAAGCAACGAAATGTCGAAGTTCCGCGAGGGAACGTACGCTGTAAACGCCAAGACATTACTGTCGGGAGACCAGGAGAAGGGTACCAGCGGCATCCCCGTCGTCAGTTGCTCGACCTTACCGCCGCCGTCTGCTGCCATCCAAAACAGACCGGGCTGACTAACCATCCGAGTAAATGCGAGTCGAGTGCCGTCTCGCGTCCAAATGGGACCCCAACCCCCACCAGTCGTCAACGGACTCAAGATTCCTCGCGCTATTCCATAGATCCAGACCTCAGCGTCTAGGCGAGATCCCACTGCCACGCCCAGACGCTTCCCATCGGGCGAAAAGCGGACAGAAGAGAAATCTCGCCGCGTTTCCGTCACTGCCTCTTGCTCGCCCCGGCGGTCCACCCAGACCAGCCGATTCCCACGACTTGCCGGATCACTTTTCGGAATATAGGCCAGCGTCCCGTTCTCCGATATGCTGTACCGTACCCCTCCCACACGCCTCCAGAGTTCCTCCAACACCGGTGTCGGCTCGCCCATCACCTTTAGAGTTTCCAGATTGAAGGGGACCGCCAGGAGACGTTCGTCCAAGGCGTAAATCAGGTGACCGGTGGGAGCATAACGGGGGAACGTACCACTCTGGATAAGGATCTTCTCCTCACCCGTTTCCAGGGACAGCACGATTATGCTCGATGTTTCTTCCTCGAAGCGGTGGAATACCACTGACTTACCCCCAGGGAGAATCTGGGGAAGGAAATCAAACCCGACTCCAGTCAGTTTCTCGAGGCTGCCTCCCGCATCCGAGACCCTCCAAAGCCCTCCAGGCCTTCGCCCGAAAACAATTCTGCCATCCTCTCCCCAGCTCCCGCCCCGGCCCACTCCCACCTCGCAGATCGTCGCCGGCTCGCCACCACCAAGCAGGGACCATTTCTTCAAGTCGCCTTCACCCGGTTGACCAGTGAAAAAGCCCACCGACTTCCCGTCGGGAGAAAAAAACGGGGCCCAGCCACCTTCAGTGCCGGGAATCGTCTTGGCCTCCAGTTGATCTGTGGCACGCAAATGCAGCCGCCGGGTATTGTCTCGGACGGCAACGTAGACTAGCTGGGTACCATCTGGGGATAACGCCAACGAGGGCTGCGGGGGAATCGTTTCACCGCGAGGAAGGATAATAGGAAACCGGGTAACCGTTCGTGGTCCAGGCTGGCTGGCGTTCTCAGGGCTCCAGAGGACAAAGCCCAGGAGCACACCCATCAGGAGAACCACCAGACCAAGGGCAGCTGACGGGATTGTCGGTCGCCACCAAACCGGGGTTGCTGTTGGCGCTCCAACTCGAAAATCATCAACCGGCTCGCCGGCCACGTACTTGATGACGATCCGGGCATCGCCTATGTCCCGCAGCCGCTCATGGGTGTCCTTTTCAAGACACCTCCGGAGCAATCTGTGGATGGCCCTGGGAGTGCCCTCAGGTAGAGCCTCCCAGTTTGGATCTTTGTGGACAATCGCTCCCAGGATGTCGGTAGCCGTCTCCCCTCCGAAGACCTGCTTGCCGGTCAGCATCTCGTACAGGACACATCCGAACGCCCAGATGTCGGTCCGTTTATCTAAAGGCTGACCTCGCGCCTGCTCTGGACTCATGTAGCCTGCCGTGCCCATAATCACACCGACATTCGTCATCTGGTCCGTTCGTGTCGGCGAATGAGTCAGATCAGCAGCCGGGATCTCATCTTCAAGTGCCTTCGCCAGGCCAAAGTCCAGGACCTTCACCTTCCCCTCGGGTGTGATCTTCACGTTGGCGGGTTTCAGGTCCCGGTGAATGATTCCTTTTTCGTGGGCTGCCTCCAGGGCCTCAGCGATCTGCAGGGCCATCCCGAGGGCCTCCTCTGTCGGGATCGGACCCTTCGCAATCCGCTCGGCCAGCGTCGGGCCCTCCACCAGTTCCAGCACCAGTGCCTGCACGTCTCCGTCCACCTCCAGGCCGTGGATAGTGCTGATGTGGGGATGGTCGAGAGACGCCAAGACTTCCGCCTCTCTCTGAAAGCGACCCATTCTTTGGGGATCCCGGGCGAACTTCTCGGGTACGATCTTAAGCGCTACCTCCCGGCCGAGACGGGTGTCCGTGGCCCGGTAGACCGCACCCATGCCTCCTTCGCCAAGCTTCGCTGTGATCTTGTAATGGTTGATGCTTTGCCCTATCAATAAGGGTCTCCAAACTATGGGGA
>JAKZYH010000248.1:0-6415 GCA_047514575.1 Acidobacteriota bacterium | reverse complement strand
AAACAGGACGGGGTGTAGTTCGAATCAGGATAGGTGTTGATCACTTTCTGAAAATCCAATCGGGCCTCGACGAACCGCTCATGTTGCAAGTGCTTCACTCCTGATTCGAAGAGAAGGGTGTCTTCATCCTTGCCCTGGGCGAAGAGAAGAGCATCAACTTGGAGGAGCCCTCCGACTTCAGCTTTCGGAGCTTCCTCCACCCTGATCAGCTTCAGCAGGGGATCCTGACGATCGCTCTCCGTCCCAGCAGTAGCGTAGCGACCCTCGAATCGCTCTCCGATTCGTTTCATCTCCAGCAGCGGAGGAATCACCGGTGGCGGGTGGTTGGGAGGAATCGTCTTTGTCCGGCCGGTCCGAGTTGGCTTCGGCAGTCGGAAGGAAAGACGTGGATCATTCAACTCGAAATCTACCAAAGGGACCTCTTCAACAATCTTCATCACCCCTTGATCCCATTTCCTCATTAAGAGAAATCCGTCCAGACGACCATCTTCGACTCTGAATCGAAACCACATGCCGCCATGGGAGGGGGTTTCACCTCTCACCATTACCCCAGAAAGCTCTCCGGCGTCCTTCTCGAAGCGGAACTCAATACCTCGCAGGCGATCACTCAAGAAACGCCAGCTTCCAATGAGGTCCTCCTCGCTGTCAATGATTTCGATTTTCGCACCTTCGCCCAATCTAACCATCCTATAAAGGAATTCCTCTCCTTCCGAGTTTGAGCGACCCAAGTGACCCTCCAGGTAATCCCCTCGGACCTGAAAGACTGCTGGGGCTACCGCGCCCAGTTTGAAGGAAAGACGGCTTCCATCGAAGGCCAGTTCCGCGAGGGGGATTACTTGTTTCCCGGCACTCGTTAGTACCCAGGTGCCGGCGAACTTCTCCAGGTCTGCAGATCCCGCGGTTGATTGGGCCTGCGGAGCCCCCGACAACACGAAGCAGGCCCAGCCGGCAAGCCCGGCGATCGCCAGCCGCGAAAGCTTCGGGGCATCGGTTTGTCTGTTCTTGAGAATCATGTCGAATCTCCTTTCCAAAAGGCGCCCACTGCGGGCGAAAGTCAGGATCTGGTTTTGCGACAGCGCGGGTCTCATGCCCTTGATGACTTCCAGAAGGGAACGCGCGTAAGCGTCAGGAGTAGTTTTTGAGAACGCAAGCGCCCAATGGTCACAGGCGACTTCCGTAAAGTGATCGATTCGTGCCGCTACCCACCACACCGGTGGCCAGAAGAAAAACAACACGCGAGCCACATTCTGGAGTCCCCTTACCCAAAGATCCCCTCTTCGGATATGTGCTAGCTCGTGAACGATCAAAGCAGGACGGACGGACGGATCGACCCGTTCGAGTAGCTGGGTCGGAAACACGAGAGTGGGCCAACACGTTCCCGTGACATACGGGCTTGTGCCCTCGTTGGTCATTCGGACGCGCGGAGGTCGGCGTAGTCCTATTCTCTTGCAGAGACCGCGCACCTCGGTTTCCAGGGGCCGGTCGGCTTCAGGCAGGGAGCGGATGCGCCTGGATTGGGCAAGCACACTGCGCACGGATCGGGTTGCCAAAACGGCGAGTCCCAGCAGGTAGAGGCAGAAAAGCGTGACTGCGACCGGAGATGGGCCGGTTTCACTATCGTTCGCTTCTTTCGCCGGTTGGGCCGGGTCGGACGGTGATTCAATGGCTATTCCCTCTATTTCAAAAAGCTGGAGACTCGCAGAATCAGGTTGCCCTATTCTGCTGAGCCAGCCGCTTAGCCCGAGATCAATGGGTAACGCCACCGGGAGCACGAACTTGATAAGGACTATTGTCCAGAGCGCCGCCTTCAACGCCGGGCGGGCCCGGGCGAGCAGAGTAAGACTCAAGACCCACGTCAAGAGAGCCAGAGCAGTACCGTGCAACAGGGTCAGGCTGTTCCAGTCCACAAGTTCGTCGATCAGAGTCTGGATGGGCACTCTTCTATTCCTCTCCGGAGTCCTCGGCGGCCCCCTCCTCAGAAGCTGACTTATGGCGGTGCAGCGACTCCTCCAGCCTCCGTATCGAGTCCTGAGAAAGAGGAGTCTCCTCGACAAGCCGGACCGCAAGATCCACTGCCTTGCCGTCGAAGAACGAGTCGACAAACTCCTCCAGGCGTCGTCGAAGTACCCGTTCTTGGCTGATCGCTGGCGAAAACAGAAAGGGTTGGCGCTCTTTGTCGGCAACCAGGATTCCTTTTTCCACCAGGCGGGTCAGCAGCGTCATAACGGTCGTATACTTGAGCGGTTTAGGCGCCTGTTGATTGTGGCGTTCGAGTACTTGCCCAGCCGTGGCCGGAGCATGCTCCCATAGGATGCAGACCAGTCTGTATTCAAGCGGTCCCAGATCGGGAATTGGAGGGTATCGTTGGTTCATATATCTACTCTTGTAGATATATTGCTACAGGAGTAGATGGCGAGTCAAGTCAGGCTATCGACTTTTCTGAAATCAGGCGGCTATTCCGCTTGGATCCTGTGGCTAGTCGCGGAAAGCTTCCCCGACAACTTCTGGCGAAGGACGACGACCAAATCCTTGCTGCCCTCGGGAAGCTCCTCTTCGACCGATGGACCAATGCTTGCGTAGTCCTTGCGGAACGCCGCCAACTCCTTCTCGTTGAAGTCCAGCTCGATTGTTCTGGAAAACAGGAATCCCTCTCCGATAGGTTGACCGTCATCGTCGAATGGGATGCCGAAGATTCCCAGGTTGCAGCGGTTGCGCGCGTCGGCCGAGACGAAACTGAGATCCTTGGTGGAAATCACGGTGCGCACCACTAGCTTTCCCGATGCGGTATCGATCGAGGCCTTGAACGGAAAATCCTCGTAGAGATCGGGAAACTTGAAGGCATTGTCCAAGTCTGTGGTGGCGGCTTCGGCCGGGTCTCGATCGGCGTAGCCTTTACGGTATCGGACCTTCAGACCCTTTCTCTTCACGTTGAGTTTAATCTTGTGGAACTTCCCCGCCTTCCGTTCTGTGGTGGGGACATAGCCCAGCAGGTAGTAGGCCCGGCTGTCCAGATAGGCCTCGCGAATGGGATTGCCCAGGTCGTTTTCGTTGGTGAACAGGAGTCCCCCGGTATCGTCCGATAGGGTGGCAAGGAACTCCTGGGGAGACTCCATGTCCCCAACATCATAGAAGGCACTCAAATCGAAGGGCACAACCATCAGTCCCCGAGGATCGATGCTGTACAGCGACACCTGGTTCCGATTGGCCTGGTCCACGGCTGATCGCAGCCTCTTCGTCAGACGCGAGAGGCTGCCACTGGTCCCGGACAGGTACTGCCCGATTCGGTTCCCTCCTCGCGTCACGGGTGTACCTCCGATCTCCATATTCTTTCGTCGCTCAATGATATCTCCCGCTCGAAGGGCTGCGTTCAGAGGATACCCGCGGGAAAAATAAAGCACATGCTTCCGGCCAGGGAGCGACCCCAGGTAGCGGGAAAGTGCTGAGAGAGCCCGACACAACAGATCCAGACGCATCGCCAGATCTCCAAGGAACTGTTGAGCCTCCATGACGGCCATCGACTCAGCCAGAGCGGGCGAGGGCCCGCCGGTTGAGAAGATATAGTCCACCCTTTCTGCAAATCTTTCCAAACTCGCCTTCTCGTGGCGGTAGGAAACCGTATCCAACGCTCGCTCCAACTTCGAGAAATCATTGGTCAGTGGCTGGTCCACACGGAACTTGGGACGAATCGTAGCCAGCATGGTCTGATCTCGTGAATCGATCTTCGAACGTAGAAACTCCCGAATGGACTCCTTGCTCCTCTCCACTGAGTTGTGATCCATGGTCTGCAGGTCCAGCAGGAAGAGGTAGTATCCACCGGCTGCCGACGTCTTCGTCTGTCTAGACGGGGGTTCCCGGGAAGGGTCTGGAACCCCATCCGGGTCGGGATCCTGCGCGGCAGCTGTCCTTCGCTCGAGTCTGAAGAATCGGACGTCCTGGACCTTTCCGTCCTCGAGGACCGGAACCTCCTCGAGCTTCAGGTCGTCAACAAAGTTACCCTGGCGGTCCGTGACAACCAGATCCACCAGCACCAGGTCCGATTCGGCTCGAAAGGTGGGAGTCTGGTCCTGCGGAGGGGCTGCCCCGAGCCGCCCAAACCAGGACACCAGCAGGATGGGAACCAGTGTCACAATCGGGACGAGTGGCCTTCCTGACTTGGAGTATCTATTCATAGAACCTGCGCCGCTCTACAGCTCCAGGATTCCCTTGAAAACCATATCTTTCAGCTTGAACTTCCGGGAGATCTTCTGCTTCGAGATCTTGCTGATGAACTCGACCCTCTTGTCCTTGAGGCGGATGTCCTGGGAACCGCGTCTGGGAAAGAGGATGCGGAGCTCAGCCCAGCCCTGCTCGGTGCGTAGCTGGACGACCTCTGCAGCCAACGGCGGTCGTCCTTTGATCTTGAGGAAGGACTCGACCCGGACCTCTTCCAGAATGCGGTCCTTCTCCTTGGTTGCGAGCCGCGCCATCTGGGGTGGCAGACCAGCGATGCAGATGACGAAGTGATCTCGCTCCGACTCGAGGAGCTTCTGGGCTTCGGGAGAAGCGAGGGCCGCCCCCTGGTAACGTAGGCGCGCCATGGCCTGCCTCACCGGCAGAGACGTGTCCCATCGCACAAACAACGGATGAAAGGAGCCGAAGGCACCGCCAGTGCTGTCAAAGTCACCTCCCCCAAACGGGCCATCTCCTACCTGTGCGGGGCCGCTCCGCGTCATCAGACCCCCTCCTATACCTGATGCGCTTGGCACCTCGCCGGACCCTCGAGACAACGCCCGAATCTTCTCCGACCGGATGTGGACTTGACGTGCCCAGGGGGACTTGGACAAGATTTGAATGATCTGCTTCCGGTTCCACTCCTGAAACGGAAGCTCCTCCCAGAATTTGTCCGCCTGGATCGAAGATGATGATAGGACTAGAATGGCGCTGAGGATAGAACGTCTCATTTAGTAGACAATCCTTCCACACTGATCAAATCGAGTGCCGAAAGGTTCAATCCGCCCAGAAAAAACCGCAGTCTGGTACCAGTCTACTCGGAGGTGTTCGTATTGTTCAACGAAAGTGCTCGTGGATCTTCCCCTTGGCTCCTTGTGTTTCCCATCCCCGAGATGTATCAAGTCTGCCTGCGCCCATTCGTTCGCAGGGCATTGCAGAACAGATCCGCAGGTGCGTAGCAAGGATCGGAATCATCTGCGAAGCTGAGTAGAGCTCTCAATGCAAGGCACGAACGCTTTTCCGCTGGAAACTTGGGATTACGTCGCGTTCGTGATCTATTTCCTCGTGCTCTGTGGCATCGGCTGGTGGGCGGGACGTCGGGAGAAAACCAGCTCAGATGATTACTTCCTCGCAGGGCGATCCCTGCCCTGGTACGTCGTAGGTAGTTCCTTTATTGCGTCGAACATCAGCACCGAACATTTCATCGGCATGATCGGGGCAGCCTTCATCTACGGAATCTGCGTGGCCATGGCCGAATGGGGGAATGTACTCAGTTTTTCACTGCTGATATGGTTCTTCATTCCCTTCCTGCTCGCTTCCAGAGTATTTACGACACCCGAATTCATGGAGAGGAGGTTCCACCCGGTCCTCCGATATTTCTTTGCTCTCGTAACGGTGATCAGCAACGTTGTCGCCTTTCTGGCAGCCGTTCTCTACGGCGGGGGATTGGCACTGCAGAACCTGTTCGGATGGAACCTGTGGGTCGCGATCATCATCCTCGGTGGCGTGGCCGGTTCGTGGGCAATCTATGGCGGGTTGAAATCGGTGGCCTGGACCGACTTCTTTACGGTGATCGTGATGATCGTAGGTGGGCTCATGGTGACGGTCCTGGGCTTGTACATGCTCTCGGGCGAAAGCCATTCGCTAATCGACGGCTGGAAGACGATGATCGAGCGGAATCAGGCTAACGCCGGCATCTGGAAGCAGGTCGTGGAGGCTAATGCCCAGAACGTTGCCCGCGTGGACGATTACAATCGCTTGTCTGTCTTTCAGCCCCTGACTCACGCAACCACTCCCTGGCCAAGTCTGCTTCTCGGTCTGTTTTCGGTGAGCATCTGGTACAACGTCATCAACCAGTTCATGATCCAGCGTGTTCTTGGGGCCAGGAATCTGTATCACGCTCGCATGGGCATCGTCCTGGCCGGCTACATGAAAGTGCTGATGCCGGCAATTGTTGTGGTTCCCGGTCTGATCTTGTTCGCCCAGTATCCCCAGGTCATGGAGCTTCCATGGAATGAGATTCGGCCCGAGGCGGACAAAGGTTACGTGCACATGCTGCAGACGCTCATCCCGGTTGGGCTCCGTGGGCTTTTCCTGGCGGCCCTGTTCGGGGCGATTCAATCCACCGTCAATTCGGTGCTGAATTCCACCGCAACCATCTTGACACTGGATCTCTTCAAGCCGCTGTTGAATCCCTCCGGCGAGG
>JAKZYH010000247.1:0-3901 GCA_047514575.1 Acidobacteriota bacterium | reverse complement strand
CCCTACGCTGGATCCATGTCTTCGTCATCGCCAGCGCTGGCTACGGTGTGCTCCAGTACTTCTGGCTCCTGGAC
Source organism: Acidobacteriota bacterium (assembly GCA_047514575.1). Taxonomy (GTDB): domain Bacteria; phylum Acidobacteriota; class UBA6911; order RPQK01; family JAJDTT01; genus CAUZIZ01. The sequence goes on along the minus strand of JAKZYH010000247.1, from coordinate 3,827 downwards.
GTCGATCTGCTGAACCGCATCACAGGGTTCATGAGCCATTGGATGACCTTTTCGGGGCAACTCATGTTTGTTGCCCTCTCTCTCGCCGGTTATCTGTGCTGGAGGGGAGGGTTCCTAGCCCGCAGCTCCCACCCTGTAGCGGGGAAGGCAACCGGGGTAGACCAGGCAATGGCTCCCGCTGTGGGCAAGTGGAGCCTCTTCTTTTGGATTGGGGGGCTCGCCCTTATCCTGTGGACGTTGGTCTTGACGATGACGAGGAGCGCCTGGATAGGCGTCGTTGTGGGAGGCCTTGTCCTCCTGACTTTCATCAGGTGGAAGTGGGTACTGATTGGTCTAGCGGCCTTGATGGTGGTGCTTCTGATCTTGCCTCAGCCCTTTCGAGATCGGCTGGAATCCGGTCTTGACGTTACCGACACGACCACTCGTATTCGGGGAGAACTGCTCCAAACCGGGGCGCGGATGATGCGTGTAAATCCCTGGTTCGGAGTGGGACCCGGACTCTTGTCCCACTCATCCCTGGGCTATCGTTCCCACGAAGAGTTCCCCGACTGGGCATATCAGCACTTGCACAATAACCTTTTTCAGATCGGAGCGGAGCTGGGACTGTTGACCCTAGCCGTGTGGTTGGCGCTTTGGCTGTCGATTACCCGTAGCCTGATACGCTTGTATCGGCAATCCTCGGATGAATTCTGTCGCTACCTGACGCTGAACGGTGCGGTCGCCGTGATTGCGTTTCAGGTTGCGGGGTTGTTCGAATACAATTTTGGCGACGCCGAGATCGTCATATTGTTGCTCTTCTTCGTGACGGCTCCCTATGCAATCCAAGCTCAAGCGAGGCCATCCTCTTAAAGTCGCGATTCTTGGGAATCGTGGTATCCCAGCTAGTTACGGGGGCTTCGAGACCTTTGCCGAGGAGCTGTCCATTCGCCTGGTCAGACGCGGACACGAGGTCACGGTATACGGCAGAGATCACTTCGTCGACCGGAATCTTCGGCTCTACAAAGGGGTCGACATTCGAGTTACTCCATGTCTCAAGCACAAATATCTGGAAACCGTTACCCATACCGCTTTCAGTGTGCTGCTCTCACTGTTCAAGGGGTATGACGTGCTTCTTGTCTGCAATGCAGCGAACTCTTTCCTGTGCTGGATCCCGAGGTTGGCTGGGCAGAAGGTGGTGCTCAATGTAGATGGTATCGAGAGGCTGCGGAAGAAGTGGGGACGAATCGGCAAGGCATTTCATCACCTGGGCGAGAGATTGGCTACCTGGGTGCCCGATTGTGTCGTCACCGATTCCAGAACCACCGAGGACTACTATTCCCAGGAATATGGATTCCGGTCCGAGTACATTCCTTATGGAGCTCCGGTCGAGAGGTCGAGTAGTCAGGAGATAATCGATCGACTTCGTCTCAAGCCGCGCGAGTATCTTCTGTTCGTGAGCCGACTGGAGCCTGAGAACAATGCCCATCTGGTGATGGAGGCGCATACGCAGTCTGGTGTGGAGTTTCCTCTGGTAGTGGTGGGTGATGCTCCCTACAACCAGAGTTACATTCGTCAACTGGAGCGATTGTCCGAGGGTAGGAACATCCTTTTAACCGGGGCGATCTACGGTAGCGGCTATCGCGAGCTGTTATCGCACAGTCTTTGCTATGTGTATGGAGGTGAAGTGGGGGGGACCCACCCGGGGCTGTTGGAGGCAATGGGAGCCGGATGCTTGCTGCTCGTCAACGATATCCCCGAGAACCGTGAGGCCGTCGGAGAGGCGGGTATCATCTATCCCTTCAACGATGTCACCGCCTTGAGTCGTCTGATGAGCCAGATTTGTGCCAACCCCGAAGCGTATCGTCACTATTCACTCAAGGCTCAGGGCTGGGTGCGCGCGCACTACGATTGGGACAGAGTCACGAGAGACTACGAAAGGCTTTTCTACCGACTGGTTGGAAGGGTCTAGCCCAGGAAAACCCAGGCTACCGCGATTGAGGAGCGGCCGAAGATGGCGTGAGGATGAGATGCCAGAATGTAAGGTTTATTCTTGAACGAACCCTTTGTGCAGGCTAAACACGAACCGCTAGACTATCTTAGAAGCCTCGAAGTCCCAGGAAATCATCTTCTTCTGGAACCAGGATTCATTGGCCATGACGATGGCAGTGACGCCGTAAAGGCCCAGCTCGGTTGGACAGGCCAGGGTGCTGCCGAATCGGATTGCGCTCTGAAGATTCCTATGGTGCAGTCCGATACTCTCAGAACCGGTCTTGACGTGGGTTTCCAGGACCTCCTTCGACTCCTCGTCGATGATCTTCCATCCTTCGTCGGTAAAGACGAGCGTCGCCTCGTGACCGCGGATGCAGTGATCCAGGCCGTGCTCATTGGCCATGGTTCCGAGCATGTGCACCGTCATGCCGGGCGTGACACCCTCGACGGCCGGGTATTCTCCCAATAGCTCGAAGTTGTCGGGTAGTTCACGACCATCATCCCAGAGATAGATGCCTCCCATCCCCACCATGTGCCGGGGATAGGTCAAATCGCAGGCCTTCAGGATTCGAGTGAGCCGGTGAATAAACAGATCAGAGGAGATCCCTCCCGAGTAGTCTCTATAGTTTCGCCATTCGTAGTAGCGGGACGAACTCCAGGGCCGCTTCGAAGCCGAACCCAACCAGGCGTCCCAGTCCAGATCGGAGGGTCGGGGCAGGTCCGGAAGGACCCCTCTTTTCCAGGGACCCAGATCGGCCGGGTAGTTTCGGACGTAATCCATCTGGGCCTCGACTACAGGTCCCAACTTGCCGGCCCGGATGGCCCTGTTGGCACTCGAGTAGCTATCGTCGCTCATGCTCTGCACACCGACCTGCATTTTCAGCCCAGTCTGCTTTACCTTGCTCACGACAGCCTGGGCCTCGGCGATGGTGTGAGTCATCGGTTTCTCACAATAGAGATGCTTGCCTGCGTCCAGCGCATCCAGTGTCATCTGAGCGTGCTGATGTTCGGGAACGGCGATGGCTACATAGTCGATCTCCTTCATTTCGAGGAGTTCCCGGTAGTCTCCCTTGCGGGTTGGGTTGCCGCCTACTTTGGCAATCCGGTCCTGAAAATGCTGGGCCCGCGTCTGGTAGACGTCGCAGATTCCCACGACTTCGATGTTGGCTTCATCCGCCATGCTCAGGAGAGCTTTGAGATGAGAGTTTCCAATGTTGCCGCAGCCGATGAGGCCGACGTTGAGACGATTGTTGGCACCGGGAATACGGCCATGGGCACGCGCCGAATAGGCACTGACTCCGGCGACCGCCACCCCAGCTCCCTTCAGAAAACTTCTCCGATCAACGGGACTTTTTTGAGGCTTCATGGGGGCCCACTATAGCAGCTTCAGATGTACGGGTCACAGGTCGTACGCCGGATCAAGAGTCGCACGTCGGAACGTCCGAGGGTCGCACGTGCGACCTCTTGGTTTGTCCTATCTGATCCGCTCCACGAACCAAAACCCACCCAGAGCCAGGATGATGCTGGAAGCGAGGGTGATGGCAAGTGGGTGCCAGGGTTTTCGGCTGATGTATAGGATCAAAGGGAAGAGCAGCAGGATGACCAGAACCTGCCCGATTTCTACTCCCAGATTGAATGACAGGAGTGACGTGAACAGACCTCTACGGGGCAATTCCATCTCCCGCAAGATATTGGAGAAGCCAAAGCCATGGATGAGGCCGAAAAAGAAGGTGATGACCCAGCGGTACTTGATCTCTCGCACGAACATGTTTTCCAGTGCGATGTAGCAGATGCTGAGGGCAATCGCGGTCTCTACGAACTGGGTTGGAAGAACGACGATGTCCAGAGTGGCCAGGATC
>JAKZYH010000246.1:0-10144 GCA_047514575.1 Acidobacteriota bacterium | reverse complement strand
GACCTGGCTGGGGATTGGCTCCTCGCCTCTCTTCACGATCAGGAACCGTTGATCGTCTTGGGTGAGGTCGTAGTCACGGTTTCGATCGTAGACACTGGGGTAGCCTTCAAAGAGTTCTTCCGGTTCTCCTACTTTGAAATCCGGTGTCGTTTGAATAGAAACCGCCATCATCTTGTCACCGTTGCGATAGAAGATCTCCGTCTGGTCGGGCGACCAAAGCGGACGAGTTCCACCCTTCGTTGTGATGGGAATCAGACCACCCTCCGTCGGATAGCGTTTCACATAGATCTCGTCTCTTCCGGAACGATTGGAGGCGAAAGCGATCCAGTTCCCATCCGGTGAAAAAGCCGGTCCGTGCTTTCTGAACCGGGATACATGCAATGGCTCGATCTCTTTTTGGCTATCCAACCGCAGTGTGAGAACGTCCGTACCAGTCTGCGTCCCCTCCACGAATACCAGCACCTTCCCGTCGGGAGAACAGGACAGAGGCCACTGCCAGGACTCTCTTTCGAGGAGCACCTCAGCTTCACCGTTTCCGTCGGCAGCGATCCGCCAAATGTTGCGGCCGGCCTCGAAATACAGCTCCGTACCATCCTGACTCCAGACCGGTAACCTTCCACCTTCAAAGGTCAAAGGGGACAGGACGCATCGCTGGATCTCACAGGTCCAGATATTGCCCCTTGTCTGCACAGCGAGACGCTTACCATCCGGGGACAATCGGGGCACATCTAGAGACGTCTGGTCTTCGAGGAACGGCTCCTCCTGCCCGTCCCGATCCACCCACACCAGTGAGGCCGCCTGGTCCACATAGGAATAGGGTACATACACGAGCGATCCGCTCCGAGACACATCAAACTGTGTCACGGCCCCCCGTGCTACTGCCCACACACCATCCACCACTGGCACCCCTGGTCCCCAAACCTCCAAGGAGTCCAGGTCGAAAGGTACCGCCAGCACGGAGGCTCCCTGAGAGTAGATTAGGTGTCCTGTGGGCAGGTAACGCGCCTTGAAGCCCCCCTTCACGAGAATCTTCTGCTGGCCAGTGTCCAGAGAGAGCACTCCAACGCCATACTCTCCTTCTGACCCGATCCAGCAAAGCACCCCCTTTCCCCCAGGAAGAATCTGGGGGTAGTGGATGGCTTTGTCCTGGATTATTGGGTCGGGAATGCCCCCGCTAGACGAAACTCGCCAGAGGCCGTCTCGCTTTCCGAAAATGATGGTGCCATCCTCTCCCCAGCTCCCGCCCCGGCCTACACCCACCTCACAGATGGTCACCGGATTTCCCCCGAGCAGAGGCCATTTCTTCAATTCCTCATTACCCTGTTCAGGAGCAGTAAAAAAGCCCACCCACTTCCCGTCAGGAGAGAAGAATGGAGCCCAGCCGCCCTCCGTGCCGGGAATCTCCTTGGCCTCCAGCCCATCTATGGCTCGTAAATAAAGACGGCGCGTGTTGTCTCGAACGGCACCGTAGACCAACTGGGTTCCATCAGGGGACAGCGCCAAGGTATTCGCGGCACCGCCAGGAAGGTCGATTGGGAACCGAGTAACCGTGGGTGGTGCAGGATGGCTGTCGTCTTTGGAATTCCACAGGATGGGACCCACGAATACCCCTATCAGAACCATCAACAGACCAACTGCCGCTAAGGGTATTGGCTGCTTCCATCTGGCCGAGGTCGCAGTTGCGGTTTCCCCAGGAGAATGATCAGAGGGCTCGCTCAGAGCGTGTCGGATCTCGATTCTGGCGTCGGCTATGTGGTGGAGGCGCTCATGAGGGTCCTTATCAAGGCACCTGCGAAGCAATCTCAGGATGGCTCTGGGGGTGCCCTCAGGTAGTGCCTCCCAATCGGGCTCCTTGTGAACAATCGCTGCCAGGATGTCCGTGACGGTTGTACCGCCGAACACCTGCTTGCCGCTCAGCACCTCATACAGCACACACCCGAACGCCCAAATGTCAGTCCGCTTATCTACCGCCTGTCCACGGGCCTGTTCTGGGCTCATGTACCCTGCCGTTCCCATGATCACCCCGACAGCTGTGCCAGTTCGGGTCGGCGAATGCGTCAGATCAGTAGCAGGAGTTTCATCTTCCAGCGCCTTGGCCAGGCCAAAGTCCAGGACCTTCACCTTACCTTCTGGTGTGATCTTCACGTTGGCGGGTTTGAGGTCGCGGTGGATGATGCCCTTCTCGTGCGCTGCTTCCAGTGCCTCGGCCATCTGAAGGGCGATCTTCAGACTCTCCCCAATTGGAATGGCTCCCTTCTGGATGCGCTCAGCCAGTGTCTCCCCTTCCACCAGCTCCAACACTAGGGCGTGCTTGTCGGCGGAGTCCTCCAGACCGTAGATGGAGGCGATATTGGGATGATTCAGAGACGCCAGTACCTGGGCTTCACGGGAGAAACGGGCCATGCGTTCCCGATCTGCGGCAAAGGCTTCAGGTAGGACCTTCAGAGCAACATCGCGGTTCAGCTTGGTATCGGTGGCGCGGTAGACCTCGCCCATGCCGCCTTCGCCCAGCTTGGTGGTGATCTTGTAGTGGGAAAGGGTCTGGCCGATCACAGTGCCTCGTCTCAGTTATCCGTCGGAACCATCCGCTTGAGTTCCTCAAACCAGTTCAGGACGACATGCATGGGCCCTATAATCCCTTCACCGCCTTCAACAAGCAGGAATCTCTGGCCGTCGCTGCTGACGTCATATGGAATCCCAAAGGATGAGCCACCTGAGTCTGAGTCGAACAGGACCTTGGGAATACTCGTCTCTAGAGCGGCACCCTGCCTTACTTCTGCGGACATCAGTTTGCCGTCCAGTTGAAGGAAGAACAGCTCCTTGCCGTCTCCCCTCCACCTGGCCCGAACACCACCGGCTCTGGACACCTGTCGTTCGTTGGAGAAGTCTGGGAAGCTGGCAATGTACACTTGACGCCTTCCAGACTCATTGGAGTCGTACGAGATCCATTTTTCATCCGGAGAAAGTCGGAAACCGTCTTTGCCAGAGGAGTTTTCAAGCAACACCCTCGGTTCCCATTTGCCTTCTTGGTCTTGCCGCAGGGCATATAGCGATGCCCCCTCAGCTCTTATAGAGAGGAAGAGGATGTCTCCGTCCCTGGACCAGGCCTGGGGCCAACTACTAGCTTCCTCAAACAGTACTTCCACCTCACTTCCCCCCACAGTCTTCTGAAAAAGGCCTGCTGGAACCGTTCGCCGAGAGTTGAACACTAGACGCCTGCCGTCCGGCGACCAGATGGGGCTTTCATCTCTAGCAGGATCAGACGTGAATCGGGAGAAAATGCCAGTGGACAGTTCGAGCAACCAAAGGTCTACTCCCAAGCTACCCGCGTCTTTGGCGACTGCTACCCGCTTTTCATCACGGGAAAGGTCAATGTGTATATAGCCTCCGGGTTCACCCACTGTCTCTAGCAGCTTACCCGATCGATCCCGCCAAACGAGCTGACCTTTCGGGCTAGAGGTCTGATACGTCAACACACCGTTCTCTGAAACGGAGAAGGTAGAGAAGCGTCCCATTTGTTCGGCGATCGGAAAAGCTTCACCCGATACCTCCAGCTGAGCAACGTCAAATCGTTGGGCCATCAGTGTCCCTTCGCGAACGAAGAGCAGATAGCCGGGTGGGGAATACGCTACGGCCGACCATCTCGAAGTGTTGACCAGAAACTTGGTTTCATTGGAGTCTAGAGAGCCGACATAGATACCCATATCCTCTTCTCGCTTGGCCCAGGCCTTATACAGAAAATGGGAACCATTGGGTAAGAAGTAAGGCCATCGATGGGTCTCCTCCTGACGTGACTGATCGAGCTGGGTGACGGCTGTCGCCTCACCTCCTGCAGCATAGACACGGTAAATCGGTCCTCTAGAGCTACCAAAGAGAATTGTCCCCTGCCGGTTCCAGGTTACTCCCTGAACGAACCCTACAGCATCAGCGAAGGAGACGGCAGGTCCGCCTGAGGGATCGATCTTCTTTAGTTTCCCCTCTGCAAGGAATCCAATGTAGCGGGAGTCTGGAGACCAGAAGCCAGAAAAAGCTTGAGCTTGATCCGTGCCATCCAGCCTCTGGGCGAATGCGGAGGAATCCATCTTGAATACCCAAAGTCCCTTCTTGCCAGTTTCGTCAGTACCGACAAAGAGGACCTGTTTCCCATCGGGCGAAACAATAGGGATTCCCGCCAAGGTTAGGGTCTCAGGCGGCGAGATGAGGAAGTGGGTAGTGCCAGCCCGGTGGGGTGTCTCACCAGGATCAATCAAAGCCACCGTCAAGGCGACTATCAGGACACCTACCAAGACCCATGGAAGGGCTAGTCGCCAGGATGATCGGGGCAAGGGTGCTTCAACTGGGAGAGGGGTGATGCCAAGAGGGTGACTCAGAGCCTCTCTGACTTCGATCCGGGCATCGGCTATGTGGTGGAGGCGCTCGTGAGGATCTTTCTCAAGACACCTACGGAGCAGTCTCTGGATGGCCCTGGGAGTGTCCTTGGGCAATGCCTCCCAATCCGGCTCCTTTTGAAGAACCTTGGCAATGCAGTCGGAGATCGTCTCTCCACCAAATTCCTGCCTACCCGTCAGAGCCTCAAATAGCACGCAGCCAAAGGCCCAGATATCGGTTCTCTTGTCTACGGGCTTACCACGGGCCTGCTCGGGGCTCATGTAAGCAGCAGTCCCCAGAATCACCCCAGCAGAAGTCATCTCGCCCGTTCGCGTGGGTGACTGGGAGATGTCGGCAGCAGGGATCTCGCCCTCTAATGCCTTGGCTAGACCAAAGTCCAGAATCTTGACCTTACCCTCGGGAGTGATATTGACGTTGGCAGGCTTCAGATCCCGGTGGATGATGCCTTTCTCATGAGCCGATTCCAGACCCTCGGCAATCTGGCGACAGACTTCTAGAGCCTCCTCAACGGGCAGGGGTCCCTTGGCGACACGCTGAGCCAGGGTTTCACCCTCCACCAATTCCATCGCAAGAAAATGAACTCCATCCGAGTGTTCAAAGCTGTGTATGGCGGCAATGTTCGGATGATTCAGCGAGGCCAGGACCTGAGCCTCTCTCTCGAAGCGGGCCAAACGGTCACCATCTTGGGTGAACTGTCCCGGCAAAACCTTGATGGCGACTTCGCGCTTCAGAGTGGTGTCCTCAGCTCGGTACACCTCGCCCATCCCGCCTTCGCCGAGCTTGTCAGTGATCTTGTAGTGGGAAAGGGTCTGGCCGATCACGATCTCTCCCTCAGTTGTCCGTCGGTGCCAGCCGCTTCACTCAGCTCTGCCTTCGGGTCTTCCTACTTCCCATTGCACTCCCGTCATACCATCTCGACCCTCTGGCTCCCCCTAGCCTGACGCATTCCTCATCGCTGGTCTACTGCGTCGCCGCAAAGATCCGTCCTGGCTTCGTTACGCTCCGTCGGCCTCCTCGACGTACTGCACGAGTACGACTGCGGGGGCTCGCCACGAGTGGTCTCGGGCGCAAGCCTTGCCAGGACGGCTTTTGCGGCGCCTCGCTACGACAAGCGATGAGAAATCCGGCCTAGATCCCCCTCCCAGCTCATTTCAAGCCCGCAGGGTCCATCCATGTTCAATCCATATCAGTTCACCGCCTCACTCTTCACCTGCAAGACCCCCTCCAGGAAGGCGGCGATCCGGCGGTAGGCGATAATCCGGTTGGAGAGCTTGCGGATGCCGTGTCCTTCGTCCGGGAAGCGGAGATATTGGATTTCGCCACTCTGTTCCCGGATGGCGCGGACGAACTGATCGGATTCGGCGACCGGATCGCGTGGATCGTTGGCGCCGTGGAGCACCATGACGGGCGCTTTTACATTGGCCACATGCGTGATCGGCGAGATCTGCAGAAAAAATTTTCGGTCTTTGGGATTCGAAATATCCCCATACTCGATCCTGTCGCTTGCTTTGAGCTGCGGCGAGGCACCTTCAAGCGCCGTAACCCAGTTTGAAACTCCTACGAAAGCGACGCCTCCGCTGAAATACTCGGGTATGCGAGCCACTGCGGCCATGGTCAGGTAACCGCCGTAGGAACGGCCCATCACGGCCACGCTCTCCGCGTCTACCTTGCCTTCCTTCCTGAGCCAGTCGATCGCATCGGCCAGATCGTAGATCTCGTGTTCGCGGAGTCGCCGGTCGTTGAGCCGGGCATAGCGCTTGCCGTATCCGACGGACCCTCTGAAGTTGAGGTCGAACACCGCAATACCCCGGCTCAGGAGATACTGATGGGCTGCATTGAAGCGTGGTCTGGCCTGGGCCGCTCTCAATAGCGCCAGGAGCTGACCAGGAAGCACAACACGTTCCACCAAGCTCAATTCCTGGCGGTGTTGATTCACGACACTGCTCAGCACTTCAGGCTGCAGACGCCAACGGTAGTAGCCTTGCTCATCCGCATTTGGATGCAGCCAGACTGGACAACCAGGTTGTGACAAAGTAACCGTCAGCTGTCGGCCATCGAGCAGAAAACACTCGCGGTGCCCTGCAGCTTCCCTCTCGCCTTCGGCAGCGAACCCATAGCGCACACACACTGGGATAGTCCACGCTTTTCCTTCAGGAACATCGCTGCCCGCGACACGATAGCGGCGCTGTTTAAGCAAGAGCGCAGCAGGCTGTTTCTGTTCTTGATCACAGGAGAGAGTCACATCGACCAGTGGGGTCCCGGGCTGATCGAGAAACAGCCGAACCGTTTCCGCCACAGGTTTGCCGGAGGCATTGTCAAGTGCAGCTAACAGATCCGCAGTTGCTCCAGAACCATAGGCATGCTGCTGCATATACGCGCGCACCCCGTCCCGAAAAGCAGTTTCACCAATCCAGGCTTCCGTCATGCGCAGGACAGCCGACCCCTTGCGATAGGTGATCCCGTCAGAAGCGTTACGAATGTCCCCACCATGCCGAATCGGCTGACGAATAGCTCGGGCATCGCGTTTGGAATCCAGATCCATCACTCCTTGCTCGCGGGCTACAGCTTCCAGCGGCACTTCGAGTTCTGGATCAATATCGGCGATCACTTTAGGGGCCATCCAGCTGGCAAACGCTTCGTTCAGCCAGAGATCATCCCACCACGGCATCGTCACCAGATTGCCGTACCACATATGCGACAACTCGTGGGCAATAACCGTCTGGCTCAACAGCCGACTCCGAATGGGCGCCTGAGTTTCATCCAGCAACAGCAAACGCTCGCGGTAGGTGACCAGCCCGACATTCTCCATGGCTCCCCCCCCGAAGTTTGGCACGGCAACTTGATCAAGCTTGGCAAAAGGATACGGCTGCCCAAAATAGTCTGACAACCACTGGAGAATAAGCGGTGTTCGCTTGAGCGCAAATGCCGCGAGCTTGCCTTTCCCCTGGGTTGTGATAATGCGTAGCGGAGGTTTTCCAGCCGCGTTTTCCGGTCCGGCGACCACATCAAAAGGCCCCACTGCAAAGGCGACAAGATAGGTTGGCAGCGGCTTTGTCTCAGCAAAGGTAAACACTTGCGATTGACCGTCTGTGTGTCGCTTCTGTTGTGACCCATTTGTGAGAGCTATGATTCCCTCTGGAACCCGCATGGTCACCGCATAGGAAGTCTTGAACTCAGGCTGATCAAAGCCAGGGAAGGCTCGACGCGCATCCAAGGCCTCGAACTGAGTGAAGGCGTACCACTGGCTACGATCTTCGACCCGGTATAACCCCGCTAACACCGGAGAAAACGGAGCATCATACGAGAGATGAATCGTCGCCTGTCCAGCTGGTAAAGGCGGATCGACAATGAGAGCAATCCCGCCATTCTTCCCTTTAACAACGTGAACAGGCAGTCTTTTCCCTTCGCTCTCAATCGCGGTCTGAGCAAAATTCATGTCCTGACCATGCAAACGGATCAGACTCGTTTCGCGGCTGAGCTGGACACGAATCGCAACTTTTCCAGAGAAGCGGTCTTTCGTCGGATCAATCGTAAGATCAAGCGAGTAGTGAGTGGGAACGACGGAGCGATCCAGGCGAAGATTGCCATCAATGTCAAGATCGGTCGCAGCAGCTGTCGGCCCAGCAGCTTCAAGTTTTGCCAAAATCTCAACTGACCAGAGCCCTGTCCAACTCATTCCTAGCAGCAAGATCAATCCAGCTAAAAGCCACCGTTGCATCACTACCTCCTTCCGCTTTACCGGTTCCTAGGTACGTATACCGAAATCACTGATATCAACTTGGCATCCAAGTCTGTCTGGTGCGTGGATGAGTGATCCAAAAACAGGGTTTGTTCCAGCGCTCTGGATCACTCCGTGAGCGGTCGTGAACGGGACGGTCGAGATCGCTACAATGACAAGGGCTCGAGTCTTCGTTCCTGGTGCCATTCAATCCCTTTCTAAAGAAACACTCGGCGAAGGTTACACGTTGATGTTGAGAAACCCGTGAGATCATTGGAGGCCGCTTTGCTATACTGCTGCTACTTTGTTTCCTCACGAAGGACTTGATCGAATCGGTGCAACCCTTCATTAAAAAAACAAACTCGATGCCAGTGGCCAGAGGGACGCGGTTTAACACCACTAACTGGAGTGTTGTCCTAGCTGCTGCTGACACCCAGAATCCGCAGTCCGAGGACGCCCTGGAAAAGTTGTGCCGGGAATACTGGCCTCCGGTTTATGTCTTCATTCGCTACCGTGGGTTTGAACAAGCCAAGGCCGAGGATCTGACCCAGGGGTTCTTCACCCTGCTGCTAGAGAAGAAGAACCTCAAGGCCGCGGACCCCGAAAGGGGAAAGTTCCGTTCGTTCCTTCTGGCTTCAGTCAAACATTATCTTGCCAACGAGTGGGATCGTGAGCAGGCTCAAAGGCGGGGTGGTGGATCAGTCTTTGGCCAACTCGGCCTCGACGATACAGCTGCCAACTACTCTGAGCCCACTGAGAGAGTAACGCCCGAGACTGTTTTCGAGCGACGCTGGGCTGCCACAGTGCTTGAAGTCGCTTTGAAGAGGCTTCGAAAAGAAGTTCAGAAAGCTTCCGGGGAGGAGTTCGATCGGCTGAAAGGATTCCTCACCGGGGAGAATGCGGGTGTACGCTATCGCGATGTGGGGCAGGAATTGGGAATGAGTGAAGGGGCAGTCAAAGTGAGGGTCCACCGGATGCGAAAGAGGTTCGGCCAAATCCTGCGCAAGCAGATCACCGAGACCGTAGCCGATCCCGAGGAAGTTGACGAGGAGATTGGATACCTACTCGGTGTTCTTTCCCCCTGATTCCCTATTTGCGGCCTAGATTCACGCGGAACTTCTCACGGCAGTGTTCGACCGAGACTAATTGGAAAGCTGGTGGTAGTGGCTTCGCAGTCTTGGGCCTCATCCCGACAGTCGTCGCGATATGGTCAAGGTCCATCTGTAACCTTCAGGCCTTTCTGCTTTAGGTAAGGGTAAATGCCGGATTGGCAAACAGACTCGAAACCTGGAGGAGACGCAAGCAATGAAACCAGAGTCCTATGTTCGGAGGGAATTCTCAGGTCGCGCTATTCTGAAGAGGTATGCCCTGAGAGGCGTCTCGCTCATCGTCATGGGCTGGCTGAGCCTAGCCAATCCAGCCTTGGCCACCAAGGAAGAACAAGTAAGCCTGAAGTGGAGCCAACTAGGCGAGGTTGTCACCGGAAAGAAGGCAACGGTGGCACTCACCGATGGGGCGATCCTGGAAGGGAGGATCAAGAGTATCGGTGCCGACACCCTCGCTATCGAGGTCAAGAAGACGACACACGACCAAGCTTACCCCAAGGGCCAGAATTCGGTTCCGCGTCGATTGGTTTCGGTGGTTCGCGTCAAGGAGGTGAGTGGTAACTGGAGAGCGATCGGGTTGGCAATTGGTGCGGCGCCGGCAGCTGTTGTCGGCGGGTTGGCCTACCAACTCGCCGAGAATGAAGGAGGTGCTACGTCTGCAACCGGAGGCGCCGTCGCCGGACTGGTCGCAGGTGGGGCCGTGGCAGGATATTTCCTCGGACGCAGCGCCGACACCAAGGTCCTAGTCATCTCCATTGTCCAGGACTGAGTCTTGATTCATTGATCCATAGGCAGGAGCCGCTTGAGTTCTTCGAACCAGTTGAAGACCACCACTACTCGGATTGAGTCCGCGTTGGACCTCCTGATCATGGCGAAGCTTCGACCGTCTGGGGCGATATCGTAGTTCAACGGCATCGAAGGGTTGGGAGCC
>JAKZYH010000245.1:0-2587 GCA_047514575.1 Acidobacteriota bacterium | reverse complement strand
ATGTTCGCGAGCGAACTGGACGCAGGCGATTACGTCGGCAACGCCGATGCAGCGTACGACGACCGCGGGTTTGCTGTCTATCATGGCGTTCCAGACAGTTCGCGAGTCTTCGTAGCCGGTGTCGCCGGGCAAAAATAGCGGTCCCCGGAGCCGTATCTTGAGGCCGTCTAGCATCTCCTGATTTAGTTCAATCTCATCACCGCCGGTGGTTTTCATTTGCATGGGCTGGAATCCTTTTCATCGATCGTTGAGTTGCGCAAACGCGTCCTCTCGTTAGTGGTTGTGCCAAGCGGTTGTGCGCTCTCACGCAGACGCCGCTTCGAGCAGATCGATATACGCACTTTCGATGAGACTATCAGAATTGATTTCGAATTCACTCATTAGCTGCGAGGCGATGGTCTCGCCGTCCTCAACCGACTGTTCCGGCCCAAGGACCACTTCAAGCTCAAGGAACTTTCCCAAGCCATCAACTTCATCAAGATGGACTCGGGTCTGCCCGATATGAATGACTTCGCGGCTCTTTCTCACTGTGCCACGTACGCCCAGACTACGCGAAAGTACCTCGTGCAGCGACTGGGCATCGGGACACTGAAAAATGACGTAAGAACAGTGCTTGGGCCCGGGTCGATCGGCACGCATATACGAGATGAGCTCGGCCCTGCCGTCTTTGAACTCGCGGAGCTTCAGGCGGCCTGAAGGAACGTGGTAGAAGGTATCGCTCTGGCAAAGCAGCTCGAACGAGCGGGGAGAAAGCGAGAGAGCTCTCTCTCGCACAAATGACGCCTGCTCTGTCGAGAGACGTACCTTTATCTCAACATTGCTCGCCACTAGAGACCCATGCCTATGCCTTCGCCCTTACCCTTGACTTTGCCAATGACGTGGACCCAATCGTCTCCCTTCAATCCGTCCTGAAACGAGGCAAGGCAAAGGCAAGAAGGGGATGCGGATACCCTCGCTTACTCGGCGGTGTCAGGTGGCTCGCTACTTGCTTGGCTAACACGGATGGACTCGTTGTCCTTGGGGCCCCTTCTGTCTACCGACCCGCTCGAATCTTGTTTCCAGAAACGACCTTCAGATCGATGGCTTCGGTGTAGATCCAGCGATCTCGAACCCTGGCCTCGGCCGAGATCTCGAAAGTGCCTAAAGGGGTCTCGGAATCTGCTTTGAGGATCAGCCTAATCTGGGTGTTCTCTCGCGATTCGGAATCGACGATTACGCCTGAGGGGAGATCCTTCACGGTGATGGGAGCACCTTTGGGGATGTTCTCTGCCTGCACTGAGAGGGTTGCGGTGCCTCCCTGGGCCAGGTTCAGTGCCGGACCCAAGCGGCCTCCTCCGTGCTGCTTGGAGACCGAGAGATAACCTTCCAGGGGCTCGACTATGGTGAGGGAGGTCTCCGGAAGGGGACGCCGCGTATAGTTCCACGCATCCAGCAGGGGACCCATGATGAGTGTCGTCTCAGCCTTTACCATTCGACGATCCTGACGCGCTTCCTCGCTTGTGAGAACGCCCCGGACTTCGAAAGCATGGGTTCCTAGCGGCTGGGACTCGGGGATGTGGATGCGAAAGGGAATCTCGGGAATGATCATATCCGCCCCGTCCGCGTTGGGTTCGAAGAGCTGATCGGCTCGGAACTTCCCTCGGTTGGGTTCGACTGAGCCTGGCAAGCTCTCGAACCAGATCGACACTTCCCCCTGGAAGCCGGTCTCGCGCACCAGGTGTACCTTGATCTGCACCGAGTCCCCGCGAGCTACGCTCACGTTCTCCGGTGTCGTGAAAAGCTGAAAGCTCGGCCTCTCGCTCTTCACCTTCAAGCGATAGACGTAATCTGGACCGCCCCGGCTGAGACGATCCTTGACGGTCAGCAACAGGCGACCATCCTGCTCAGGTGTGTAGAACAGACTGGAATCGGGGTTACCGATCAAGGTTCCCTGACCTGCGACCACGTCGTCGCTTTCCGCCAGTTTCTTTCCAGAAGGGTCCCTCAATACCAGGACCGTATCCAGCTCGGGCACACCCAGCTGGGCCGCTAGGGTCCACAGGTGCAGCGGCTGTCCGGCTTCCGCCTCAATCTCGTAGATATCCAGCTCACCCGGTCTTTCCAGCCGGCCATGGACTCCGTACGGACCCTGCCGCCAGTCGGCCGAGTCCGTTTGCCCTTCGGCGTACTCTGTCCAACCGCTCACCTCCAGAGAAGGACCATCGACTAGGCCGCCGGGGCTATCGACCCATACTCGCCAGAGGCCGAGGGGTGCTCCATCGGGAACCGCGAACTCAACTTCCACGGACTCGGGACGCTTGTGCACCACCTTTCCCTCGATTCGATCGATGTCTCTGGCGCTGGCAGGATCGTTTTCGAACCGGATCGGCACCGTGAACGGGTAAGTCATGCGGGCGTGCTCCGCCCCTCGCAGCCGGGTCAGGTAGACCTTCTCCGTGCCTTCCAGGGCCGCCCCGGCCAGCGTCATCCGACTCGTCCTCCCAGCCGCAAGAGCAAGAGGCGCCAAGTGATTCAGGGTCGGCAGCGACGTCATTCTCAGCATGTAGGAACAGTTCTTGCCGAAATTGAAGCCCCGAGCTCCTCGATA
>JAKZYH010000244.1:0-5440 GCA_047514575.1 Acidobacteriota bacterium | reverse complement strand
CGCACAGGTAGGCTTCGGCGTCTTGCCTCTCTTATCGCTCTATTTCCTCCTTTCCAGACGCCTCACCGTTTGTCTAACATGGTTTGACTTAGTTCGAGCCACTGCGGCTCATCGCACCCCTACAGGGTTGGGATCAAAAGGGATGGCTCTTAACCCAGGGTTCAGAAACCCTGGGCTGTACGCCGCAACCCCGTTGGGGTTGACCTCTCTGACGTCTGCGGTATGAGGCAGCTCGCTAGGACCAGTACATTGGAACAGAGGCATCAAGAGTCACTGCAGGGTTCGAAGACGGAGATGATCCGAGTCGTACTTCCTTATCATTTGCGAAGACTGGCGGAGGTCGATGGCGAGGTGACGCTCGAGGTTGAAGGTCCTGCGACCCAGCGAGGCGTCCTGGACGCGCTGGAGGCCCATTACCCGGCTTTCCGTGGGATGATCCGCGACCATGGCACACACAGGCGGCGGCCCTTCTTGAGGTTTTTCGCTTGCGAAAAGGACCTCTCCCATGAATCGCCCGATGCTGCCCTGCCAGATGCGGTCGCCTCGGGAAAAGAGCCTTTTCTGATCGTTGGCGCAATTGCCGGCGGGTGCTGAATCAGCTCACGATCGGGCTGATGTCGACCAGGTGATTGCATATCCCTTACGAAGCGAACCCGGCTTCGCTTTCGTTAGCGAAGGCGAGGCTTCACAGAAGGTCAATATTCGCCAAATCACCGCCAGGTGATCAACACCCGACAACGGATGGACTCCTTGAATCGGGTGATGCTACCTCGGCGGGAGAGAATACCCGTCTGCTTAGCCCCGTCAAGTCGGGTGCGAGGATCCCTCGTGCCTCTTGACTCAGAGAGGAGGTATTGGCGAGTTGAAGACTGGGGCTGACGCAGATCAGAAGAGCGGTGCCTAAAACCAAGAACACTCTTCCCACGATACACTCTATAAGCACAGAGTAAGAGCCTAACGCAAAATCTCCTGTCGGTGTTCACTTATCTGCACTCAGAGAGACATTGCATGGGCCAAGCCGCGGAGCGGTTGTTTCTCGGTAGGGTGCAGTCTCTGGTTTCCCGGATGAGGCCGCTGTCGGCGAGGAAAAGATTGTCTTGGGCGACATTCCGGCTGTATATTCTCACCTGCTGGAATCCGTTGGCTAGTTTTCAGGGACGCCTGACGAAGGAGAGATCATGTCCATTTTCAAAGCGATCTACAGTGTACTCCTGCTGGGTATCTGCCTAGCTGCAACACATTCGGTGAATGCTCAGGTTCCATGTGCCCTGGCCTCGGACGAGATTCAGAACGTCTTCTACGTTCCCCAGATTGGGCACGGTGTCGACGCGGCGGGCAACCGGGTAGAGACGAAGATAAGGATCCTGAATTTCCAGGGAGAGGAAGCCGCCACGGCTATGGTCGTCAGCTGCGGGGATGATGGGGAGCTGGCCCTCCTACGGTCTGATTCAGGCGAGTCCACGGCCCAGGTGGACCTCACTCTCGAACCAGGTGGAACCGCAACAATCCAAAGCCTGAACAGCGACCCGGATAACGCGCTTGCGGTCGGCTACGGGGGCATCATTACATCGGATGCCCTGGGCATTAGCGTTCTGTTCGACATCGTTGACGCCGCGGGCAACCTCACGTCCACCAACGTGAGCCCGGCCGCCCTGTTGACTCGCGCATCCTTTTTCATGGAGGTCGGGGACGGGGTCGACACCGGCGTGACCATCCTTCTCCCTCCCAACGCATTGGCCAGTAGCGAAGTCGGCTTACGCGTTCGTGACTCCGACGGCAATATCAATGACAAGAGCTGCTTCACCATGGAACCGGGAGATCGGATCGCCAAATTCGTGACTGAAATCGTTCCCGGGTTGTCGGCTCTATCCGGCACCGTCGAGATCTACTCCGACGAGCCTGTGGGTCTGATGCCTCTGAGGCAAGAGGGCATTGTGATCACGACTGAATCGGTTTTTCCACCTCGAATAGGGGTCAGCGCTGTCTGTCCCTGAACTTTGACTGAAGCGCCTCGCTACGACAAAGGATGAGAAATGGCCTTGCCTTGTCGCTGAGCAGCCCCTCCTACAAAGTTTTTTCCAGAAGATAGCCTTCCGGGGACTCGCGTACCACGAAGAGCTCTACTTGATTCGAACCGGCTCTAAATGACGCTTCTGGGACAATGCTGAAGAATGCGGTCGGCGCGTCTTTGATCCGAGTGGTCGGATTCACCGCGCGGATGGTTCCATTGACGGCGACAGCTAGGATGAGGCGTCCCTCCGAACTCAAGCTCTTCCCGGAGACTTCTCCCATCAACAAAGCAGGCACGAAGGGTCCGTTCGGATCGACGTTCTCGAGTTTGTCCTCTTGATCGATTCGAATCTTGATTCCGGATGCGGGAATCTGTTTGAGGTTTTCTGCCTCGGCTCCGATGAGTTCTCGGAAAGGGCCCTCGCGCAGGAATCCGTCTGGGTCGGCGGTAGCGGCTCTCCGGATGATCCTATTCGCTTGCTCGCGTTCGCCGATCAGTTCTGCTGTCAAGCCGCGTCTTTCGATCAGGAAAGTGGAGGACCTGTTTCCCACGTCTGCGCAGATGGTCAGCGGACTCCAGTCGAGATCCTCTGTCGTTGGTTCGGAGGATGCGGCTGACCACGGATAATCCTGGGGATACTTGGTCTCGGCGACCTGGTCCTTCAGGAGGGCAAAGAGTCGAACTCGGGACGTTTCTTCAAACGTCGAGCGAGGGAGGGTGAAGTCGAAACCCGATCTGATGAAGCGGTGATCCGAATAGAATCGGGCAACATCTGGTCGAGAGACATTCACGCTCTGGTCGGATACCAGCCTATGGTCGGCGAAAACAAGAATTCGGTCGGCGGCTCGCCGGTCCTCCTCGTCTACAGCCCAACCGATGAACCGGATTTCCGTGCTCGTCTCTTGGGCGAAATCGAGCCGGGCAGTCACTGATTCCGAATCGGTGGGGATGTTCATTCCATTCCGACAGAGGAAGGTGTTGGAAAGGGTCTCAGCCGGATCCTCCCAGAAGAGGTATTCTTTGTGTCCCGTAAAGACCCTTCTTTTCCGCCGCTTGGGCGGAGACTTCGACAATAGGGATGATCCGTTCATAGGCCACGGAATTTCCAGTTTCAGGATGTCGGAAATGGTGGGAAGCAGGTCGATGGTCTCTACCCTGCCGTCGATCCTCTGGCCGCGATCTTGCCCCGGTGCCTTGATCAGGAGGGGAACCGAGAGGATCTGTCGGTAGTTCATCAGATGCAATCGTCGTGGGTGTAGCCCTGGGATAAAGCTGATCCCGTGGTCGGCCACGATCACTATCAGCGAGCGGTCGTAGAGGTCTTCCTCTTTGAGTCTCTTGATGAGTCGGCCCAGCAAGCGATCCACGAAGCCGACCTGAAGCAGGTGCAGTTGCAGGGCAACTCCCACGGCCGACTCGTCCTCGATCCACTTTGAGCCGCTCCTTAGCCTCCGGAGTGCTTTTCTCGAGCCGTGCTGCTTTCCCGAAGGCAGGTAGATCCATGGAGAGTGGGGTAGGGGGGTGTGCAAGAAGTAGAAGCTTGTCGCGTCCTCTCTTTTCAGGGACGCGAGAAACAGTTCAAAGGTTCGTACAGCGTCTCCGCTGGCCCGTTGGAATCGGTCCTTGAGGGGAAATCCCCGGTCTGCAAAGTTTCCCCAGTTCTGCCGCACACCAGGTAGTTTCGAGGCCCATTTCCCAGGCAAAATCAGGTGGCCGTAGATGATCGATAAATCGCTTGCCAGTGACTCCAGGCGATCCAGGGCACTCGTCGCGAAGACTGAATCACAGATCTCGACTGGACATAGCTGAGTGACGGATTCGATGACCTTCATTCGATGGCTGCCAGCGAGGAGGTTGAAGAGAGTGGGGAAATGCTCCGTGGCGATCGGAAGCCGGCGCCGTTCGGGGTGCCTGCCCGTTACCAACGCTGGTACCGCATGCATGGTACTGTCCGAAATGGTCTGGGTTTCGGGGAACCAGTAGGAATCCCTGGCGAGGGCGGCAAAGTTGGGGAAGCGAAGAGGATCGATCTCTCCTTCTCGGTTCAGGAGGGAATTCAGAGGTAGCTCGTCGAACACCACCATGACCAGAGGAGCATCCGACTGTGCGGGAGCGCTCAGCTGCAGCTCGCTTTCGCTGCTGCTTTGGGTGGTGTATACAAGCGTTGAGATCCCCGGTCCGAGCAGGAAGATTGAGGGGAAGATGAGAATTGACGGGATCAACAGCGAGACGAAAAGGCGGATGAACGGGAATCGTCGGTAGGCATAGGTTGCCGCTGCACTCAGAAAGAGGGCGGTTGGCAGCAGGATTGCGGCGGACTCCATTCCAGCCCTCTTAAGCACGGGCAGGGCTATCAGGCAGAGCAAGAGCAGGATGAGGGAGTTCCTCCACCAGGGCAGTAAACGGGGGTACAGGCGTAAGAGGACGGCATCCGGTAGGAGAAAGAGTGCGGGAAATAGCAGTGAAAGGGCGAGTGTCAGCAGGCCCAGCTCCACGAGACCCGAGTGACGTGCTACGAAGAACTGAGGATATCTGGCGAGCAGATCGTACAGTGGCTGGGCAAGTGCCAGACCGAAGAGTACTAGAAGGTGTAGGCTCCAGGTTAGGAGTCTCTCTGGTTCGGGCTGAGTTGTGGTCTTGCTGCCGGCCGCCATTTTCCAGTTTGGGAGTGTACAGGTCCACCCCGGGGTTGACCAGTTGTGGCCACTCGATTAAATTGGCCAAAAACCCCTTTCTAAGAACTGCGGTTGCACTCCGGTGGTCGGTTCACTCTGTGCGGGCCGCCGCGTACCGGGGAGAGTCTCTCAGAACCAGAAGGAGGAAGTTGAGAATGAAGAGAACTATTGGAATCTGCGTGCTGGCTCTTGCCTGCATGCCTCTCTTCGGCGCCGAAGGCGATGCTACGACGGTGATTAACGGGACTGGATTCCCGCCAGGGGGTCCCGACGAGTTCCCGGTATCTCTAGCCCAGATTGGCATAGACCTCACTTTGAACGGCATTCCCGACGCGGAGGTCGCAGCACAAGGACCCTTTCTGGTCCAGAGATCGGATCCCCAGGCGGGATCCGATGGGAGGAACGTGATTGATACCGAGATCGTCCAGCTGGACCTGGTCGGTTCCAGTCCACTGGGTCCTGTGAGTATCCAGCAGAGTCCCACCAGACGCTCGGTGGGGCAGATCGTGGCCCGACAGAGGGGCCAGGATTTTCCGGCAGACAGCTTTTTCGACATTTTTGTGGAGATACGGGTTGGCGAGAGTACGCTCATCAATGAGGTCCCCATTCACATGAGCGCGGTGATTACGGAAATCCCGCCCAAGATCACTGTCTATCCTGAAGTTCCCTCAGACTTTAGCACATAACTGACTGATTCTACAGGAGATAAGTGTGGTTTCTTGCTGTATTATGTAGGCATGTAATAGTTGTGTTT
>JAKZYH010000243.1:0-5926 GCA_047514575.1 Acidobacteriota bacterium | reverse complement strand
CGCTTGGTGGTCCTCGCTCTGGATCGAGCTTGATCGAACCGGTCTGTCAGCGGTCTCAAGTATAATAACTGTTTACGATTCAACAGGTTGCAGTCTGAAAACCCCGGTTTCCGGACGGGCACTAGCTACTCCCGGACTCCCGGTGAGTTGGCGGGAGCTGATACGACTACCACCGTAACGGTGTACGGCGACGGCCGTGTGGTTGTGCGCTACCCGCCCTACGGGGCACGGCAGGGCGACTACACCATGACCCTGATCAAGGCAGAGCTGGATGAGCTGGTCGCCTCGGTGGTGAACAACGGAGTAGTGGAGTTCGATGCCCAGGCCGCCCAGGCGGAAAAGCAAGCGATACTGGACGCTCAAGGCATGGGTTTTCATGTCTCCGATGCCGATATCATCACGATTGAGATCGAGCTTGCCAGCTACAATGCCACGGGGGATCCTGGACAGGAAACCTTCAACGTCAGACGAGAGATCGCCACTGCCGCGCTGCAAGCGGATGCGGGGCAGTTTCCTTCGGTCCAGTCTCTGGTGAACCTGGCGGCCGCCGAGCGGCAGCTCATGAACCTGATAGACAGTGAGAACCTCAGTCCGCTGCGCTGAGCTGTTTGGAAGGAGACACTCTAATGAGCAGAATACGAAAACAACGGATTTGGCTGGGAATTGTACTCATCCCGATCGCGCTCGGGTTCACCTCGGTGTCCTGGGGCGGCGCCTTTATCAACGCTCTGGGAGCAGCCTCGGCCCTGAACAACCAGCTCTTCATCATGCACCCGCAAGGGTACACGGGAGCCGGTGCAGCTCTGACGATCAATCTCTGCATCCCCCCGGGAAGTCCGAACGCGCTCGCCATGGTGACGCCTGTTGCCAACATCGCGGCCACGATGACCGCCAAGCTCGGACAGACGGGCAATCTCGGGACGAGTAATGCCGGTGACACGGTTCCGGGTGGAGAATTTGACTTCGAGGCGATCGCCCTCCACGAAGTGGGACACTGCCTCGGCCTGGCTCATACCAATGCCGCCACCGAATCCGGCCTGGGGGGGGCCGATGAGAACTACACCAAGGCGGCCGCCGGCGGAAACGCAGTCCTCAACGTGGCTGCTGGAGTCGATACGATCATTGGCTCGAGCGACGACGACCGTACCCCCGATGATATCAGCGTGCACTGGTTCCGCATTGGCAGCAACGATCCGTGTGCCGCTCCAGGAACCACGACCTTTGATTCGACGACCTACACGGTGGCTGGCGCCCTTCCTGGTGGGCACGCGTTTGCCGCTAACCCGGACAGGGCAGTCTGTGCGGCCCTGGGATCGGCCAGCACCGAGGCTGTGATGCAGCAGGGGACGTTCCCGACGGAGGCGCAGCGCCGCCTGGGCCACGATGATGAGGCGATGCTCCGGTTGGCGATGTCGGGTCTGGACGAGACCCAGGGCTCAGCGGACGACCACACACTGACCGTGGTGTCTAACGGTATCTCGGCTGTGGGCTGCGACATCAATATCGAATTCGACGATACCGAGACCACATTCGCCGTTTGCAAGACGACCTTTTTCACGAGTCTTGACCCTGATGGTGTTGGGGGAAATCCCCCGGACACCGATCACGGTGCGCTGGCGACCGCGAACGCGTTTTTCAACAACGCCGCCGTGACTTGGTTCTTTAATACGACGCCGGTCCAGTTGCAATCGTTTGAGGTGGAGTAGGCTGACCGAAAGGATTTGAATCCTGAAGGGATTCCGGATTCCAGCCCAGGGTTTCCGAACCCTGGGTCAACAGCGTCCCCTCCTATGTCCTACCCTGAAAGGGTTGTGTAGCCAGGAGTTATGTCACTTCTACAACTCCACGAGAAGGCATGGATGAAGCTGTCCGCAACCCATTCAGGGTTGAAATCCAAGGGGTGGCGACGTTGACCCAGGGTTCGGAAACCCTGGGCTAGCAATACGCAATCCCGTTGGGATTGACCTCGACTTTAGGACCCTGTTCAGGCATTGGGTTACTGTCCCAGCCCGCTTTGCTGTGAAGCAGACGTGGAAGCGAGAGGGGGGACATCCTTCCGACCGATCCCATCCACGCTGGATGTCTCATCCCAGACATAGAGCCGAACCGAACGAACCTCGCTCAGCTTTTCCTGCGCTCCCTGATAGGTAGCCTCGAAGCGAGGTTCTTCGACGGCCTGCTCTTGGCTGTCCAGAGCCGCCCCGGACTCATCAAGCCAATCGACAACCGCCCTGCCTCGAAACTCGGACGCCGCGACTTCCGCCTTGACGCTGAGGCTGGGCTGTGCGCTCCAAGCAGGTGTCAGAGCCACCCTGAGTTGAGGCACGGCGAGTGGCACCGCCGGGTCGCCTAGGAGATTGTAGCTCTCAACCAGGTTGGGATTCTGAATCTGCTGCTTGGCGCGTAGAATTGCTTCGCCTATGGTGCCGGGCTGGGTCAGCTCGTCCACCAGCTTCTGGCTGTACTGGAAGGACGGGCTATTCCGCCAGGAAGCAGCCAGGACGCCCACCGCTCCCCTTTCGGGCAATCTCAGGAACTTCTCTCCGATCGAGTCGGCGTTGGGGTGATCGAACGGCGCCGAGAAGCAGGTCATGCTGAGTACCACGGAGAGACGCCCAGTGGGCTGGAGCTGCTCCAGATCGTCCAGAGTGAATAGATCGTGGTTCTTCTTCAGGTCGGGCGGGCCGGTCCGCCAGATGTAGCGTCCACCGTGTCCGTAGAAGTGCACCAGGAACTGTCCTTGATCAAAGGCCTCACGCAGTCGAGTCTGGTGAGCGGCGTTGCCCGCATCTTCGGGAAGGGGATAGACCTTCAGCACTCCCAGCCCACGCTCTGAGGCCATCGTGGCGAGCTGGTCCGAAGCCTGGTGAAAACCCTTCTGTTCGTTGGTGATCCAAAGGGAATTTCGGCGCCAGGGGCCGACCGGAGGATCCTCAACATAGCGGATGGTCTTTTCGATGATGCCGCGGACTTCCTCTGGCTCGGTCACCGGGAAACGTCCAATGGCCAGGACCGGATGGAAGTCCTTTTCCTCCAGGGAAACGAACCAGTTGTCGCTGGCCGAATGGCCGTGAGACGAGTGGTAGTTCCAGGTGGGGATCAGATTGCGCCGGTTTTCTTCGGGTGCGTTTCGGTAGACCACGCTTTGCTTGAGGACGAAGCGGGGTCCGTTGAGCAGCTGGTGCGTCGTCCAGTTGGCGTAGTTGGCGTCATCCACAGTCTTGTTCTTGGTGTCCCAACTAGCGTCCCCGACCAGTAGAACGAAGCGGGGAGCTGGCTTCAACCAACGCCGATAGGCATGATCGATGAAGTCTCTTATGGCACGAGGGTGGACGATGCCATGGTTGAACTCATCATAGATATCCTGCACGTCGACCAGGGCAACCCTCAGGCCTCGCCCGCGGTGAAATTCCGCCAGAGGAGTGGCTGCTTCTAGCAGCTGCTGGTGCGCAATCATCAGATAGTCGGCGTGGAGGGTCTTGGACTTGAGGTCGGAAGGTTGGTCCTGCTGGATCTGTTCCGGAAACCTGACTTTTTGATCGAGTACGACGAAATAGGAGTCCTCGGCCTCCGCCGGCCGGAAGACCAGATGCTTGGCGGTGGACTGCCCCTCTGCTCCCGAAGGCGGTAGCTCTGGGGCTTCGATGCGACTGCCCTTGTTTCCATAAGCCACCAGGCCGCTTGCACCGGGAGCGGTCAGGCGGACTATACCCGTGGCGGCACCTTCCCCTAGATTGAGCCGTGCCTGACCCTCGATAACGACTTCACTTCTCGGGTAGTCGACTTCGATCCAGTCCAGCATTGCTACGTCGACCACGGGATCCGATCCGTTGGGAGCGGTCCGAGCGGGCACGCTCAACGTCAGCTTGTTTTCGCCTGCCGTAAATGCAGCTACCTCGAGCGGAGGAAGCTCGAGTAGATAGGTGGTTCTGCCATTCCAATTTGCGCTGGCGATGGGTTTGCCATTGAGAGATAGGTCTACATGGTGGTCGGTTAGCCCGTTGTTGGCTAAGCCTTGAGGGTGAGAGAGCGCCCGGAAATACAGCTTGAGAAATACTTTCTGGGGAGACGTGGTATCCAGGTCGCCGAGGTTCAGGGGCACGCCGAAAGGGTCGGAATCGATCTGGGTCAATTTGGCCCAGTACCACACCTCTGGTTGTTCCAGGCCCTTGACTTCATACCCGGAAAGGCGAATCAGGAGACGATCTTCTTCGAGATGCTGGAGGGCTCGGAGGGGTAGCCCTGACGCTCCCGCTGTCTCGATTTCTTCCTTTGAAACGGCGGCTTGCACCTTCATGCGATGACTGAAGTTCCTGTCCAGATGCAGCCAGTAGACGTTCCAGCTGGAGTACTCGTGGAAATATCGGTTTTCTCCGGCCAGTCGTTTGCCGACGAACTCGAACCAGTCGCCCGGTCCCAGGATTCCGTCCCCCCCATCGGCAACCCAGATGGGGACGGTCTCGTCTCGTTGGAGTAGGCCTAGTGCCGAGCTCTTTACGGGCTCCGAAGGGAGTCCGGCTGCCACCAGGGCTTCGTAAGGCACCCGATAGACGCCCGGTTTGCCAACCGAGATCCGGAAGGTCGGTGCGGAAGCGGAAGCAAGCGAAAAGTTCACGAGAGCCGAGATTGTCAGTAGCAGTAGCCAACTCATGGATGTTTTCGCCTTCCAGTCAGGTGTCGTCGTATTCAAGATCCGCCCCCTTCCGGCAGATTCTACCAGAACCTCACCGGTTATAGATCGCGGCTCTGATAAATAGTGTCTTCTCCAAGTAGTTCGGTTCCCGTACAGCGCGCTCTTCGGAGAGTAAAGACGTGCGACGAATTCTTGAAGCTTCAGCCTAGCCCCGCCACCGGCTGCGCTGGATCGTACAGGAAAGAAACTTCGCGTCAGGGCGTGGCGGCGGTCTCCAGGCCGCCGTGCATCGAGCCAAAGGCTCGAAGGAAGAGGACCTTCGGCCTGGAGACCGAAGCCACGTTTGCGAATGAACTTTCAGCTTAGAGGCCTTGACCGGGTGAAACGGCGCACCAAGGGGTTTCTGCGTGAGAGCCACTTTTCGGCATTGAGACTGGGGGGGAAGAATGGGTTTGCCCGGAAGCTGAAGTGGAGCGCGAGTCGCTGTCTTCCCGGGATCCCCTTATAGCGGCGATGGTAGCCGCAGGTGTTGGCTATGACGAGCGTGTTTACGGGGCACGAGTAGATCTCTTCCGAGTGCCCGTGCTTCTCTAATTCCTTGCTGCGAATGCGTCGGGAGCCCGTGTTCGTATTGAGGCTTTCCAGGTAGGTGCGACGTAATCGATCCAGGCTCAACCGGTGAGAGCCGGGAACGAACACGAAGGGACTGTTCTCAATCTCAACATCGTCCAGGTAGAGCCACCCTTTGTGGGTATTGAAGAAGGTGTCGACATGAAGGTCGGCCTCGCGATCCTCTTCGTCTACCTGGAGTTGAGTCAAGCGCTCCAGGGTGGCATGAGCCTTGAGGAAGTCGACCTTCCGTTTTTCGGCGATGCAGACAAGATCTCGTAGCCGTGGATGCTCCAGCAGGGAAAATACTCGAGGATAGTCCTGCCTGGCCGTGATTTGGAGTAGGTTGATTTGTTCCAGCTTGGCAGCCCCGTGGTCGTGGACCACTCGGGGAACATCTTCTGCCTCGAGTAGACGAAGACACTCCTCCTTGAGATCTGCGAACTGCTCCCTGGTCAGGAAGTCCTTGATGACGACAATACCTTCCTTCCTGATTGCCTTTACCTGGTCGCGGAGTTCGTTGGGTACAGGAAACCTGCGCATGGGTGCACGACACGAAAGTGATGTTGGGGATGAAGGCCAGAGAACGTCAGGGATTGGGACTACTCTGTCTGACAGTTATAATAACTGTCAGACAGGAGGGTTCTCATGTCCCAAGATGTTTTCTCTCAGGTCCAACTGGAA
>JAKZYH010000242.1:0-9252 GCA_047514575.1 Acidobacteriota bacterium | reverse complement strand
GGTGTGAGACGATCTGGTTTCCGATCCGACTAGCCCCGAGCGAGTCGAATGTAGTGGTCGCCTTGGCCGACATTCGATTCCGCAAGCTGCTGTCTCGAACCAGCAGTGAGACCTTCTCGGTCAGGAGCCCCTGGCAAGCAGTAGCGGAGTGGAGTCCTGTATTGATTCCTACACCGAGGGAGTCGAGTACGGAGGCGCCAGCCGAGTGGTCCTCTGAGAGGCAGAAATAGACGGTAGGGACACCCAATGCTGCCAGCTCATAAGCGGTGACCCCAAAAGAAGCCACCGCCAGGTCGAACCGGCTCATGAGGCCTGCCACATCCGCCGGGTCGGTGTGAATCTGGAAGTCTCGTCGGGTCCGGGAAAGGAGTGCCTCCAGGGCTTCATGGTGGCAAAAGGACGATCCCAGCATGATAGCGGGATCCAAGTTCTCCTCTACCTGGTCTAGTGCGCTCACCGCTTCCAGGGTGAGGCCGGCGGGATCACTGCCTCCCGTTGCGATCAGTACGCGGGGAGGCGACTTTTCGTGGCGCGATCCCCGCGCGGCGAAGTTTCGCCGGAGGATCACCCATTCGGGAGCCGCAAACAACTGTCCCTCGAAACCGATCCAGTCGAGACGATCTGCCTGGGGTGCACCGGGGTAGAAGGCCAGATCAGCCGAGAGTCTTTTCAATTCAGGATCGTCAATCGTGACGATCACACGGTCCTCCATCCGCGCTAACTCGAGCAGCTCAACGGAGGGGCCATTCCTGACATCCAGGACCACGACTTCAGGGTCCACTCCCTGCATAATGTCTTTGAGCCAGCGGTCGCCAGCCAGCCCCTCGTTCGCAGGGGGACATATGTGGACTGAATATCCCTCTCTCTGGACCAAATCGGGCCCTGCTGAGCTCGGGTTGATGGCAAAGGAAACCTTGCAGCCGTGACTCATGTCCAACTCGTCAGCCAATGCCAGGCAGCGCACCAGGTGTCCCATCCCGATCTCCGGAGAGGCGTCACAGCGAAAGAGAACCGATGGGCTTCGTTGCATGGGAAATTTTTGTGCCCCGACCTCAAGGGGTTAGTGAACCCGGAAGAAACCTCGCCGGGCGGGCGGTCCCTTGAGCAAGTCTTGGGCTTCCTTCTCTGACTTGATCTCAGCTAGGACCCGAAAGCTCTCTTCAAGGGCTCGCAGGTAGCTTTTCACGTGATGTTCCTGATGGGCGAAGGAGGGTTTGAACTGGGTGAAGGCCAGGAATCCCTTTTGCATCATCATCTGAATGAAGAGAGAACAGAATAAAATGTCTTGCTCCGTCTTGAAGCTAAAGTGAGCGAGCGGCGCTAGACCCCCTGTTTCGAGGGGCAGTTGAGTCGTCTCGGCAGCTTGCCGCCAACCCTGAATCACCTGGTCGCCGATGCGAACCAGATGTTCGTGTACACGGTGTTTACGGAACTTCCGGATCGTGGCGAGGGCTGCGCTGGGCCCCACCCGGTCTGTCCAGTTGGTGCTGCTGATGAAGGAGGATTGAGCCGATTCCATGACGCGACTCGAACCGATGATGGCGGACATGGCGTAGCCGTTTGCCATCGCTTTGGCGAAAACGGCGAGGTCGGGTTCGATACCAAGCAGGAGATGAATGCCCCCAACTGTCATGCGGAACCCAGAAGTGATCTCGTCGAAGATCAGGACGGCGCCGGAATCGTTGGCGAGTTGCCGTACCTCTTCCAGAAATCCGGGGGCGATGTAGGAATCACGCTGCGGTTCCATGACGATGGCCGCCAGTTCGCCTCGGTGTTCTTCGACGATGGTTCGCAGCTGATCGATGCGATTATAGGAGAAAGAAAGAGCACTCCCACTCAGGCCGCTTGGCACTCCGGCAGGTTCGATGCCGGACATCAAGTGCTCGTCCAGAGCGTTTCTGCGGCTCAGATTAGCTGCTATATACCAATCGGTCCACCCGTGATATCCACAGAAGGCGACCTTGTCTCGCCCGGTGTGGGTGCGGGCGATACGGACCGCGACCGACATGGCCTCGCCGCCTGAGCGGGCGTACCTGGCCATCTGGGCCCAGGGATGAAGCTCGCAGAGCAGCTCCGCCAGCTCCACCTCTTCGGGGGCATTCAAGGTGCACATCGATCCTCGCTCAACCGAGTCCTGTACCGCACGGTTGACGTCGGGATCGGCGTAGCCCAGCACGCAGGCGCCGACGCTCATGATGCTCATGTCCAGATAGGTCTGCCCATCCAGGTCCGTTATCTCGATTCCCTTGGCCGACTCGTAGTAGGTGGGCCACTGCCCGGGAAGAAAGAGCTCAGGTCGCTTGGACAAGAGCTGGATGCCCCCTGGGATCAAGCGCTTGGCCTTCTGATAGAGGAGTTGTCCTTTCAGCACATCTTCTCCTTGAGCTTGCTATGCTCACCGCCGTGGGAGTCCGGATTGCAAAGACTCCTGTGAGGAGTCTGCTGCTAGCCCCAAACCGACTGGTATTGCTCGGCGCCTATAAGATCCTGGTTGAGCAGCGCCAGCTCAGGGTGCTGGGACAGATAGTCCAGGATCTCATCCATCGAAAATGCTTGGTCTTCCCGGTAGAGATTTTCGTAGACCCGAGATACCAGATCGAAGTCGGATTCCGTGTCGACGGTCCAGCGGTGCTGGCAATAGTTCCTCTGAGGGAACAGGGCCCCGTTCCGAAATCTTCCTGGAACCCGCCACATATAAGGGGTTACGTGCTCTCGGTCGGATGGCCTGGTTGCTTCGCTCCAGGCTCTCCAGAGGGCCTCAAAGCTAAAGCACTCCGTATCGAGGCCGTCGGGGAAGCGTCCTTGTTCGGAATGGAGTGCTCCCGCACCTGTGGCGACTCCAACATGATCGTAGGCGGCAGACCCGAAAAGCTCCAAGAGTTTGTCGATTAACCTCGGGTCGACAAAAGGACAATCCGCCGTAACTCTCAGCAGGGGGTCACCCTTGTGTGTAGAAGCTGTCTGGTAGAAGCGGTCGAGGACGTCTTGCTCGCTGCCCGCGGTACAGTCGATCTGATGCTCGCGGCAGAAGCGACGGATCGGCTCGTCGGACGATCGATCCGAGGTCGCTACGACCAATTTATCTACCCCTGAAGTCTGGCTTACTCGCTGGACGATATGCCATAGCATGGGGCGTCCCAGGATCGGCCTCATGACCTTGCCGGGAAGTCGGGTTGAGCCCATCCGGGCTTGAACAACTGCTACCACACACTCTTCGGATGCTGTGCTCTTGACAGTACTGCTGCTTTTAGGACGGGGGCTACTGCTCTGAGCCTGGGTCTGGGCAAGGAGTCTTCGAGTCGATTTAAAAGGGCGCAGGCCGTCAATGGGATCGGCTCGCCAGGTGCGTTCCTGTTGCTCTCGCTCGGTGGGAACCTTCTGGGGATTGCCGTCGGCGGTAAAGCCTGATTGAAGGGACGCGATGATTTCCTGGATATCGCTCGAGAGCCAGCAGTGACCAGGGCCAAACTCCTCGCCCTGACCGTCCAGGTCGAAGTGGAACTCGATCATGGCGGCGCCCCAGTGATAAGCCGCCCGGTAGAGCACCTCCGGTCGAGCACTGTGGTCGGACCAGCCGACGGGACATCCAAAAGCCTGCCGCATGGTCTCGATAGCTGCGAGGTTGCAGTCTTCGACCGGGGTGGGATAGTGAGAGTGGCAGTGCAGCAGGGTAAGGTCCATACAACCAGCCGACCTGATTTGATCGACCCCTACCCGGATCTCGTCCAAGGTAGCCATGCCGGTGGATACCACTAGAGGTTTTCCAGTTTCAGCACAAGCTTTCAGAAGGGGATGCCAGAGCAACTCGTAGGATGCGATCTTATAGATGTCCACGTATGGATAGAGCAGCTCGACCGCCTCCAGATCGAAGGGTGTACAAGCAAACTGGATGCTACTAGCCTGACATTTCTCTGCCAGGTGGGGAAGGAAGGAAGCGGGTAACTCCCAGGCACTTCTTTGACGGTGTTCGGCGCTGTGGCGAAGGATTTCGGGAGCGAACAGTTGGTCCATTCGGAACAGTTGAAACTTGACCGCACTGCAGCCGATCTCGGCCGCTCGCTCGATGAATCGAAGGCATCGTCCCAGGTCCTGGCTGTGGTTGCTCGATACCTCAGCGACGAACTGGCAGTTAGCTGCTCTCGTGGCGGAGTTGGGGCTGTCGCCTGGTTTTGGGATCGTCATGACTTGGTGCCTCTTTAGCCCTGTGTTCCAAGCGGCTGGACGTACTGCTCCTCGCCAGCGCCTCTTGCGGAGGGAGGAGAATGCTTCTCGATTCCCTCAGGGCTCCTACCTAGTTGGTGGAAACGCGTCCGAGAGTAGGCGTGGAGCACCTTGAAAAGAGCCTCGACCACGTGGTCGACATCCCGGTCAGTCATCGCTGGAAAGATAGGTAGGGAAATGATCTCCTGATAGGCTGTTTCGGCGACCGGGCAGAGGCCAGATCCAGTGCCCAGCACACGCCGATAGAAGGGATGAAGATGCACCGGAATGTAGTGGACGTTGACCCCGATTCCTTCGGCCTGGAGAGCTTTGAATATTTGTTCTCTGCTCACCTCTAGGCGGTCGAGTCGTAGCCTGATCACGTAGAGGTGACGTGCATGCAAGACGCCGGCTCTAGTCTGAACCGGGACGGCCAGGCCGCAACCAGCCAGCGCGGTGTCATAGTGCGTGGCGATGGATCTCCTTCGTTCCAACCAGCCAGGAAGTTTGCGAATCTGACTAGTGGCTAGAGCACACTGAAGGTCGCTCAATCGATAGTTGTAACCCAGGTCTCTGATCTCGTAGAACCACGAGGCTTCTTCGGTCCGTTGACGATGATCCTTGCTGAGCCCATGATTTCGAAACAGACTGATTCGATTCGCCAAGCTGGCGTCTGAGGTAGTGATGACTCCGCCCTCGGCTGCGGTGATGGACTTGACAGGATGCAAACTGAAGACGGAGAGATCGCTGAGACTTCCAACCGGTCGACCCAGGTCTCGGGCGCCCAGCGAATGACAGGCATCGGCAACCAGACCCAGACCTTCACGATTGGCCAAGTCTTGCAAGGCACTGTAATCACAAGGTTGGCCAGCGTAGTCTACTCCCACGATCGCTTTGGTTCTCGGCGTCAACTTACTTTCCACTTGAAGCGGATCTAGCAGCAGTGTTCGGGGATCGACATCTGCGAAAACCGGCGTTCCTCCCTGGTAGATGACTGCGTTGGAGGTCGCAGCAAAGGTCAGGGCTGGAACAACGACTTCATCGCCAGGGCCGATCTCCAGGGCGTACATCGCGGCGTGCAGTCCAGCAGTTCCGCTACTGACGCTTCGGGCGTAGGGGGCGTGAACGAAATCGGCTAGGGTCTGCTCGAATTCAGTGACCTTTGGACCAGTGGTCAACCAGCTCGACCGAAGGACCGCGGCGACCGACTCGATGTCGCTCTCGTCGATGCAATGCATCCCGCAGGGGAGTGGCTTTCGGCGTACGGGCTCACCCCCGTGCAGAGCCAACTTGGAGTTCTTCTTCATCTTCTTCTATGAGGCGCAGGAGGTCCCCTGCCGTGAGCCAGCGGTCATTGGAGTCGCTGGCAAACTCGAAGCCTTCGGGCATCGTATCGCCGTCCCATTCGAGATCGCCCCAAGGGTGGTGCTCTGGTTTGATGATGAACATCGTGGGCAGGGCCAGGGTGCGACGGGCTTCATCACAGGACACCAAAGTCTCGTTGAGTTTTTCTCCAGGTCGGATGCCCGTTACCTTGATCAGGCAATCGGGTGCCAGGGCTCTGGCCATATCCGATACCGTCATACTGGGGATACGAGGGACGAAGACCTCACCTCCCTGCATCACGTCGATGCACCGAACCACGAAATCGACGGCTTTCTCCAGAGTGATCCAAAAACGGGTCATTCTGGGGTCCGTCAGAGTGACTGTTCCCCGACTTCGCTGGGCCAGGAAGAGGGGAAGGACGCTGCCTCGACTTCCCAGGACATTCCCGTAGCGGACGCAACTGAATCTAGAGCCATCTCCACCGGCATAGGAGTTGCCCTGGACCAACAGCTTTTCGGCACAAAGCTTGGTTGCCCCGTACAGGTTGATTGGGTTCACCGCCTTGTCGGTACTCAGCGCGATTACCTTGGGGACAGAGCAGTCGATGGCAGCATCGACCACATTCTTGGCTCCCAGGACGTTGGTTTTGACGGCTTCAAAAGGGTTGTATTCGCAGGCTGGGACCTGCTTCAAAGCGGCTGCGTGGACGACGACATCGACCTCCGCTCGAAACGCTCTGGCAAGTCGTCCCACTTCACGGACATCGCCCAGGAAGAAGGAAAGTCGCGGATCGCTGCACTGAAGTCCCATTTCGTGCTGCTTGAGCTCGTCTCGGCTGAAAACGATCAGTCGCTTTGGTCGATGGTGGGCCAGCGCGATTTCGACAAATTTTCGACCGAATGATCCAGTGCCTCCGGTAATCAGGATGGTCTTGTTGTCAATCATTATGGGTCCTCGAATTCAAAACGCTGGTTGGAGAATCTGGCTCAGGGCAAGGACATTTCTTCTTCAATGGATTGTGGCTGGTCCTTCGACGGCTGCCGCCTTCAGCTTGTGATGCTCGAGGATCTCCTTGAGCAGAGGTGTGGCGTATTTGAGGGCAGCGGACAGCTGGGAGTATAGAAAATGGAAGTGCCGGGATGACTCCAGCTGCTTCCGCTCGGGATTGATCTGGGTGGATTCGGAGATCTGGATGATAGGGTAGAGAATGTAGACAAGAGGACGAAGATCCGATTTGGCCGCTTGAAGCTTTCGGTCGATCCTCTCCAGTTTCTTCAGAATCTTCCTGACGTCGTGAGTCTTCCGATCCGAGAAATGATCGATCAGTTTCTGGGAGAGATGTGCGCCGGTTTTGCACAGCTCGGTGAGCGCCAAGGATCTTCGGTAAGCTGCACCCAGGGATCGCCGAAACGACGCCATGTCGTAGGCAGGGGCCTGTTTCATGATCCGGTTGAGACGACTAATCGATTCGGTCAATTCTTCACTACAGTAGGTCTTCAGAGCGTCGAGCAGAGGAAGATTCAGGGTGCCCCTGATGTTGGCACCCCCCTCGGTGGCGTTGATGATGGTGCGCTCACCCTCCAGATTCCGGAAGCGTTCCTCGAACCAGTGCAGGAACGTCAGCAGCGGTTTACTGGTGCGCACGGGAGCTCCGTCCTGACCCGGAATCCACTCGGTGAGTTCGCGAGTGTCGGTGACGGTCCCGATGCCCTCGGCGTGATAGCTGTCTTCGTAGGAGAGGTCCTGCCCGATCAGGATGATAGGGTCAGCTCCCAGCCTGTAGGCCAGGTCGAAGGCGGTGTTCGAGATCGATGGGCCGGGCAGCAAGCCTCCTGGCGAGTTTCCAAGGACATCTTCCAGCCAGTTCTCGTGGACCATCATGATCGACTTCGGCCCGGCGTGCTGCTCCACTACCTTGTAGTGAACGATGGGATCGTAGAGGAGGGTGACATCCGGGAGGTCCAGACCCTCAAAGTGTTTATAGTTATCGAGGTTGCCGTCGAAGGAGATGATCAGGTCAGGACGAATGTCGTTCTCGATCAGAAGCTTGACTACTGCGCCTACGGCTACAATCAAGGCCTTGCCCTTGGCTTTCTTGAGCAAGTGCATGTTTTTCGTCAGGGAGGGGCCGCCCGATACGATGATGAGGGGCTGCTTGGCGAATTCATTGAAAGTCGATGCCACCGGGGCGCTCTCTTCGAGATAGCGGAGGTTCTTGAGGAAGTTTGTCTGCCAGACCTTGCTGTGCAGGATTGCCGTAGTGCGGTCGGCTTGAACCCGCAACATCTCACGCTTCAGCTTTTCGGTAAATCTCAGGTAGTGGCTGTGGTAGACACTTGGGTAGCTGGGAATCTTGGCGAAGAATATGTTTTGCCAGGGACTGGCGGTTTGGCTGTAGATTGACTTGAACTCTTCCCAGTTGGTCACCACGTGAATATCAGCATCCTCGAAGAAAGCAGGATTTAGCTTCCTGCTCATGTCGATGACCTCTGGATTGGGTTCGATGGCGAAAATGGGTCTGCTTTTCCTCGAAAGAAGTCGCTTCACGTGGTAGCCGAGTCCCAGTCCATACAGGACAATAACGTCACGATCCTTACACTCGAGTTGGTCGCACCATTGCTGGGCCTCCCGTTCCGGATCGTAGCGGCTGTGAAGCAAGACCTTCCGGCCGCCTGGGGCAACGGCGCGCAGGATCGGTTGGCCATTCTGGGCCTGGTCGTGCTCAATCTGGATCATGACGACCGGTCGCCCGTCCCGGAATCGCTGGACGTCGTCACCGGCTCGATCTGAGCCAGCTGGGCCGACCAACCGTCCAATAGCGGGAGGAAATCGTAGTTGAGGATTTCATCGATCGATCCAAAGTCTCGGTTCTCGAGAGCCTCCACCAGTGGATTTAGCACCCGCTGCAAATCATGCAGATTGATGCTGAGTTGGTAGTCCTGGTGGACGGCCTGTGTCATATGTAAGGCCTGCGAGATCCAGCCCACCCCGTCCAAGAACTGCTTCATGTTGGCGAGGGCCTCGCTTTCGTCACCCTGCTGAATCCGTTCCTGGATGTCGGTGCAGACTTGCTTCAGATCGCGACCACACAGGTAGGTCTGGTGGAGAGCCTCCTGCATCAAGTTCTTATCGTTCATGATGACCTTCGTTTCACCCCCAGCGTAGCAAGCGGCGTGCCAAATACTGGTTTGGACTGAGTTTCCGGTATAGCAAGAGGAGATTGGCGCGACAAGCGGCTTCAGGCGTACGGTCTGACACGATCTGAAAAGGGTGCCCCTATCACAGCCTGTGGCGGTCTCGACAGAATTTTGACGAGCCCTACGTTTAGGCGAAGAGAAGGTTCTCGAAGTCCCCAAGGAGGAGACGGCAGGGAAAATGCAGAGTGAATCTCGGCTTGGAGCCGAAGGTCGGCTTGTCCACTATCAAGCTTCCTAAGGGTCTGCGCAGAAATAACTCGACGACAGGTAAGCCACTGGTTTGACCAGTGAGACTTTCAAGGTTTGACCTTTAGAATCACGACTGTCCGGTTGGAGTATTCAGATATGGTGACAACAGGATTGTCATCAATGAGTAAGAAGGGTAATGGAGGTGAAACGATTTCAACTGGGACTTCCGCCGTTACCCAACTGGTGGGGGTTCGGTTTCACCCTGGCATCGGCAAGGAGGGGAAATGGGTCCGGTCAGACCAAGCGAGGTCAATCCCAACGGGATTGTGTATTCCAGCCC
>JAKZYH010000241.1:0-18252 GCA_047514575.1 Acidobacteriota bacterium | reverse complement strand
GTCGTAGATCACATTGCTGGCGGCAACGAAGTTCCCCTCCCACTTCCGCTCTGGCTTGAGGACAGGCCCTCCGGCATGTTTACGCGGACGGTTGAGAACCCGGGTGATGAGGTGGGTGCGATCTAGAATGGCGTCGTCGATGAAAAGCTGCTTCCTGGATCCGATTTCGATGGAAGAGGGAGCCCCTGGCCAAGCATCAGCTGTGAGGGCAAGCAGCACACCTCCAACAACGAAAAGTTCCGGGAAAGGTCGAATCATCATACCCGTCTTCCTCTACTCCACCTCGAACGGGACGCTTTCCTCCCGCCAGAAGTTCGAGTTTTCTGGCTGAAAGCCAGACTTCACCGTAGCCTGGGGCAACGCCCCAGGGAGGCGACATTTATTCGGATGATCTCCGCTTCTGCTTCGAGGTAGCCAGTGCGCATGGTAAAGTAGTAGCCTCTCTGTGACAACCCTTATAGTTGGGCTGAAACTTCTCCCGTCTACGGGCAGGCCCCGCTCGGCGTCCCCACTGGTGCCCGGCATACGGACGACTCCCGCCAGTGGCTGGATTCCCGGCGAAGCAAAGCTCGCTCCCGCAGAGAGAGCCGGACAACCGCACAGTCTGACCTCCAACTCACTACTGAACCTGGTCCGCTTTGATGATGGAATCGTAGGCGTGCAAGACCCCGGTAACGCCCAGAATTTGCTCGGCC
This sequence comes from Acidobacteriota bacterium, assembly GCA_047514575.1. Lineage (GTDB taxonomy): Bacteria > Acidobacteriota > UBA6911 > RPQK01 > JAJDTT01 > CAUZIZ01. The sequence goes on along the minus strand of JAKZYH010000241.1, from coordinate 17,557 downwards.
GCTTCCAGCAGCCGAGCCCGGGCTTCCACAGACTGCTGTCCCCTGCCATAAGCGGGATGTGAGAAGGTCATGTTGGATTTCCCCGGGGACAGGTAGAGCTTGACTCCATTCTTGCTGCAGAGGGGCCCGTATGCCTCGCGCAAGGCCTCCTCGATCGGTGGCAGGCCGACGTTGTCTTCCTGGCTCTCGAGATAGCCCATCTCCCGCTGGGTCCTGTACAGATAGCGGGCACGCACCTCGGTAATGTGTCCCACCACCAGCTCGTCGATGATTCCTTCCTCTACCCAACGTCTCCATTGAAGCTTCATGTTCCCAAAGGGAGGACCAAGGTACTCGCCCTGTTGGACACCGATGGACAGCTTTTGACCCTGCTTCTCCAGGTGGGTCTTTACCTCCCTGAGGAATCCGGTCAGGAACTCTCCCCTCAGCTCGCGCCACTTCTCCAGATCGAAGCTTTGCCGAAGGATGTCTCGACCGTATCGGCGTGCATACTCCTGGACCAGGGGCTGGTTGAAGCCGAACTGGTCGGCGTGATCCGGCGGTGGAGCGTGGGACCGGAGGCTCAGGAAGACCCCGTCGAAGCCGAAACGGTCCGAGAAGGTTCGAATCACCTTCAGCATGTACTGGCGGACCTCGGGGTAGGCGTACTCCATAAAGCCCCAGTGATACTTGCGAGCGTTCTCTGACAGACTGCGATCACAGGAGAGGAACTGGGGGTTCTCGCGGGTGAAGTGAGACTGCCAGGGGAAAGGATGTGAATCGGCGTAGAGAACCGTCGGCGGACATCCTTCATCCAGAATCGTCAGCCAGACGAAGGGTTCGATGCCGACTTCCTTCATCGCCTTCACGGCCGCCTCCAGCAGCCCCGAGTCCCAGGCCGATCGGGTCTTGCTCCACAGCTCCTCGTGGCCGGGTCTGGTTACCACGTGCTTATGAAAGAGCAGGACTCGAAAATTGTCCGCCCGAAAAAGGACCTTCTGGACTCCTTTCGACTTCCAGATCCTGGTTGCTTGACGGACCTTGTCGACCGTATCGAGTCGCGCGACACCCGTGTGATCTGCGATGACATCCCCCCAACTGATGATCATCGCTTTTTCCTTGGCCTCGGCCGCATTCTGGGAAAGGCCCAGCATCAAGAAAAAGGCTCCACAGATTACTGGTTTCGGCATGATCGTTTCCTCCGATCAGGTCTCTGCCCCACGCTAGGATGTGTGGACTTCTTACCACAACCAGACGAGCAGAGCGACCCTCCTGTGAGGCCTGTGAGGGGATTGGACTGGCCTTTTTGCGGCTGGAGGGCGTAGGATTCGGGAGAGGTCTACTCGGGCTTTCACGTCTACTGCTCCCGCCCGGTGGTATCCGAAGAGGTTCGATACCTGGCAGAGCCGGTGAGAAGTCCTCTTCCAGGTTCGGGAAGCGGATCGGGACGCCTCCTTCCTGAGACGCTTCTTGACGCCGGCTGTGACGCAGAAACTGGATCTTCTCCAGCACGAGGATCAGCCGGGCGCGGCGAACGGGCCGCTGCGAGTGGTGACGAAGACCTCCGAGGGCGAAGAATGGAAGGAGGTGAAGGAGACCCTGATCCGAAATGTCGGGACGGGTGCACTTCCGGTGATCCGTGTCGTGGATGCAAATCACGGCGGCAACGGTACGCTCTTGCTCAGGCACTACCACGATGGGAGAGATCTGGAGCAGGCCACGGCCGAGAAGACGCTAGCTCATGTCCGTCAACTCTGGGCCAACCCCGTTGTCCTGGAGACCGAGGTGGAGGGAAGATCGGCTCGACTTGCCGCCTAAACGGACTGAACTCCCACGACCTTCAAGCTCGCCGGCAGAGGTCGGCGCTGTCACATTCGAGAAGGAAAGTTCTTGTTCTTGGGCAACCGCTCCTTACGCCCTCGGCGTAAAGAGTGTCCTGGGGGAATCCCGACGTGATTCACATTCCAAATCGAGTTTCAACCTAGGGAGCCGAGCCCGATTCGGTGGTAAAGGTGGCGTCCTCTCCGTAGGTGATCCCTTCCTCATTGCTGGCTACCAAGCGGTAGTAGTAGATCTTCCCTGGCTCGAGGTCGGTCAGCCGTTCGAAAGCGGAGGCTCTGGACATCAAGAATCAAAGGGCATTTATGAGTAATTGCTCTGGACTAGGATTGAATCGAAGAGGTTGAGACGGGAAGATGATCATGTTTTTTCGTCCCTTCGAACTGGCTCACTTAAATGCGGCGGTTCCGGAGGATTTTACCAGTGAGGGGGAACTCTCTTGAATGGGCAAGACATCTGCTTCAGAATGTCGGCGCCCGGAGGGTGACTTGCGTTGCGTGGGGGAAGACTGCCCGAGGTCGAGAGGCAGGGATCGGGCACCTGATGTATTCTCTTCATCAAGGGAAATCAATTAGAATTCCTTGTCTCTATCCTAATAGTTCTTTTGACGAAACAGAGGCGCCTGAGTCTCACTTCTATAGATCTACGGTAAGCGGAAGCTTCCGACCCGAGGTCGTGGGTGAGCTTGCTAGCCCATATCGACAATATATGGGGAACGATGGGAACTGAGGAATCGAACGGTAGGCGTTGTTGGCTGGGATGATGAAACAGAGAGTTGCTTTTCAAACCGAACAATGGTCTCAATTAACTATCCCACGGCTTCCATTTTGGAGTGGAATATCCGTTTTCAAACAAGAGAGGAATCACCCGTAATGGAAAGTTCAATAAGTAGCAGAAACAATGGTTTATGGAGAAGAATAATGGGGCGTCTCGACAGCTGGCGGGGCATCGAATCGGCCCTAAAGGATCTGCCGCCCAGCGTGGAGTGGTCGCGTATTACGCCTTTTGTTATCGTTCATCTACCCTGTCTGGCGGTATTCTGGGTCGGATGGAGCTGGCCGGCGGTAGCGGTGGCGATAGCGCTCTATTGGATCAGGATGTTTGGCATCACCGCCTTCTATCACCGTTATTTTTCCCACCGCAGTTTTAAAACATCCCGCTGGGCGCAGTTCCTGTTTGCCGTGCTGGGCGGCTCCTCGGTGCAGCGGGGGCCGCTCTGGTGGGCCGCCCACCATCGGCATCATCACCGGCACTCGGACGATCCCGAAGACGTGCATTCACCCATTCAGGACAGTCTTGTCTGGAGCCACATGGGATGGATCATTGCCCGCTCTAACTTCTATACCCGACTGGACAAGGTGCGCGATCTGGTAAAGTATCCCGAATTGAGATTTCTGGATCGGTTTGACACCCTGGTGCCTATTTTGTTGGCGCTGGGATTATTCGGATTGGGCGCTTGTCTAGAGGCCTATCGGCCGGCGTGGGGAACCACCTCATGGCAGATGCTGATCTGGGGATTTTTTATCTCCACGGCGGTACTGTTTCACGGTACCTGTACCATCAATTCCCTGTCCCATAAGTTTGGCAACAGACGGTATTCCACCGATGACCATAGCCGCAACAACTTTTGGCTAGCCTTACTCACTCTGGGCGAGGGCTGGCACAATAACCATCATCACTATCCGGGGTCGGTGCGGCAGGGTTTTTTCTGGTGGGAGATCGATATCAGCTACTATCTGCTGCTGCTGCTGGAAAAAGTGGGCTTGATCTGGGATCTCAATCCGGTGCCGGAACGGAAAAAAAACAGAATCTTGAGGCTGAGGAAGAGGTTTCTTCGCTGGTGGCGTAAGTTGTAGAGGCGGGTATTTCTCCCGCCCACCCCGCCTTTGCTATCCTCTATTCTCAGCCACAACTAACCTGGGCATAGAAGCGGATCAAATCAGGCCTGAGGAGGCATGATCGCCCATTTTTCGCCATATCGACCCAGCCAAGCCGTAAGGTCCTCGCGCAGCCGTTTCGCCACTCCATCTAGAGCTGGATCGCCGATGCGGTTGATGCGTTCTGTGGGGTCCGCTTCTAAATCCCAGAGCTCGTTGGGACCGAATCCCTGATTCCGGATAAGGTTAGTTAAATTAGGGAAGGCTCGATGCGGCTGATCTCGTTGAGGGCGTCGAAGTCGCGGTCGAAGCTGCATAAAGCCTCTGCATCGACATGTATTGCTGCTGCGGCGTGCAAGGCGTCTCGCGCGATGAGGCTGTCATAGCGATCGAGCAGACCGCGGGCCAGATCCAGAATCTCCGCCCCCACCGGGACCACAATCGGGACGATCTTTCGGGCAAGATCGTAGACCTGCCTGCCGTCGGCCCAGCGACCGATAGCTCGATAGCGGTGGAGGATCTCCTGCAGCACCTCGGCGTCAGTCGCCGCCTCGATTTCCCCTCTCGCCACCTTCTCCAGGAAATGCCAACTGGAGGACTTGTGGGGATGCTTGGATCCCGCGGCGTACATAAAGACGTTGGAATCGATGAGGATCAAGGTAGCAACTCTGACGCGCAGATGACCGATTGTTGTTTCATCTTTCGAACGTTTGCTACTGGTAACGATAGCTGTCTGAGCCTGTCGACCGCCTCCAGGCGTTCCTTCCTGGAGGCGATACTGTAGTATTCGGAGCACGCCGTTCGAACCAGCTCGCCAATACTGGAATTGCGATGCTGGGCCAGGTTCGCAAGCCTTTCGTACAGATCCGGAGGAAACAGGATTGTAGTCTTCTTGGTCAGTTCCATATACGCCTCCATATATGGAGGTTAGCGACCGACTGATTGTCTGTCAACCCAGTGAGCAGACAGCCTTCCATCAGGGCAAGATTGCAGGGGTGGTTGAGGCGGCAGGCGCGAGCCGATCCTCCGTCCCCGGCGTCCCCTCCCTCACCGGTGCCCGCCAGGACGTGCAGCCGGCCCTCGGGCCCCAACGCCAGCAGCTGTGAGCAGGAGTATCTGCTGGCCTTCTCGTCCCTCCTGCCAGGCCAAGGGCCTGGCGGCCTTCGTCGAGTGGGTCAACACGCTGCGGGAGTTCATTCTCCACGTCTTTGACCACATCCCAGGGAAGAAGATCGCGGTTGGCAGGCTACTTGGGAAAGATCTCGCAGAGTCGTATGTCCGTGCATGCAGTGATCGGCATTGACTGTCCTGTGATAGTCGGCACCCGATTTTACAGACAGCGTCCAATTTGATCGCAATCGAATGGTGGCATCTAGAAGCGAAATTCAGTCTCGCATTTTCCACGAACAACCGGGCTAGCTCAGTTGACGAACACGCGGTTGCAGTCTAATCTGGATCCGTGATTGGGACCCATCGCTCTATCAATGACTCGGCGAGTCACCGACGATCAACCTTGTTTCTCGTCTGGGCGGTCACGCTGGTCTTGGCGGGCTGCGGAGAGATCCTCGAGGTGGAGGTGGACCTGTTTCCAGACAGTCATGTGTCTCTGTCCACCCGGACTTATATCGAAACGAGTTCAACGCCCGACATGTGCTCAGCTCCAACTCCGGAAGTCTGCGAAACCAACCTCACGATCGGCGCGGGCCCTGGTCAGAATGTCAGGTGGGTGGCAACACCGATTGACGTGGAAGCTCCCGCCGACACCGTTGAAATCGAGGTGGAGCAGCTCCTTCCCTTCCCCCCGGCTTGTACCGACACGGAGCCGCTGCAGCAAACACAGCCGGGAGGCTGCATCTACAAGAGCTCCGTCAAGCTGCCTCTGGGAACGTGGCGGTTCACTGCCCACAAGGATTCTCCCCTCGACTCGTGGAGCACCAGCTGCGAGCACGAGTTGATATTGGTTGCCGGGGAGGTCCCCACGATCGCGGTGCTTGAATTCAGGGAAGAAACGCCGGGTTGCATTTTCGATGATATCACGCTGGATTAAGCGTGTTTGAGAGGGCTTGGGACAGGCGACGAGTCCCTGGCATGGGATGCTCCCTAAGAAGGGAACATCCCTGCACTAGGGGTTGTTACTCAATTGTAGGCAACTTCTCAAATTGGACCAATGCCCGTTCTTCCCGTTCGCAGCAGCAATCTTATATGTCGCTTTCAGATAGAAAAGACGACAGGACGCGCCCGGGATCCCGGGCGACAGTCGCCGGCGAAAACGCGATCGCGTTTTGTCGGACCTGGAACCGGGCGGGCTACGATCGTGCAAAAGGTGAAGACTTGAACGGTGCCAGTTCCCGGGATCTGGAGTCGCTGCAGGGCCTGGAAGCGAGCGCTCTGGTCCATCTCCTTGGCCTGGCTTGAGATCACCTCTCCACCGCCTTTAGGCGGTGGATTCGACCTGCGACTAAAGTCGCCTAAAGACCTCGCCTCTGAATGCAGGCGACTCGCTTGATCGCCTGCATCGGCTCGGCGCCACTTGGCTGACTCGTCGAGCAACCCACACCCTAGTCTGCGACCCTTCCGCCGGACACCGGCTTGCCGCAAGCCTCCTGAAGGCTTCGCCTAAAGGCGAGGGGGTTCACCCATCCCCGAGTGTTCTCCAGCGTCGCCCTAGCCATCTTGAATCACGCCAACTGAAGAGGAGTCTCCAGAAAGGGGTATGCGACTGATTAGGGCCGTGGTCGGAGCATCTTGGATCGCCGAGGCCTATTGGGGATTGGCATTTCCGCGAAAGGAGATAGAGCACAGTGGACATCGTGGTTGATCGATTTATCTCAGATGACGACGCCACCATCAGCAGGGTCATGATAGATGGTAGATTTGAGTGCTTCGGCCTCGAAGACGAATACCGTGAGGAGAAGGTGGTCGGTGAAACCAGGATTCCCGCAGGTACCTATTCCGTGGCTCTTCGGACCGTAGGTGGCTTCCACAAACGCTACGGCACACGGTTCCCAGACATTCATAGAGGGATGCTGCACATTCGGCGCGTGCCAAACTTCAAGTGGATTCTAATCCATTGCGGGAATACGGACGAGCATACCAAGGGATGCCTCCTGGTGGGATCGCAGGCGGAAACGGAGCCCGGCAGTATGAGCATCACCCGAAGTGCTGTGGCATACAAGAAGTTCTATCCGCAGGTGGTGGACGCTGCGGAAGGCAGCGATCTTTCGATTACGTTTCTCGACAGCGATCGATAGACCCACGCCGACGACCTCTACCTTCTCCACGATAGCGCAAAGCTACCTCTCCCAGGAGGTCGTGTCTCGGCACCTGTGATTCGACCCTCCCTTTTTTCTTCAGTTCTGAAAGGAAGCGTCAGGGTGCCGAGAGAGCAGTGGCGAAACGATTCAGATCGGCGGCCAGAGCATCGAGGCGTCCTGCGGTCTCTTCGTTGGGACTGCCGCCCGAAAAGCTCTCGCGCGAGGCATAGACGTAGCGAGGCACGATAATGCTGCGGAAATCGAGCATCAGGGAGTTGGCAAGTCCCATGATCGCCATGTAGGATCGCTCACCACCCGCAGCACCGATGAAGCCCACCACCTTCTCGACCCAGCTGGGGCCGGTCATTGCGATCAGATTGGGAGCAACCCCGCCAACGTCGTAGTTGTAGATCGGAACCGCCAGCGCGACGCTGTCAGCGTCAGCGATCTTCCGAGCTAACGTCTTGACGTTTCCGTCCTCATAGGTGGCATCGCCGTCACACAAGGGTAGCTCGAACTTGCGCAGATCTACGGTCTCGACGTCGCTGCCTAGCCTGGCTAGAGCGCCACCGATGTACTCGGCCAGCAGGGCGCTGCGGCTGGTGCTGGAGAGACTGCAGGAAATGACCAGATGATTCAATGGCTATACTCCACTTCGGACCTTTGGATTGAGGAACCAGAGCCGCTGTTCCGAGAGGACCGTTCCGTATAATTTCATAAACAAGAAAAGAACCGAGCATGAGCTGATTCGCCTCGAAACGCTTGCCCGCCCTGGGTGCTCACCAAAGAGTGTACCCGCCATCGATGACGATGGAGGCCCCCGTGACATATCGGGAGGCGTCGCTAGCGAGATAAACAGCCAGTGGGCCAATGTCCTCAACCCGGCCGAAGTCCCCCATGGGAATCTGTTTCTTGAAGGTCTTGATGATCTCCGGGTGCTCCCTGGCCCAGCGCATGTTGGGCTCTGTCATGAAGCCCCCGGGACAAATAGCGTTGACCGTGACTCCATGGGGAGCCCAATCGGCAGCGGTGGCCCTGGTGAACTGAATGACGGCGGCTTTCGCCGTCTCGTAGCTCCGGCCGCCGACGTCACGACCCACTACGATTCCTGTAATGGAGGCGTTGTTGATGATCCGTCCTCCTTGTCCTCCGCTGAGCATGGCCCCTCCGATGATCTTCGTGCACAGAAAGGTGCTCGTCAGGTTCAGGTCCATGACTGACTGCCAGTCTTCAAGCGCCAGATCCTGGGTGGGCACATTGATTCGACGGCCCCCTACATTGTTGATGAGGATGTCTATGGGTCCGTACTCCTGCAAGGCCGTCTGGCAGGCCCGCTCGCACTCTTCCAGCTTTCCCACGTCGGCCTGAATCGTGAACGCATTTCGGCCCAGAGCGTGCGCCTCCTGGGCTGTTTTCTCCAGGCTCTGAGGATCCCGCCCCACCAGCACCAGGTCGGCACCCGCATCGGCAATTGCCAGAGCCATCTCGCGGCCCAGCCCTCGACTTCCACCGGTAATAAAAAGACGCCTTCCGTTCAGCCTGAACTTATCAAGTATGCTCACGTCCCATCTCCTAATCTCCCTTCGGGGTTGGGAGTCGAGACTGGACTCCCCGGGGAGCTATCGCTGGAAGCAGAGAACCAGATCCTCCGGCTGGGCCTGGCAACTGTCTCAGGCACCGGCATACCGAAGGGGACAAAGAAGCAGAGCCTATCTGAGACGCTATTCGTCGTCAATGAGATGATCCAGGATGTCGTCTTTGCCTTTGGTGAAGTTCCTTGACGCAGATCGATAGATGAACTATAGGCAGAGGCAGAGCAGACATGTCGGTTTCAACACCTTGATCTACGACGAGGAAAAAGGACGTGCCTGAACAACTGATACTCTGGGGTCCACCGGTGGTGGACAGCTCTCCTCAGGACCCTGACTACGTCCAGCACCTACCTGGATGGGTGGAGAAGTGTGCCGGTGTTGGAGTCACCAAGATCATCGATGGTAGTGCACGAGTCCTTCCGTGGGGAGATCTGACTCGAGCATTGACAGAGGCCGCCCATCAAGTGGGGATCAAGTTCGACCCCTATATCGACTACAACTCCTTTCCAAGGTACGGCAGCGCCTGGGTGACGCGCGGATGGTCCATGGACTTCCTCAGACCGGCTCTCACCTCTCCCCAGGCCCGCGAGATCCTCGACCAACACAGGCCCATCTACGATCCCCCCAAGGTAAGCACAACAATAGCGCCATTCGCGACTCAGCATCCCGAGTACCGAAGTCTCACGCGCAGCCGCGCCTACACCCTGCAGCCGGGTGACGATCTCTACCTGAGTCCAGCCTTTCCCGAAGTACGCGCGCATCAGGCCCAGATGTTTGTGGATGTCCTGAAGGCAACCAATGGAGATGGAATTCAGGTGGAGTGTGTCCTCGGCAATGAGGACGAAGATGGTGTCGTGAGCTATGGCTACGAGGACCGCACCGTATCGGAGTTCCGTGCGAAATTCGGGAAGAATCCCTTCGAACTGCCGAACAGTGACCCTGAATGGATGCAGTTCAGAGCCGACTACACAACCCTTTTCCTGTCTGAATTGAGAGACAGGATCAAGCTCGCATCTCCAGATGCGGTGTTGTCAACCACCATCATTGCCGGTGAGAAGGACGACTACATCAAGGTCTTACAGGATTGGCCCACTTGGATCGAGAAAGGCCTTCTCGACGAATTCTACATCTGGTTCAGGACCGACTCGGATCTGAGGGCGCTGCAGCGACAGGTTCGCCACGCCGTGGATGTCGCTGCCGGCCGTGTCCCAGTCATCGCCGAGCTGTCGTGCTATCACCCAGGCAGTTTTCAGGATCCCGAATTGATGGTCACCGCTGGGAAAGTCGCGGTGGATAACGGCGCCTCAGGGGTCGGCATCTACCGAAGCCACGCAGTCGAGCAATTGAATTTCTGGCCTGTCCTGGAGCGGCTACAGAGAATCTGACCGAGGATCTTCTTCCTCAGGAGTCCGATACGTCAGGAAGGAGACCAGGGTTCCGAAACGAAAGTCACTTGGACTTGGGATCTCCGCGGCGCCAGCGGGGGCGAATGTCTTCGAAGCCTCCACCCCAGATCTCCTCGGCAGGGTTGACTACCACGAAGGCCTCTTCGTCGTTGGCATAGACCACTGACTTCAGGGATGGAATCTCCGACGGCTCTACGGCGCAAAAGAGGACCGTCCGCTTCCGGCCACTGTACATTCCGGTTCCTTCCAGACTGGTGACGCCCCGCTTTAGAAGCGTGAGGAGACTTTGCGACACCTCCTTCGGCCGCTCCGTGATGACGGTGACCATTTGCCTGCGCTTGTGAACGAAGGGGAGTTCCCTAGCCACCCCCGCCAGAGAATGGAGAAGCTCGGCAGGAGCCCCCAAAAGCTCCCTCTCCGCCAGCACTTCCCCGGGTGAGGCCCGGAGTCCTGCCGTCAGGAGTGAGATCAGCAACATCGTTCCGAAGAAACAGGCGACTAGAGTGGCGACGATGGTTCCAGGAATAAATCCGACGGCAGCGTGCTTTAGGAAAGAGGAAAAGGTCGGGACCGCCGTGGGAGCGAGGATAAGTTTGAGAGACCAGGAAACCAGCAGGACCAAAAAGAGCCAGATGTAGTTCCGTCGCAGTCTCCTCCCCACAGCCTCCCAGAAATTGATAGGAAATTCGGGGGTCAGGAGACTGTTTACGAGCCGAGTCGCCCATTCCTCGTGGGGGGTGAAAGGAGGAGCCAGCAAGGTGGCGAAGAAGTCGGTCTCCATCAGACGAACCCGCAGGGCCCACAGCTCGTAGTAGCGGTAGCGCCGAGACTCCATCATCAGGAACTGCAGGATCAGGAACATTCCCAGAAGAATCACCACATGAGTATTTCCTGCTGCCCCGAAGGAGAAGGTAATGACGGCTCCGGCCGTCACTACCGCCCAGTTGGTGGTAGTGTCCAGACGTGAGCGCCAGATGTTGGCACGGCTGATCTCGCCGCGGTAGAAATGCACCATGGCGGTGACGAAGCCGCCCGAGGCAACCCGATAACCACGGTAGCTCCAGCTGGTGTCCTCATCGCTCCCTTCGAGTCGAGGCTCCTCCGTCTTCCGATCGCTCATCCTAACTCCGGTTCCAAATCCACTGCTGAGAGGGTCGGCGTCGGAGACAGGAAGCCCCCAGATCCCTTGACGGACACACTAGAGCCGACCAGAGAGGTCGTGCTGCTGCGAGATACCACGATAAACGATCTCCGACACTCTACGGATAATGTTGCCGCGAGAACGGAGCCACGCAGTATAGCTGCGCGCACGCTTACGCTTTTCGATGACGCCAACCAGTGTATAGGGATAACGCTTTCCACCCTTACCCTTGAGGATCAGAATCCCCATATCGCCGCATAGTCGGGCCGTACTGCCCGTCTTGTTGTAGACCTTGGTTCCCTTGGGTATTACTCGATTGCCGCTATAAAGACGATCGGGGCCTGGCAGCGCCATCAGGCGCTTGATTTCGCGTGCCCTGGGAAGGTCATCGTTCCAGAGAGCGTAGAGGAAGCGACTGTAGTCATGCACCGAGGCCTTGTTTCGGTAGGTGCGGCCACCCGGTGGGATGTACTCAACGATGAGGGTATCCTGAAAAATTCCTGAGTAGTGTCGCTTCAGCAGGCGCTGCACAGCGCCAGGACCACCTACTTGCCGAATGATCCAGTTGGTGGAGGAGTTGTTAGAGTTCTGGATCATGCGCCGCAGGTGCCGCCTGCTCTTGCTTCCATATTTCAAGCGCCCGCGTATAACCTCGTGAAAGAAGGCCAGAGCAAAGAAGGGCTTCACCAGGCTGGCAGCCTGGAACTGGACATCCTCATTGATATCGACCAACTTTCGGCCACTCGTGAAGTCGTAGACGGACCATGCAGTGCGCTCGTCGGCGGCGATCTTTCCAGTACGCCGCAGTCGCTTGACGTACTGCTCCACTGCAGCCTCGAGATTCTGGTTTCTCTGCTCCTTCTTGGATCGAGTCCTGAGCGAACCGGAGCGGCCTGAAACCCGCGCTCCCTGCCTTTCGGAGACGAAGTTCCATTCCTTCGTGAGAATACGGACAGCGGGCTCGAGCCCCTGAGACTTCAGGAGACCGGAGTGCTTTCGCACCAGCCAGCTCGCGGTGGCACCGTCTCCTTGCCGGTGGTAGATGAGGCCGTAGAGGGGGGTTCCCCGCACGACCCTAAGCCTCTTTGTTACGGCCGGACCCAGGACTCGCCCAACCTGGTTGCGGTAGGCGAGAACGCTCTCCAACCTGCTGTGCCACAGATAGGAGACGTCAAAAAGGGCGTCGCCTGCCCATCCAGAGGTGCTGGCGAACAGCAAGCACCAAACCGGAAGGAGCACGAGGTAACCCACACGCATGGAGACAATACCCTCCAGTCGATCAGCAACGAAAGAACACCCGGAAAGTCTAGCATGCAATCCACATTCTGCGTTTACGGCTTCGATGGGCGAACGTAGCTTCGGTCTCCAGGCCGAAGTCTTCTTATTCTTTCGAGGACCAGTGGACTGTAACGCTTGATTCGCTAGTAGATGAGCGGGCCATTCGGGCGCGAGATCAAGGCGAGCTGGCTGCTCGCACCTGCTGAAAGGTAAGGTAGGGGCTCTATTCGAGCCGGAATTGCAGGGCCTCGGAGCGTTGCAAGGAGAGCCAAGCCGAGGCCTTTGCCTCGACTTAGCCCCTAAATTCGAGAGGAGTGGTTCCCAACTACTGGAAGAGCGACAACACGCTCTGGGGTATAGCGTTGGCCTGGGCCATTGCCGCCACACCTACCTGAGACAGAATCTGGAACTTCGTCAGATTCGCGATCTCCGAAGCGAAGTCCGCGTCCCGAATCTGCGATTCGGCGGCGGTTAGATTCTGAACCTGGGACTGCATGACCGACACAGCGTTCTCTAGTCGGTTCATGGAAGCGCCCAATCGGCCCCGTCGGCTGGCGACCGAGTCGATTGCTGCCTCAATCTCTCCCAACATATCGGTAGCCGTGTTGGTGCCATCGATGGCGACCGTAATACCGGATCCAGTTCCGGAAATACCGCTCGTAATAGACAGATCGGCTGTGCTCAGAACGCTGGTCATTACGCCGATCTGCGCGTTGGACGTCGACAGGTTCTGCGTGTCGCCCACAAAAATGTTTCGAGTCGTAGCGGAAAAGACGGCGGTGCCGTTAAAGGACGTGGCCGAGCCGATCCGGTCGATTTCCTGGTAGATCTGAGCCAACTCGGTCTCAATGGCGACCTCTCCACTGCTGTTGGTATCTGATTCTGCCTCAGCCAACAGCGAAGCCGCTCGACCCAGCAGGTTCTGGACCTGTCCCAAGGCACTGTCTGCTACCTGGGCAAATCCGACGCCGTCGTTCGCATTCCTGATGGACTGCTCCAGCGTTCGAATCTGGCCGTTCAAACCGTCCGCCAACGCCAGGCCGGCGGGATCCTCACCTCCCCGAAACAACCGTTGACCAGTAGAGAGTCGGAACAGCGTCCGTTGCAAACTCTGCTGGTTCTGGGTGGAATGGTGCTGCGCCACCAAGCTGGGGAGATTGGTGATGACGCTGAAAGTGCTGCTCATTGACTATTTCCTCCTTGAAATGTCTTTGGGGGCATCCTTGCCCCGCTGGTTCTTGGGTACCAGCACACCCGTCTCAAACTTTCTGATCGGCCGATCGACGCGAATTCTTTAGCTCCAAATATCTTCGTCGATGGCTTTTTCTGCAAAGACCAATATCCCCAGGAAGCTAGATCCCCGATGCTTCCGACATCATCACCTTGCGTATCAGGCCCTCTACCTCAGTGTCAGCGACCCCTCGTTTTCGGCCATCGGCCAGGTCGATAAAACGTCGATAAAGCTCCTCTAGTTGGGAATCGTCGAGAGAGTACCCAAGATCACTGCAACGTCGCGACAGGGCGTGTCGTCCACTGTGCTTTCCCAGGATAACGCTGCTTTCCGGAACACCCACACTCTGTGGCTCCATGATTTCATACGTAGTGCGCTCCTTGAAAAAACCGTCCTGGTGGATTCCGGCCTCGTGAGCGAAGGCATTGGCTCCGACTATGGCCTTGTTGGGCTGCGGACCGAAGCTGATCGACTGGGACAGCAGCTGGCTGCTGGGATAGAGCTGCGTCGAGACGATCTCGTTCTCGAAGGGAAAAGAGTCGCCTCGAACCGACATCGCCATCACCACCTCCTCCAGGGAACAGTTGCCGGCACGCTCCCCGATTCCGTTTACCGTGCACTCGATCTGACGGGCTCCCGCCTCGACACCCGCCAGCGTGTTGGCAGAGGCCAATCCGAGATCGTCATGACAGTGGGTGCTGATGACGATTCTCTCGTCGAGAGCCGCAACCAAGCGGCGGATCAAGTCAGAGTACTCTTTGGGAAAAGAGTACCCGACCGTGTCGGGGATATTGATGGTGGTGGCACCCGCTGCTACCGCCGCCTTACAGATCTCCTCCAGGTAGACGGGATCGGTTCGAGTAGCGTCCTCTGCCGACCACTCCACATCGTCTACATGGGAACGGGCAAGCTCGACGGCGACCACGGTCTCTTCCAACACCTGCTGTCGCGACTTTCGAAGCTTGTACTCGAGGTGGACGTCGCTAGTGGCGATGAAGGTGTGTATGCGGGGCATCCGAGCCGGTTCCAGTGCCTGCGCGGCCAGCTCGATGTCCGCCCGACAGCAGCGCGCGAGCGCCGCGACCCGGACCGAGGGCATGGACTCTGCGACTCTCCGCACCGCCTCGAAATCACCAGCTGATGCGATCGGAAACCCGACCTCCATGATGTCCACGTTGAGTTCGCTCAACTTGTGGGCCATCAACAGCTTCTCGTCAACCGTCATGCTACAGCCAGGCGACTGCTCTCCATCCCGCAGAGTGGTGTCGAAAATAATGACTCGGTCCTTCATCGGTCTATCCTCCTGAGATCCGTTTAATCTTTCCCCGAAGGGGGATGAAGGGGCCAGTATGGGTCAGACATATAAATTAGTAAAATTGATAATACTTCTATTATCTATTTGTGATATTTATAGACTATGGATCTGCACACGCTGAATGTCTTCCTTACTGTGGCCAGAGAGCGGAGTTTCTCCATCGCCGCGGAGAAACTATTTCGCACTCAGCCAGCTGTTTCCCTGGCGATTCAGAGGCTGGAGTCTGCCGTCGAGGAAAAGTTATTGGACCGTTCCGGCCGTCATCTCGTCTTGACCGATGCCGGAGAACTGGTGCTGGAATACGCGCTTCGATTCGAGAATCTTTCGCACGAACTGGAACGAGCCCTGGCGGAGCTACGGGACAAGACGGCAGGCAAACTTGCGATCGGAGCCAACGAGTCCACTACCCTCTACCTGTTGAAGCACATTCATCGATTCCGGGAGCTCTATCCCAAGGTCAAAGTTGAGATTCGGCGTTCCCTCTCGAGCACTCTTCCAACTGCCATCGTCAGGGGAGACCTGGAGCTGGGAGCCATCAGCTACGAGCCCAATGACGAAAGGCTTGCTTCCAACGTCATCTACGTGGATCGTCTCTGCTTCGTAGTCTCCCCACGACACCGGCTTGCCGAGCAAGAGAAGGCTTCGATCCGTGAGTTGGGCGGAGAGACGTTTGTTGCACATAATGTGGCCTCACCCTATCGCCAACTCGTGCTAGAGGCCTTCCAGAAGAATCGGGTGCCCTTGAATATGGATCTGGAGATGCCCTCCGTGGAAAGCATCCGGCGCATGGTCGAACGAGATGAGGGAGTGGCCTTTCTGCCCCAGATGTGCGTCGAGGACGACCTGCGACAGGGCAGGCTCTGCGAAGTCAAAGTGGAGGAGCTTCAGATCGATCGGAACATTCGCTTGATCTACCCTCGGCGACGAAGACTGAGCTACGCCAGCCAAGCCTTTCTGGATCTCCTGGCCAAAACCGACCCAAGCTGAAACTCGAACCTTGGTCTCCAGGCCGAAGCCTTCTTTGATCTCGAACCTTTCTAGGCTCGGCCGGTGGCTCGGAAGCCACCGCTGCGGTCCCAGCCCCTCCCTCCTTGACCGCACCACTCCCCGAACATAGAATCCCGTCCAGTCCACACAAATAGGAGAACGCCATGCTACTTCCCCGACGTGCATTCCTTTCTGTGTTTCTCACCGTGGTTGTTTCCGTAGGATTCGGTCTGGCCGGGAAGCCCAAGGAAATCCCCTTGACCCAGATTCCGTTGTTGGGCAACTACGTGATGAACAAGGCGGTGGCTCCCCATCTGGGGGACGCCGCGGAGTTCGCCATTCGACTCCTCCAATGGTCCGATACCAATCGTCCCTCGGTCCTGAAGGTGCAGAAAGCGATCAAGGGAGAAACCTATGCTCAGGAGTGGGGAGCGAATCTCAACTACCACCCACTCCCTCTGGACGGGGTGATTGAATTGGTGGGAGGTACTTATTGGGCCTTGGAGAGCCCACGTCTGGTCAAGGTAGAGATCACGGACCAGATCAATCTCCTGCAGGCTCCGGAACGACTCGACCTGTTGCATTCAACGGCCATCCCCGTGCCCTTCGTGGTCCGCAACTCCCGGGACCAGGAAGTCCGGGTACAGGTGCGGAGCGCGGGAGCAGCCTTGAGCATCGAGTCGGAACCTCGCTCTCTCGACCCAGGGCAGACACTGGGTTGGTTCGTTCCGCTCTCGATGAAAGAGTGGAAAGAGGGACAGATTGCCCTCAAGATCGAGGCGGGTTCCCTCTCCAAAGAGATTTCTCTTGCCACTCGACCCTGGAAGTCCGGTACCCTCAAGGTCAGGATTCTGGACGAGCACGGTCTCCCGACCCAGGCACGCGTCTATCTGATGGGAGCCGACGGCAAGTCCTATACACCGCAGGGTGCTCAACCTCGGATCACGAACGGGGACTATCGTCAGCCCTACGGCGGCGAGTACTACTTTTATGCCGACGGCTCGTTCCAGGTGGGAGTCCCCGCCGGGGCGACCGCTTTGGAGGTCGTGAAGGGTCTGGAGTACCGCCCGATCGCGAAGAAGATCGACCTGCCTGCAGACGGAGAAAAGGAAATCGAGATCCGGCTGCAGCGTACCTGGGACATGGCGGCCCGCGGTTGGTGGTCGGGTGACACCCATTTGCATGCCAATCTATTCCACGACCCCATCACTGGTGGCGACAGCCGGATCAAACCAAAAGACGTGCTCTTCACCGTCAAGGCAGAAGACCTGAACGTCGGCCACATTCTCGCCTGCAACAGTGAGGACGGATATGTGTACGGGCGCAACGAGTTTGAGGGCAAGCCCAACGCCCTGTCCGAGAAGCGGTACATACTCTATTGGAACGAGGAGATGCGGAACCTGCGTCTCTACGGGCATATGGCTTTCCTGGAGCTGAAGAGCTTCGTGGAGCCTGCCTTCGTCGGCTGGCCAGGAACGACCCACCCCCACGACGACCCGCCCAACTACGATCAGGCGGTCAAAGCCAAAAAGCAGAATGCGGCGGTGATCTACGTCCATCCTTCCCTACCCAGTGAGTACCCGGTGGACATCGCACTGGGAGTAGCCGACACCATCGATGTGATGTGCCAGGGGGACGAAGAAAAGAACACCTCGGAT
>JAKZYH010000240.1:0-5562 GCA_047514575.1 Acidobacteriota bacterium | reverse complement strand
GATGGGCGTTGGAGAAGTGCAGAAGGTTCTTCAGAACCTCCTTCGTGAACGCGTGTCGATTCGCGACATGGTTACGATACTGGAGACTCTTGCAGACTATGCGCCTCTGACGAAGAATATGTCGCTTCTCACCGAGTATGTGCGCCAGGCATTGGGACGCGCGATCTGCCAGCCGTACTTGGGCGATGAAGGAGAACTCTCCGTCTTTACGCTTTCCGTTGAGCTGGAGAAGACTCTTCTGGATGCGCTTTCGGTCAACGATCAGGACAGCTATCTGAACCTGGAGCCGGCAGCAGCCCAGGAAGTCTTGAATAAAATCGGAAAAACAGTAGAGGAAAACAGCTTCGACGGATATCCCATCCTATTGACCTCGACGAACATTCGTATCCACATCCGACGTCTTGCTGAACGCGTTCTGCCGAATCTTGTCGTGTTGTCGTACAACGAGCTTCCGCCGAACGCGAAGGCCCTCCCACTGGGAGTTGTTGAGTGATGAAGATCAAGACCTATCGTTCCGAGTCTGTTCCAAAGGCCGTGGCCCAGATCAAGCGCGAACTGGGCGAGGGAGCGGTGATTCTCAACATCAAGCGCATCAAAAAGGGAGGATTTCTGGGACTGCTTCCCTCTCTGAGGTTCGAGATTACCGCGGCCTCCGAACAGCCTCGAAGGGAGCACTCACAGGGGCCCTCGGATGAGGAGGCTGGGGAGCGAGTTCAGCGCGAAAAAAAAGGGGTCTCTAAACAACTACACGTCAGACCTCCGATGCTGGATCGTAAGGCCCCTATCCCAGCTAAGCGAACCCGAACGGTGCGACCAAGCCGCCCCCTTATTGAGCCCAAGCCGGAGGAGGATCCTCTCAAGGTGCAGATCGAGGCGATGAATCAGCAGATCAAGATGCTCAAGGGCCTGGTGAACCGGCGGGCGACTTACCCTCCTCAGGCATTGGGACTCCTCATGAAGGACGACCTCCGCCAGGAGTTTCAGCATCTGGTAGCCCAGGGAGTCGACACAGACCTGGCGGTCTGGCTGATCCATACTGCCGGACGAGAACCTCCTTCGGAGAACGGCCAACCCCAAAATTTGAAGAATTCCGTCAATCGGGTTATGGCGCAGACGATTCAAACTCGACCTATCGGTCAGGAACGAACCGATGCGAACGCGGCCGTCTTCCTGGGCCCGACTGGAGTAGGAAAGACCACAACCATCGCCAAGTTGGCCGCGAGGTTCACGCTTGCTGAACGGAAGAGGGTCCGGTTGATCACCTTGGATACCTATCGGATTGCGGCACCCGAACAGCTGAGAACCTACGGTGAGATCATTGGCGTTCCGGTGGAGGTGGTGTCCTCGGTCTCGGAGCTGAGCGAGGCCATGTCAACCGCCGCGGGAATGGATCGCGTTCTGATCGACACGACAGGCCATAGTCCCGCAAGAGTTTCCCAGTTCGCCGAACTGGCTCAGTACCTGAGCGAAAAGCAGGAGATTGAGAAGCATCTTGTTCTGAGCGCTACGACGAAGTCGGAGGACCTGCGAGAGGCCGTCAGTGGCTTCGAGTGCTTCGCCCCTGACAAGCTAGTCTTTACCAAGCTAGACGAGACCTCCTGCTACGGAGGAATCGTCAACGAACTCATTGCCAGCGGCAAGCCCCTTTCCTATTTGACCGATGGGCAGAAGGTTCCCGAAGACCTGATCACTCCAACACCGAGTTCTGTCGCCGACCTGCTGGTTCCAACGAACCTGGGGAACTGAGTGCATGCCGGATCAAGCCGCCGCTCTTAGAGAAATGGTACGGAAACAGAGTCCCAAGCCTGGAGTAGCAGGAACAGGGCCGGGACAGCTGATCGCAATCACAAGCGGAAAAGGGGGAGTCGGGAAAACCAACGTAGTTGTCAATCTGGCCCTGGCGCTCACCCGTGCAAAGCAGCGGGTCGCGATCTTCGACGCCGATTTCGGGCTCGCCAATGTCGACGTCGTTCTTGGCCTGGCGCCGACCTATCATATGGGGCACGTCATCGAGGGGATTCTGCCCTTACGAGAGATCATTTTAGAGGGTCCTGAAGGGGTTCACATCATACCGGCAAGTTCTGGAATTCAGGACCTTGCCGTGATGAGCCAGGCGCAGCGCGATGAACTGGTATTCCAACTGGACCAGGTGCTCAGCTCTTACGACTATATTTTCATCGATACCGCAGCCGGTATCTCTGACAACGTCATACGCTTTCTCATGGCGGCACCACGAGTGGTCGTGGTGTGCGCTCCGGAACCCACGGCGATCGTCGACGCCTACGCCTTGATCAAGGTGCTCTTTCGACGGAGCCCCAGCAAGGATGTTTTGGTTCTGGTGAATCTGGTCGAGGGCCGGAAAGAGGCTGAGAATGTGTTCAATCAGCTGGCCCGAGTCGTGCAACGGTTCCTGGGACGCCGGATCCACCTGTTGGGCCACGTGCCCAGAGATGACAAGGTCGGAAAGGCGGTTCGAAGACAGGAACCGCTGCTAATCAGCTACCCGAAGTCGCCAGGCAGCCTTTCTTTTCACCGGTTGGCGGAGGATCTGCAGTGCAATCCCTTTTCTTTGGGTGAGGCTTCACCTATCTGGCAAGAGATGATTTAAGAGCCATGCAAGCAAACACAGCAGTCAGCGCATATCAAAAGACAACGGAGAACGAAAGGGATCGGCTGATTCTGGATCATCTCCCTCAGATCAAGTACATCGCCCAGAGGATTGGGCTTCGCGTTCCGACCAGCGTTGAGATGGACGATCTGATCAGTGCCGGAATCATGGGCCTGCTTGACGCAGTAGACAAGTTCGATGAAGGCCGAGGAGTCCAGTTCAAGACCTATGCCGAGCTGAGAATTCGGGGCTCGATCCTGGATAGTCTTCGAGGGCTAGATTGGGCTCCTCGCTCCCTCAGAAAACTAAGCAAGGACGTGGAGGCGGCCTACGCTCGGCTGGAGCAACGAAAGGGGCGTCCTGCCTCGGACGAAGAGGTCGCCAAAGAGCTCAACATGGAAATCGGAGAATACTACTCCGCTCTGGATCAGCTACAGGGACTCAATCTGGGTCGATTCCAGGTGACAGATACAGAGCAGGATCCCGACGGAGATTCGGCTCCTCTAAAGTACGTTCCTACGAGTGAAGAAGATTCGCCTTTCGACACCTGTCGCAAGGAGGAACTGAAAGAGATCCTGACTCGATTCATTGATCTTTTGCCTGAGCGTGAGCGCTTGATTGTCACCCTCTACTACTACGAAGAGCTCACGATGAAGGAAGTCGGACGGATTCTGGGTGTGAACGAGTCCCGCATCTCACAGCTCCACACTCGAGCCATGCTGAGGCTGAGAGGGAAACTCCATTCGGTTCTGAGAAATAGATAGAGGAAGAGACAAGACTGATCATGGAGGAAAAGGTCCTCAGCCAGGAAGAAGTAAGCGCTCTTTTCGATACAGCTGCCGAAGGCGAGGAGCAGCCCAATGAAGGGATTCATGCTCCCGAACCAGCCGAAGACGCTGAAGGTCCGGCCCAGGTCACAGTTGTCGAGGATCAGAACGTCTTTCCCCTGACTCGCTCCACGAGTATGTCTCAGGAAGCTATGGGGACTCTGAGCCTAGGATGTGACACTTTCGCCCACAAGACCGCGTCGACCCTGTCGACCGTTCTGCGCACCTACATCGGCCTCAAGCTCGACGACATCGAGATGGTGAGCTACCGGGACTTCACTCACACGCTGCCGGAACCCTCCTCGATGTGGTACTTGCGGCTTCAACCGGGCGATCTTCGCGTTGGTTTCTGCGTCGACAGCGGCCTCGTTCACGCAATCATATCGATCCTGATGGGAGGGCGGCCTACTCCGCTTGAGACTGAGCACTCGGTAACCGAGCTTGAGCAGAGCATCTTCGAGTCGATGATCCGACTCTTCAGCAAGGAATTGGACTCAGCATGGAGCTTCTTGACAATGCTCGAAACGACGATCGATTGCCGAGAGACGCGCCCTCGCCTGCTTCAATTCTATGCCGCCACACAGCCGATGTTTTTTGTACGGATGAAGATGACCGTGGGTACGGTAGAAGGCTTCATCTACTGGGGATTCCCTGAGCCTTTCCTGGAGTCTTTGTCTCCAGGTCTCGATCAGGAAAAGGAGGAGGTCCGCCCGGATCTGGCAGAGCAGATCCACAGGATGCAGAAAGTTGCGCTCGAACTACCCAGCTGCGTCGACACCCGTATCAGCGGGACACCTTTGCGTGTGGGCGAGATCCTAGACCTGAAGCCTGGTGATGTTCTTCGGCTGGAACACCATCTCGAGACGCCTTTGGATGTGGCCGTGAACGAATCCCCCAAGTTTGTCGCCAAGATCGTGATTTCCGAGCATCGCAAAGCGATTCAGATCGTATAGAGGAGACTCCATGGCAGAACCGCAGACGCCAGAAGATCAGAGCCAGGTTACCTCCGCGCCCCTTTCAGCGGGGGCACCGGATGAGAACATCACGCAGGACGAGCCTATCGGGAGGGCTCAGTCGACGAATAAGTACCCTGCGGTCATACGACGCATTCTCGATATTGAGCTCCCCCTTACCGTCAGCTTCGGCTCCACTTGCCTTCCTCTGAAGGAAATCTTGACGCTTTCATCAGGATCCGTACTCGCTCTCGACCAGGCCCCGGACGAGCTTGCAGTCTTGAAGGTCAACGAAAGGGTGTTTGCGCGGGGAGAGATTGTTTCGATCGAAGGGTATTACGGAATCAAGATTACCGAAATTGACACAACTGCCGAGCGAATCGCTTCGCTGGGAGATTCGGAATGAGCTCGATTCAGGTCTATGCGAACCTCGTGGACGTTACCTCGGTAGGCTCACCCTCGTTCACCATTCCCTTCCTCCTTCTTTCGTTTCTGGTCTCACTTCTCCTGGTCTGCATTTCTGTCAGTAGGGGGCAGACGGAGATTCGTCGCCTCTTGACTGAACAGATGGAGGACAGCAAACGAGCAAGGTCCGAGCTGGAGGAAAGACTAACTTCTCTTGAAAGCGCCCAGTCTGAAAGTTTCAAGGATATCGGGCTCGCCGTCGGGCGAATTGGGCCGGGGAAGGTAACCTCAATTGAATCGGAGGACCTGCAGCCGACCGTGCTCGACAAGAAACACCACGTTTTTTCACTGGCGGAAAGAGGACTGACGTCGGGGGAGATCTCTCGGAAGTTGGGGCTCAACAAGGGTGAGACCGAGTTGGTCCTGGGTTTGAAAAAGTACTACTCGAAACAAGGGACTGGTGATGAAGGCCGTACTGTGCAGTAATCCATTGTGTGACCAGAGGGAAAGCCTTTGGCGCCCGTGGCTCCAACCCGTGGTACGCCGGGGTGTGTTCTGGGACCGCCAATGGTACTGCTCCCCAGAGTGCTTGCAAGAAGCGGTTCTTCCGATCATCCAGCGGTTTTGGGAAGGTTCGACTCAGGAACCCCCGGACGTCAAGAAGTCCCGACTCGGCGTCATCCTGGTGGAGAAGGGCATCATTACTCAGGATCAGCTGGATCTTGCGTTGGAGAAGCAAGTCCAAGAGGGTGGTAGCACTGGAGAGTGG
>JAKZYH010000239.1:0-8532 GCA_047514575.1 Acidobacteriota bacterium | reverse complement strand
GCGCTACTCTCTCCACCTCGGGGGAGGGCGACAGTTCCTCTTGCTCCAGACGAGCCAGGATGAAATGGTCAATGGCGTTGGCCGGCCACTTATCCCTCTCGACCTGCGGCAGCGATGGGCGCTTCGGTGCGATGAAGGCCCAATGCTGTTCGCCTTTTTCCCCTTCCGCCAGGCCCACTCTATCAGGCCACTCGGCACCCTCTTCTATCCAAGTCTGGATCAGCTCGATCTCGTCGGCCGCCAGCTCGCCACCCATGGGCATACGGACCAGATCGTGCAACCCTGCCACTCTCTGGTAGAGGGGGCTCTCCACTGAGTTGCCGGGTTGGATGATTTTGCCCGACTGCCCTCCCCTGAGGGCGGCTTGACGGGAGTCCAGTCGAAGTTGTCCCTGCTGCAGCGCAGGTCCGTGGCAGGAATGGCAGGACCTCTCGAAGATGGGGTAGATGTCCCTGGAGAAGTCGACTGTCCGCGGTACCTCTTGAGTTGCTTTGGCTATGCCTGTGCCCAGGAAAAGAATCGCGACTGCCAGGTTCTTGATTCTGGCTAAGCCGAGTCTGCCAAGGAATTCCTCTCTCATTTTCGATCTCTCAAGTAGGCCCTTTTCCGACCGATTATAGCGGGAGGCTATGGAAAACCCAAACTCCCCAGGGGGCACGCCGGATCACTCGGGAGAGAAACTTTGGTTCGGGGGCGTAGCGGTGGGCTCCAGGCCGCCGTCCGGGCCAAAGGCTCGAAGGAAGAGGACCTTCGGCTTGGAGACCGAAGCCACGTTTGCGAATGAAGTTTCAGGTCAGTCCCGACCCCAGGAAGCCCTGGCCCCATTCGAGAAAAAACTTGGATTGCCTCTGCCATGATCATCGCTGGCAGCGCTGACAGAGCCATGACCGTGAGGGAGTGGGATCCTTCGCTTCAACGAAGCGACTGGGGGTATGCTCCCTGTCGGACCCCGCTCCCTGACAGTCACGGCTCTGTCATCTGGCGGAGGCTGCTCCGCTTCCTCGTGATTGAAGTTTCAGCTTAGGGCTATTGCAGACACTCTCAAGCTGCTAGTCTGCCGGCTGAAAAGTCTATGACGCTGCTGAAACTTGGGTGAACCTGTGGAGGAAGAATGAGTAGAAACGTAATCAGTTGCAGCTGGGGAGACCATCTGGAAGCTTGGGACGACGATGCTGCTTTGGATACGCCTGAGAAGATCCTGAAGGCTGCCGAAGAATGGCAATCGGTCCACGGCGCCGGCGCCATCTACTGGCGTGAGATGAGGACCATGAGTCGGTTCCGGGTGAGTTTCACGGCCCTGGGATCCCCTCCCAGGGAGGTCAACAGTACTTACGCCAATCTGGGTTTCGACGAACAGGCGATGATTACCACTCAGCTCAAGGACATGGGGTTTGAAATCTACATGTACACCCCCATTTTTGATGAAGGGTTCCCTTTGAGCGAGGGTTGGCAGGGAGGTATCTTCGGCTGGCAAAGCCAGTTCACTCTGGCGAATCCCGAATACCTGGCGGCCGACAAGGAGGGTCGGCCCCACTACGGAATCCTGGAGTACGCTCATGACGATGCCCGCCGCTATACCCTACGCCGGGTCCTGGCCGGCCTGGCTGACTACGATTTCGACGGCGTCTTCATCTGTACGCGCTCCCAGTCGAAGCCGGCCGCCTACGGAGACCAGTTCGGATTCAACCAGCCGGTGGTGGAGGAATTTGAGAAGCGCTACGGCATCAACATCCTGGAGCGCAACTTCGATCTGGAGGCCTGGCGTCGACTGCGGGGAGAGTTCATCACCCAGCTCTTGCGGGATCTCAAGGCGGCGCTTTCCGAACGCGGGAAGAAACTGGGCGTGGGGGTCCCCCGAGGGGACTACATTGGGCCGCCCCTGGGGAACCTGTATCTGGACTGGAGAACCTGGATCCGGGAGAAGATCGTAGACTCTCTGACGATTGATCAGATCGCCGTACGCTGTCCTTCATTCTGGCACCTGATGTGGCCCAAACATCGTGCCCATGGCCTTCTCTGCAACGACGCGGACCACTACGGAATCAAGGGAGGTTCCGGCTACCCCGACAGACGCTTCTGGTCGATCCCCCTGCCTAAGGGTTCCCCCGAGTATCAGCAGGCCATGGATCGTCTGTACGGGGGGATCCGAGACGACTACGCACCGCTCTGCCTGGAGCACGGATGCAAGCTCAACGTGGCCAGGATGTGGTCTCGCCACGACCCCGAGGAAAATGCCAGGCTACTCGATACCGAAGGGGTTTCAGGCGTGGTCATCGGCTCCTTTGGGGCGGAGGCAGAGAAGCGGGTAGGAGAAGCGCGTCCCCAGATCGTCAATCCGTATTGATTCTCGAGGTCGAGCAACGAAGGCCTCAAAAATTGAGGCGCAGAAGCAGCGCGTGAGTGACCGGCCGAAACTCGGGACCGGTTGTCTTCGACGCTCCGTATTCCAGGAAGAAGCGCTCGGCGAATCGGTGGCCGAACCTGAATCCGTAGTTGCCGAAGAGATTGTTGTCTCTTTGGCTCAGGGCTGCGGGTTGAGGACGTCCTTCGCTATCGGTCCGGCGCCCCAGGGAATCGGGCTGAAAGCTCGCCACGACCTTCTCTCTCGTCCACAGCCAGGTCGCACCTCCGCCCAGGAAGAATCTCGAGGGGAGCTGGATTTCAGCCCAGGAGTGAAGGCCGTGGTCGTGGCGGTCGTTGTCCTCCTCCTCCAGCAGGGTCTGTCCCAGGTTTTCCCAGCGACGTGAGAACTCCTGGATTGAGGTGAACTGGTAGTCCAGTGAGAAGTAGAGACGCTCCTGGAGGTTCCCTCCCAGACCCAGACCCAGACCGGGCGCCCAGAAGCTGGCAGCCTCATCCGAATCGGCGATGCGAGAGTCCCGGCTGGTCTCGTCTATCTGGGAGTGGAAGAGGACCGGCCGCACGGCGAGAAGAAGGTTGGGTAGCAGCCTCCTTCGCCAGCTCAGCTCCAACGCCTGGCTGTGGCCGTCGCTGCCCAAGCGCGCGAGGAGAGCCGGTTGGCCATCGATCGTATGCCGAGTCTGGTCCGTTTGGCCCGTGATGAACCCATAGCGGTAGGAGAGAGCCAGGGAACCGCTTTCCCCGTCGATTCTGTATCCAACACCGAGTTGGCGATTCTGATTGTCGAAGCGAGCCCGCGTTCGTTCGCTCTCGATCAGCGTTCCCTGGGCCTCGGTTTCATAGAACGTATCAAAGTCTCCTACATTGTCGTTCCATTCCAGAGAGAAGCCGAAGGAGTGACGTCCGGAACGTCGGGAGGCCAGGATCAGCCCCCGCCGCACCTGAGAGTCCAGATCCACCTCGGGATCGAATCGACTCTGGCCGATCTGCTGACTCGTGGGATCGCTACTAAAACCGAGGAGGTCTGCGGGCGAGCGACTGAATCGAAGGATATTCTCGACCTTTCCCTGTTGGTACAGCCCTCCCAGCGTCCACTCCTTTACCGGCAACAAGTACGAGACCTGCGCCGAGATTCCGCGTAGAAGTCTGTCACCGCTAGTCGTTTGGGCCGGGGTCTGAGCGAAGAGTTGGGGACTGTGATCGGACTCGGCGGTCGAGGCAGAGAGATAGAAGCGACCGCTTGGTTTTGAGACGTTGGTTGCGTAGCTGGGATTGTCCAGGATATCGAGGTGTGGATCTTCGAAGGCAAGGAAGCTAGAGACATTGGGGCGTTCGGCGGGCTCCAATAGGGGCTCCAGTTGGGCCGCGACCGATGATTCTCGAACGAAGTTCTCGGCCACCAGTCTCCCCAATGGTACCGGCGAATCAGGTGCTCGGAAGGGATAGACGGTCACTTGTCTTCCGGCGGGTACGAGGACCTCGGGAGAACGAATCTGGGAGTTGGCGACGGCTACCAGTCCCCTGAAAACCTGCACGGTGGTAGTCTCACTGGGTTCCACCAGGATCTCGAGCTCTGTGCCTCGCACCCCGATGGTGGCAATCGGCGAGTGAATCTGAAAACGGTTCGGTCGGCCGGTGATCTGACGAATCTTTAGACGCACCTTACCTATGAAGATTCGGATGAGTTCTCCCAGGCCTCCGCCGAACTGGAGTATCTGAAGTCTGGTGTCGGGTCGAAGTTCGATCATGCTGCTGTCCGCCAGAGACAAGACGACTCGTCCTCCAGGGCCGGTCTCGAGAAGGTCTCCGTTGCTCAGCCTCAAGCCTACCGCCATGGTTCGTGAGACGCCGCCGGAGGAGAGCTGCACGCGGCCGCTGAAAGCCAGTACCTCGACCTCCCCGACGGACAAGTTGACGCGTTGTTGAGATTGCAGCGGTGAATCAAGGGATATCAGCAGGACCAAAAGGAGAGTGACGACCTGGCATCCGATCTTCACCGTCGAGTTCATAGTTGCCGCGCCGGCTGGCTCCCACAGACAGGTCTTTCACGCTACGCGGGATGCGGAGTGCAATCAAGACCGTATCGTATCTGAGTATCTCAGACACCTCTGTAGCATCCCGGCTGACGCGAGGCGTCCAAGCCGTGTGGTCAAGAAAAAGGCCGCTTGGTCCTGACAGCGGACCAAGCGGCTCATTCCAACCCTGGTTAGACAGGGTAACCTGCGGATGTTTATTTGATCTCCACCTCGCTCGCAACGATGCTGTTGTCCGGCTGTTGGGCTCCTTCCACCTCTACCAGCTGGCCAATCTCCAGGGAGGAGCTGGTCGTCTGGGTTCCGTCCGCCAACTCGACAGCCGTCTCGGGCAAGATCTGGACCGTGGTTCCGGAGACTGTGATGCGGTCGACCGTGTTGTCGGCAAGACGGTTCAGATCGGTGATGCTACCTTCCAATTCCACCTCATCGCCATCGTCTTCTCCGTCGTCGTCATCATCATCGTCGTCACCGTCACCGTCGTTGTCGTCTTCCTCGTCATCCCCTTCAGGATCATCTGCCTCGCTATCATCCTCGCCGTCGTCGGTTTCACCGGCATCGTCGTCCTCTCCGTCGTCTTCTGAACCGGTGTCTTCGGCACCCCCTTCAGTACCGCTGCTTTGGTCTGCGTTAGTATTTTCCCCATCGCCGTCGTTGTCGTCGTCTTCTTCTTCTGGAGAGTCGTCGTCATCGTCGTCGCCGTCGTCCGCTTGGCCTTCATCGCCATCACTATCGCCATCACTATCGCCGTCGTCGTCGTCATCGCCCTCCGCGTCGTCTAGCAGTTCGATCTCGATCTCCGATGCGAGCAAGCTTCCATCACTCTGGGCAGTTCCTTCCAACTCAACCATCTGACCAATCTGTAGCTCTGAGCTCGACGCTGGAGGTCCGTCATCAAAGCGGACCAGGGTCGAAGCATCCAGGACTACGATGGTCTCGCCCACGGTGATCTGGTCTACGGAACCGTCGCCCAGTCGGCTGAGTTCGGTGATCGTGCCTCGAAGCTCGACTGAGTCTGGATCGGATTCGGGGTCTTCCAGTTCGTCGTGCACGTTGCCGTTGTTGTTCTCGTCGACGACTATCTTGGACGCGTGGACGAGGGCGGTCCCAGGTTCGAAGCGACCTTCGACCTCGACCAGAGTGTCCGGCAACAGGTACCCGGTAATCTCAGTGTTGATATCGATGGCGACAAGGGCCTCCACGTTCTCGACTCCTATGTCCAGCGAGAGGAGGTCATCCTCCAGCGTCGAGACGATCCCCGCCAGGCGTAGAGGACTCGTCTCGGCATCTCGGTTGTCGAGCTGAACGCGATCGGCAACGATATTCCCCGAGGCCGTGAAGAATCCGTCGACTACCACCAGGTCCCCCAGCTGCAGATCGTGTGCGTCCGGCTGGCAATTTTGAGGCCGCGTGAGCTGGGTCCACTCGCTCAGCTGGACCTGCACCTGCGATTGATTGACCTGAATCGTTAGCTCGACGGCGTTCCCCTCAGGGTTTTTGGCAATGGCCGAGACCGGTCCTCGGAAATGGATGTCCATGCCCCGTGCGGACTCGTTCTGCGCCAGTAGATTGGGGCCGATGAGAACCGACAAGGCAAGGATCAGAGCGTTGTATTTGAAGAAACTCTTTCTCATTTGGGAACCTCCGTTTTATTGAGTTTACGTTTGGACACGCCGCTGTTCTTAGCAACGACCGTGCCAAGCCCTGGTGTTTCTTCGGAGGAGAGAGCTAAGTGTCTTTAGAGTAAATGGCTTAGAGGGAGATCCGCTTTATGGAAGAGTGCTTGCAAGGAGCTGCGGGCGGGGCGTTTGGACATGCCTTCCGAGGCCCTTTGCCACGGTTCGCTGTTCGGGGAGATTGTGCTGTTGTCCGACTCTCTCCTCGGAACCTGGGCTCATTTTGCTAGCGGCTCAAGTCGTTCGCGGCTCTGTCGGATCGCCAACGGTTGATGATAGGCGATCGTTTGGAATTTGGTGCTTGTGATTCGGAGCTTGTTTGTATCTTGTTTCTTGTATCTTGGGATTTTCAAGTTTCAGCTCAGGAGGAAGTCTCGTCGAAATCGATTTTCAGACGGTTGGCCTTGCGATAGAGCGACTTGCGGTCAATGTTGAGTCGTCGTGCCGCCTCCGCCTTGTTTCCCTGGCTCTCCTTGAGCACAGAGATGATCTTGTCTCGCTCTACAATATCCAGCACCGATAGTTCCAGATCAGCCGCGCTCTGTTCTGCCTCGTCGACTCTCGCCAGGAAGTCCAGGTCGTCGGAGGTGATCACCGAATCCGTTTTGAGAACAGCCGCCCTCTCGATAGCGTTCTCCAACTCGCGCACATTGCCGGGCCAGGAGTAGGCCTGAAGCGTTGTCAGGGCCGAGGGGCTGAGGGTCAGGGGACGATTCAGACGGGAGGCGGCTCGAGAAAGAAAGACGGCTGCCAGCTGAGGAATGTCTGTGGGACGATCCCTGAGAGGCGGGATATCCAGTCGGACCACGCTGAGTCGGTAATAGAGATCGCTCCTGAAGGCCCCATTCTCTATCTCGTTCTCGAAAATCCGGTTGCCCGCTGCTACCACCCGGAGGTCTGTCTTGATGAGGCGGTTGCCGCCGACCGGCCGTACTTCTCCCTCCTGGAGGAAGCGCAGCAGCTTGACCTGGAAGCCGGTGTCGGTTTCGGTGATTTCATCCAGGAAGAGGGTCCCACCCGAGGCTGATTCCAGCAGCCCCTTGTGTGCGCTGACCGCACCGGTGAAGGCACCCTTCTCGTGCCCGAACAATTCCGACTCCAGCAGGGTATGTGTCAAGGATCCGCAGTTGACCGGGACAAAGGAATGCTGTCTTCTCCGACTGAATTGGTGAAGTGCGCGAGCCACCAACTCCTTTCCGGTCCCGGTCTCGCCGCAGATCAGAACCGGACTGTCGGTGGGTGCCACCAGACCGATCTTCTTGTAGAGCTCGACCATGGGTGGGGAGTACCCGATCATCATGGACGACTCTGCGGGAGAATCAGTTATCTCCAGTTTGGTCGAGTCCAAGGCCCTCCTGACCAGCGTCAACAGCCGGTCCACCTTGAAGGGCTTTGCAAGATAGTCGAAGGCACCTTCCTGAATGGCTTCTACCGCGGTTTCGAGGCTTCCCCTGGCCGTAAAGACCAGAAATGGAGGTACCGGATTCAGAGATCGAGAGATTTTCAGCAACTCCAGTCCGGTGCCGTCGCCCAGATAGAGGTCACTGAGAATCAGATCGAAGGGCGGTCCCTCCAGATGGCGGCAGGCCTGTTGGAAGGATCGAGCCAGGGTGGGTTCGTAGTGCACCGTCTTGAGGGCCATTTCCACCATCTTGGAAGTGGCATAATCGTCCTCGGCAACCAGGATCCGCGTACCCATGGTCCTATTCTAGCCTTCATTATTCATGAGTGCTCTACTTGAGGGACTGTGGGAGCTGGACCGTGAAGGTCGCACCTTCTCCCAACTGGCTTTCGACGCCAATGCTGCCTCTGTGTAGCTCGACTACCTCTGAAGCGAAGGCCAGGCCAAGTCCCGAGCCCGGGGAGCTGTCCTCTTCCGCTTGGGATCGAAAGAATCTCTGGAAAAGATGCGGCAGGTCGGCCTCAGATATTCCGGCGCCCTGGTCCTGGATGGAAATACGGTGCTGGGTCTCGTCAGAATCAAGTCTCACGCTCACCCCGGTGTCCGAAGGACTGTACTTGAGGGCATTGCTCAGGAGGTTCAAGAATACCTGTCTCAGCAACCCTTCATCGCCTTCCACCCAGCGGTCCTCGGCCAGTTCTTCGATGCCTCTGAGTTGGATTTTTTTTTCCTGGAATTGGGGTCGAAGGAGTCGGCATGCCTCGGAGACGATCTGATCCAGCCGGCAGGACTTGAAGTGGACGGGCGTAGCGCCGTGTTCCAGCCGCACCAGACTCAAATAGCCTTCGACCATTGACGCCAACCTTTCCGTCTCTGACTGAATCAGGTTCAGCGATAGGGCGCGATCTTTGGGACTTAGTTGGGTCATCCGGTAAATGGGGAGGTGGGGACGTGGTTGGCACCTTCCGGATCCCAAATCTGCTCCCCGTTCGCTTGTCCATATAGTCGGCTGCAGTAGCAGAGGCCGTGGGAACGGTGGAAAACTCCGAGCGACATCGAA
>JAKZYH010000238.1:0-8367 GCA_047514575.1 Acidobacteriota bacterium | reverse complement strand
AGGCCGAAGTAAGGCGGTCGAGCCTAGCTCGACCCACGGCGGCCTGGAGGCCACCGCCACGACGAAGACCAGCCGCGTAGTCGAATTCGATTCGACATCCTCCGAACCCCTCGGCTTGGAGCCGAGGGTCGGCCTCAGTGCTCCCATCGGGGACCTTGAAACCCCTCGTCTTCGGGTGAAAAGGAGGTTCCCGAGTGCAGGGGAGCAGGTCCTTGGTCACGGCGATCTGGAGACCACCCTCAACGACCGAGGCCAACCGCGGGTTCTGCTAGATCACCTACTGGCAGTTTGACTCAAGGTGCAACGAATTCCCCGGTTTCGAAGATCCGATCGACGGGGACAATGCGAATCTGGTTCCTGGGGACACCGAGTCTGTATAAGCCCCACACGGCATCCTTCTGCAGAATCTCGAGCTTGTCCGGGGAAATCGCGTGGACCTCTTTTCCCTGGTGATCGAGGTTGGGAATCTGATACTCCTCCAGGCTTTTCCCTGTGGCCGCCAGGTCTCGTGACATTCGGTCTGCTAGACCTTCTGCCTGGTCACTGTGGGTAACCACCACGTATTTGAGGTTATCAGCCCTGAGATGTGTGCGAATTGCCGAGTTGACCTGCTCAACCGTGACCGAGTCCAGTCGCTTCAGATAGTGGTCCAGGTAGCCGGAATCGGCTTGTCCGTAGAAGGCATCATCGAGGCGGACGTTGAGCAGTCGCGACCCGGTCTCGGCGAGGTTGAGATAAAGGACTTTGGCCTTGTTCTTGGCGGCGGACACTTGTGCTTCGGTAAGTCCCTTGAGAACGAAGTTTTCCAGTTCCCAGGTGAGACCCTTGAGCAGGTGGAGGGCGTAGCGATGAGCGACCGGGCGGATCCAGATGCTGAAATACTGTCGGCTGCGAGGCGTATTGAAGGGAGGAAAGAGGAACCTCGGTCTGGAGGCGAAGTGTTCAATATAGGAATAGTCTCCGTAGTTATATCCCCGCTTCTGCCGGATTTCCCGAAAAAGATGGGAAAAGCCATCGCGGTGAACCCCGAAAAACACATTGGCGACATACAAGGGCCAATAGTCACGGCTGTGGCGGCTTACGGAAATGGGGAAAGCGGCATGAAGACCGGTCGAGTCTGCATTCGGGAGAGAGACGATGACAGCATGTCTACCCCTGAAGCTCAGGGGTCCCCTTAGTGCCGGGCGACTGAGTTTTTGAGTCTGGTCGAACCCCTGACCTATCCGACTCACGGCCTTGCTCAGCCGTGCCTTTGAGGCGGCATCCCCCTTATTGAGAGCCAGTATGGCCTGCTCGGGCCGATAGTGGGTTGTATAGAATGCCAGAAGATCGCTTCTGGAGATGTTGGCGAGACCCTGGACGCTTCCCGAGGATAGATGAGCGTAGGAGGTGCCTTCGAAGATGAAGTGGTCTATGGCATGCAATCCGAGTCCCTCGATATCCTCGTAACGCAGTGTCCCCGAGACGCTTTGCACTGTTTCCGCCCGTATCCGGTCGAGTTCCTGGGCCTGGAACAGGGGTTGGCTCAGAAGGGGTTCCAGAACGCGGGTCAGATACTCGTCCAGGACGTCTCCCGGCACCGTGATATAGAAAGTCGTAACTTCTTTGGCTATCCGGACCGACGGTTTGGCCCCCCGTCCCCAGGGACGCGTCATTAGCGCCAACTGCTCCTTGGTTACGGGATCTGCTGGATTACCGAAGCCGCCTTCAAGCAACGTGTGGCCGGTAAGGTAGGCCAGTCCCTCCTTGCCCGGGGGATCGTGGGCTGATCCGGCGCGAATCATCAGACGGATCTGGACCAAGGGAGAGGCGCTGCTGGTGCTGACGATTGTCGGGCCTTCGGGCTTCACTGGGGGGTGCGCCGTCAGGGAAACCATTCCCAGCAACGGAATCAGTACCGAACCCAGAAATAACTTGCTTCCCCTAGTCGAGATCATTGTTTTTCTGCCGGTGCCATCGTCACGATCACGCGATTCTTTTCCAGGAAGTGTCGAGAAGCAAAGGCGTCGATATCGGCGGGTTGAAGAGCCTGAATGGCATCGGCCAGCAGATCCAGGACCCTAGGACTCCGCTGGAATCGATAGTACCAGGCGAATTGCATTGCGATGTTGGAAGGACTGTCGAGCATTGCCAGCAGGTCGTATCGATACTTGCCCTTCAGCTCTTCCAGCGTTTTCGAAGCGTTTGGAACCTGGGAGAAGTTCTGCAGCGCCTCGAAGGCGTTCTTCATGTCGTCGATAACGTGGTCTAGATAGACGGTCCCTTTCGCCCGATACTGATCCTTGAACAGAGTCGAAGAGAGGGCCAGGTGACGCGGGTCGAAACTCTCGTATCCTCCAGAGTAGACCGAGAGCTGACTGGCGGTCTTCTTCTCATAGCGGAGTAGCTGGTAGAGCGGTGAAGTTTCGCCTGCCAGCAGCTCAGGAAGGAGCTGACCTACCGCTCCTTCGACGGAAGCAGGCTGGAAGGCGGGCATTCGATAGGCGTAGCTGATACGAGGGGGAACATCTGCCTCCCAGGTCACGTGCTCTCTCTTGGGTCCTGGAGCCGTTCCGTGCACGGGGATGGATGGCAGTGGTGCCGGTTCCCAATTCCCATAGAGTTCTTCCGCCAGGGAGAAAATCTGTTTGGAGCGAACGTCTCCTGAGACGATCAATACCACGTTGTTGGGGCGGTAGTAGGTGCGGTAGAACTCCAGAGCGGCCTGGTGCTCATTGGGCATGTCTTTGACATCTTCGAGGTAGCCGATGGTGGTGTGACCATAGGAGTGCTCAGGAAACATCAAGCTCAGTAGCCGCTCCCTGATCTTCAAACCGGGGTTCGAGGCTCCTCGACGATACTCCCCGAAAACCGCGCCGGCCTCTGTCTTGAAGATCCCCTCATCGAAGTCCAGGTGTTGGAACCGGTCTGCTTCCAATTGCGGGAGTCCGGGCTCCCCCTGTTGGGGAAAAAGTCTGGAGGTGAAAGTCAAGGGATGGTAATAGGTGACATCGAAGTCGGTCCAGCCATTGTTGAAAGCCCCGATGCGGTTGATTGCATGGTCGTATCCATTGGCTTCACCTTTCCAGCGATGGCGGAAGAGGATGTGTTCGAACAGGTGAGCAAGCCCCGTTTTCCCGGCTTCAATTTCGTTTCTGGCCCCCGCCAGAACGAGTGTGTTATAGGAGAGCACGTGTTTGAATTCAGGAGTTTCGATGACAACAACATCCAGCTGGTTCTTCAGGGTTTTCTTCGCTACGTTGTAAGGAAAGAACTGCGGAAATGCCGGGGCCGGAGTGGCCAGGGTCAGAAGTAAGAGTAGATATGTTTTTTTCATGCACTCGCCCGTTGAGCCTCAGGAAGAATACACCAGGTAGGTCATCGGGAACCACTGTCCCCGCAGCATCCGGTTCAAACCGAGCCCGAGGACTTATGGTGGGCTGTGTTGCGCCGTCACTGGGAAGCGAGAAGAATGCCGGTTCCTCATCCTTGGGATCTGACTCCCAAGCAGGCCGTTGAACTTCAAAAGCAGCTCCGCGGCGAGGTGAGAACGGATCTCCCTTCGAGGAGGGTGTCCCGGGTTGCCGGTGTCGACGTGGCGTATATCCGAGATCTTGGAGAATCTGTAGCCACGGTGGTGGTGCTGTCGTACCCGGGTTTGAGCCTCGTCGAATCCGCTGTCGCCAGAAGCCCCACGCCGTTCCCCTATGTGCCCGGGTTGCTGAGTTTTCGCGAGATTCCGCCATTGCTGAAGGCCCTGGGCCAACTGAGCGTGAAGCCGGATCTGATTCTGGTTGACGGCCATGGCTGGGCACACCCACGCCGCTTCGGCATCGCCTGCCATCTAGGCCTGTGGCTGCAGTCGCGCACCATAGGTGTCGGAAAGTCACGTCTGTATGGGCAGTTTTCAGCACCCGGAATTCAGAAGGGCGAAGTCAGTTACCTCACGCATCGTGAGGAGATCATCGGCAAGGTGCTGCGCACCCGGGCTGGGGTCAAACCCATCTTTGTGTCGGTGGGCTATGGGATGCCGCTCGATTCCTGCGTCCGCTGGGTCTTCCGCTGTTCGCCCCGCTTTCGAATCCCCGAGCCCATTCGCCAGGCACACAATCTTGCCGCCAACCGCAAGTAGACCGATCCCCTATAATGGCGCCATGTCGTCGAAAAAGGACGAACCGTCCAGGAGCCAGGAAGTCACCAGTAAGCTTCTGGCTTCGCGTCCCGAGGAAGTGGTTTATCGGATCTGCTACGCCCGGGCAAACTTGCATGAGCTACTCCAGAGTGCAGAGACCAGGTCCAGGATTCGGCGCTTGCCAGTGGCCCAGCTATTCTTCAGCCTGAAGGAACTTGACGAAGAGGAGATTCAAGCCCTGCTCCCTCACATAACCGAGGAACAGTGGAGCGGTATCCTCGATCTGGATCTCTGGTCGAAGGATAGGGTTCGTCTGAATCGGTTTCTCTACCGGATGTCACACGTCGTGCAGAGCGAGGCTGCTGTGATTCGAAAGCTGCTTCGTGGCACCGACCCTGAGCTGCTGGAATTGGCTTTGAACCCCCTGAGGATCCACCATCTGGATGAGGATGGGGCTCCCGAGGCAGAAGGGGCGTTGTTGGAGACACCCGATCAGCACTACTTGATAGAGCTCCCCGAGGACCCCGAGCAAGCTCGGTTTCTGAAAACCTTCATTCTCAAGCTCTACGAATTGGACGCTGAGGGCGCCGCACTGTTGCTTGAGGAGTCCCAGTTCAGGACCTGGAGCGAATTGGAGGAAGAGGCCTATCAGGGCCGCAAGCGTCGAGTCGCAGACATGGGTTTCCAGGACTACTACGACGCGATCGAGATCTACGCCTTGCTTGCCCTCGACGCTCCCCTTCCGCTGAAGAGTTGGGAGAAGATCCGGGAGGTGAGCGAGCTGCCGGTCGCGGCGACAGAGCTGGAGTCCGGATCGATGCTGCTTATTGCGGCGCTAGCCCGTTTCACACGTCCTCAGGAAATAGAAGCGCTCCTGGAGGAACTCTTTTTTGTCTGCAACAAGCTACTCTGCGCCGATCGGATTTCTCCCGATGATCCGTCGCAAGTCAAACAGGGCGTTTCGAAGGCGATCAACGGAATCAATCTAGGTCTAGATTGCTGGTCGGAGGGTAATCTAACCCTCGCTGAAGAGGGGCTGACCAAGCACTACCTGCAATCCTTCTTTCGTCTCGGCTTCAGTCAGATCAAGACCCTGCAAGACGATGCTCGACATCTCCAGTTGAAGACCCCCGAGCCGGAGCCTGGCTCCTTCCTGGAGGCTATGTCACACGGGCTCCTGGACCGCTACCCTGTGTTCACAGAGTCGCTAGAGGGTCAGATTAGCAGGCGCTTTTTCTCGACGCGAGAGGATCTGGCGGCTTCGCGCAAACACTTGTCAGAGATCGAGAATCTGGAGCCCAGCCGGTCCTGAAGTCGGAGAAACTTAAGTAGTGAGCCGCGAGCGCCAGAGAGCGGACAGTTGTTGTCGCCAGCAGCGCCGAGTGTCTGGGTAGATGATTTGTCTCGTGCTGCCATGTTGCCCGCTCTCTATGACGCTCGCGGCTCCTAACGGGTTCGCCGTTCCATGTCGGAGGAAGGCTATCGCTGGATTGACGCAGCCTTCGTGATCAGCTCAATGAACTCCCCTCGGTAGCCATGGGAGTCCTCTCCTTTACCCTCGATCGCCAGCTCGAAGGCGCTATCCAAGTTGGCGTTGCCCTTGTAGGGCGAGTCCCTCAGGATCATGCCAAAGGAGGCCACGGCCGCGGCAAACCTGAAATCCACTGAGGCCTGACTGTAGAGTTTGGCGTTGTCGCGGACCGGGAACTCCAGCGGCTTGCTGGTTTGTCCCGAGGGTTCCTTGTAGCGGAGCTTCAAGGTGAGCATTTCGTTGCTCCCAGAGGCGCTGGTCATTGGTCTAGGCTTCTGGTACTTGAGTGGTTCCACTCCGGGAACCCCCGTCGATGTGCCCGCCGGTACCACCTCGTAGAGGGCGGTGACCGTGTGCCCGGCGCCGATCTCTCCGGCGTCCTTGGTGTCGTCGGTGAAGTCCTGGGCACGCAGCATCCGGTTCTCGTAGCCGATGAGGCGATAGGCCCTGACTTCAGCCGGATTGAACTCGATCTGAATCTTCACATCCTTGGCGATCGTGATCAGTGTGCCTCCCATTTCACTCACCAGGACCTTGCGTGCTTCGTTCAGCGTGTCGATGTAGGCGTAGTTTCCGTTTCCTTTGTCGGCGATCTTCTCGATGGTGGAGTCCTTGTAGTTTCCCATCCCGAAGCCGAGAACACTCAGGAAGACGCCGCTCTTTGCCTTCTCCTCGATCATGCGGGTGAGATCGCCCTGGCTGGTCACGCCGACATTGAAATCACCATCAGTGGCCAGGATGACCCTGTTGATTCCTCCGGCTATGAAGTTGGATACGGCTGTGTCGTAGGCCAATTGAATGCCCGATGCTCCATTGGTTGATCCTCCCGCCTGCAGCCGATCCAGGGATGCCAGAATCTGGTCCTTTTTATCGCAAGAGGTCGAAGGCAGAACCAGCCCCGAAGCGCCGGCGTAGACCGCGATCGCGACGCGGTCGTTTTCACCCAGCTTCTCCACTAGCAGGCGCATGGCCTTCTTTAGCAGCGGAAGCTTGTTTTCCGGCCGCATGGATCCGGAGACGTCCAGCAGAAAGACCAGATTGCTGGAGGGTCGGTTTGCCAGATTCACGTCCCTACCCTTGATCCCGACACGGACCAGCCGATGCTTCAACTGCCAGGGCGCTTGAGCGACCTCCACCTGGACCGAGAAAGGATCCGAACCGGAGGGGGCAGCGTAGTCATAGGAGAAGTAGTTGACCATCTCCTCGATTCGGACGGCGTCCCGAGGTGGCATCACGCCACGGTTCAAGAAACGTCGCACGTTGGAGTAGGAGGCGGTGTCCACATCGATGGAGAAGGTAGACAAAGGGTTCTGGGTTACCATCATGAAGGTGTTGTCGACGATTCGGTCGTAGGCCTCGGTGTTGAAATCTGTCGTCCGTCGAGAACGGCCCGGCCCAATGTCGGGCGCTCCGGCGGAGGCTCGAAGCCGGGGCGCCGACATCCGGTGAACGCCTCCGATGACACCTGAAACAGCACCTCCAGGGATACCCCCGACAACACCTCCGGGGACTGCTGCCGCCGGGGCGAATGAATGAGCGAACTCGGAAGCGGACAACGGAATCGTCGTTACCGTGGGCGATTTGCCACGGGCGTTGGACAGCTGGTCTAGTTTGGCTTGTTTCGTAATTGGCTCTGGTCTGGCGGCAGTGTCAACCAGTGCCCGCCGCTCCTTCGGTACCGGCTGACGGTGCTGATCCCGTTCATCCAGATCGCCCTTGAGTTGCTGCGGCTGCCCCGCTGATCCCTCGCCCTCTTTCCGATCGATAGAGAAGGCAGGCCTATCCCCTTCCACCGCCGCAGCTGGTCCTTGTCCTGACCCGCTCGTGCTCACAATCTCAGGGCGTTCCAGTTGGGCCATCTGCTCTACCAGTGCACCTTGCTCGGGGCTCAATAGGGACACGTTGATTGCCAGGATCAGGCAGGCCGCGGCTGCCAGACCCCCGACCAGGCCCCAACGCGAGCGGGCCAGGATGAGGAAGGAGTGGGCTCGCCGCCGGCTCTTCGCTGCAATTTCCTGATGTTGTTGTTTCGAAAGAACCGGTGTCGGCTCGTTCTGGAGTTCACTGGTTAGCAAGACGGCTGCTTCTCGAATGGAATCGACTTCCTGGCGCGCTTCCTCCGACTGCTCCAGGAACTCCTCGATCGCTTTTCGCTCATTCTCGTCCTGGATTTCACCCAGGGCGTAGGTAGTTAACTTTGGGTCGTTGGGGCTGATCTTCATTTGATCCTCCTTATTTCTCTTGAGCCCAGACCTGGCTGGGCGGCAAGCTTCTGACGGATGGTCTTGAGTCCAGTGTGGATCAGGAAGCCAACATTACTGACTGAAAGCTCGGTGACCTGGCTGATTTCGCGGTAGCTCATGTCGTTCTGAAACTTCAGCCGAATCACCTCTTGTTGGTTAGGAGGAAGCTTTTCTAGAGCCTGTATCACGTGGCTCATCGCTTCCTCCTGCTCCAGTAATCTCAGGGCTCCTGGTTCCGAGCTGGCTTGCGAATCCGACTGGGTCTCGGTGATTGGCACCATTCGATTCTCCTTTCTCTGAATATCCAGCGCTCGGTTGCGACAGACCGTGAACAACCATTGGGCAAGGTGATCTTCGATTTGACTGGGCTTTTGTTTGCACAGCCTCATGAAGGTGTCCTGAACCACGTCTCTGGCCTTTTCGAGATCGCCAGTAATGTGGGTGGCATAGCGAACGAGCGTGCCTTGGTAGCGAGCTAGCGC
>JAKZYH010000237.1:0-4249 GCA_047514575.1 Acidobacteriota bacterium | reverse complement strand
GGTGTATGCCACTGCTTTCGGCGTAACCTCTGGTCGCCTGGTCTGGCGCAATCGATTGGGCAAGCTTCTCACAACCGTGGCTGATCCCGGAGCCTATTTGCAACTTGCACTCTCTCCCGATCAGCAGAGGGTCGCAGTCTGTAAAGTGGGGGCAGACGGGAAGGGCCTGGACCTATGGTTGCTCGAGATAGAGAGCAGCATTCTCTCTCGTTTCACGTTTGATCGCACTGTCGATTCCGATCCCACCTGGTCTCCTGACGGACGTCGCCTGGCCTTTGCGTCGCAGCAAGGCGGCCCCGCAAGACTCGCTCAAAGATCTCTGGATGGGGGTGAGGTTGAAATACTGTTTGAATCCGAAGCGTACAATTGGCCCAAGGCCTGGTCCAGGGACGGAGACATCGTTTTCATCTCGACCGAGACTCCAGGATCAGTGTATGCCTTGCGCGTAGGAAAAGAGCGAAAACCGGAACAAAGGCTCCTCTTCCAGGGGCCTTCTCACCAGGATGCTTTTCAGCTGACCCCAGACGAGGAATGGATCGCTTACCACTCGAATGAGTCGGGCAGACTCCAGGTGTACATTGCTACCTTTCCCAACTTTTCTCGTGGGCGACAAGTGTCTCAGAACGGTGGCTCTCAGCCCCAGTGGAGGAGAGACGGAAAAGAGCTCTTCTTTCTTCAGCTAGACGGACGCCTTATGTCAGCAACAGTAGCTACGGATGCCCTCCTTCGGACAGGTATTCCCAAGGTCCTTTTTCAGACACGTGCAAATGCGGCTTTGGTTAACCATCAATACTCTCCCACGAGCGACGGCCAAAGATTTCTGTTCATTGAACCGGACGAAGGGAAGGTTGAACCAGTCCGCGTCGTCCTCAATTTGCATGAAGAGCTTGAGCGCCTAGCTCCGGCGGACAACTGAGGTGCCAATATCGTGATCGGCCAGACCCTTTCCCACTACAAGATCACCTCCAAGCTCGGCGAAGGAGGGATGGGAGAGGTATATCGCGCCACCGATACGAAACTAAATCGCGATGTGGCCCTGAAGGTCCTACCCGAAGCCTTTGCCGCCGACCGGGAGCGCATGGCCCGTTTCTCCCGCGAAGCCCAGGTACTGGCGTCACTGAATCATCCCAACATAGCGTCGATTTATGTCCTGGAGGATTCTGAGGACAAGCACGCCCTGGTGCTGGAGCTGGTGGAAGGGGAGACGCTGGCTGAGCGCATCCAGAAGGGGGCCATTCCCCTGGAGGAGAGCCTGAAGATCGCTCTCCAGATGGCTGAGGCACTGGAAGCAGCTCACGAGAAAGGGATCATTCATAGGGACCTGAAACCGGCCAATGTGAAGATCACGCCAGAGGGCAAGGTGAAGGTTCTCGACTTCGGCCTGGCCAAGGCACTTGAAGATGAAATCCCTGCTGCGGATCTCACCCATTCGCCGACACGAACGGACCAGATGACCAACGTCGGCGTGATCATGGGGACAGCAGGCTACATGAGCCCCGAGCAGGCCAGGGGGCAGGCGGTCGATAAGCGGACTGATATCTGGGCTTTCGGATGCGTGCTGTACGAGGTGCTCACTAGGAAGCAGGTGTTCGGCGGTCACACCATGACCGACATTCTCGGAGCCATCGTTCACAAAGAGCCGGACTGGGAGGCCCTGCCTGAGAGGACACCCCAGGGTATCCCGAAACTGCTCCACAGATGTCTTGAGAAAGATCCCCATGATCGCCTCCACCACATAGCCGACGCCCGGATCGAGATCGTGCACGCTACCCAGGAACCCCTGGAAGCGCCCTCCCCAGCCCAGCCTGCGGCCGCCACGTGGAGCTGGATAATCCTGGGCGCAGGCATCACGGCACTGCTCGCAAGCGGGGTCATC
Organism: Acidobacteriota bacterium; assembly: GCA_047514575.1. GTDB lineage: Bacteria > Acidobacteriota > UBA6911 > RPQK01 > JAJDTT01 > CAUZIZ01. The sequence goes on along the minus strand of JAKZYH010000237.1, from coordinate 2,373 downwards.
ACCTGGAGTTTCTGGCAGGACCCAGCACCCGCACCCGTCAAGCGCCTCACCCTCAACTTACCCTCAGACTACGATCCACGGACCCCTGGTGGGTATCGAATGGTTGTCTCGCCCAGCGGCCAGGATCTCGTCTATTTGGGCTGGGACAAGGGTGTCGGCAGAATCTACCACCGACGCCTGGATCAGACGGAGACTCGGGCCCTAGCTGGGACGGAAGGGGCCAGCCGTCCCTTTGTCTCTCCCGACGGGAAGTGGGTCGGCTTTCAGGCCGACGACCAGCTCAAGAGAGTGCCTCTGGCGGGCGGCACTCCCCAGGTGATCTGTGATGTGACAGACCTGCACGTTCTGGGAGCGACCTGGGGGCCAGATGGCGACATCATCTTTGGAACCAAAGGGCCAGGCGGACTCTACCAAGTGTCTGCACAGGGCGGCACTCCACATAATATCACCACTCCAAATGAGAAAGAGAACGAACGGGAGCACACCTTTCCCCAGTTCTTGCCCGGCGGAAAGGCCGTTGTCTTTGATGTGCGGACAGGCGGCGGAGCTACTAGTGGAACCCCACTCGGTATCCTTTCTCTGGAAACGGGAAAGTGGCGGAAGGTCCTGCAGGGAGGCTACCCTATCTATTCTCCCAGTGGTCACCTCCTTTACAAGGCTTCTACGTTCCCCATGGTCAACATGGCCGTCCGCTTTGACGTGGACCGGCTGGAGGTCACGGGTGAGCCCGTCCGCCTGGGAACGCTCGAGGGGATCAACGACTTTGTGGTCTTGCCGGACGGCACCTTGATCTATTTCCAGCCCCCTCAAAGCTCCGATCCGGTCTGGGTGGATCGCCAGGGTCACGTCGAACCGCTGACGACACCCTCAAGAGTCGCCAGCGTGCCGCGCCTGTCACCTGATGGCCACCACCTTGCCCTCAATCTGGGGGGACTTGGCGCACGTGAGATATGGACCCTTGAAATCGCCCGGGGAATATTGAGCCCCCTGGTACAAGAACCCAGCGGTGGGCCCGTCTGGACTCCCGATGGCAAAGAGCTGACCTTTTCCCTGAAGATTCGTCCGGGACTCCGGACCCTTTTTCAGACTTCGGCCGACGGTAGCGGGGAACCCGCCCAGCTCATTCCGGATAGAGAACCGGGGCGTGTTTCGCACCTTCCTTGCTCTTGGTCGCCCGACGGCAAGGTCTTGGCCTACATTCATCGGACCAGCCCAGTCAGCCATGATATCTGGCTTCTTCCGCTTGGAGCGAAGCCGGAACCCTTTCTAGCGACCCCCGCCCAAGAGATCCAGCCTGCCTTCTCACCCAATGGGCGGTGGTTGGCCTTTACCTCGGATCGCTCCGGACGTAATGAGGTTTATATCGCTCCGTATCCTGGCGGCGAAGCAATGGAACAGATCTCCCCTGCGGGAGGTAGTGAGCCGATGTGGGCACGGGAGAGCGGAGAGCTTTTCTACCGGAGCGAGGACAAGGTAATGGTGGTTACTATTGAAACGAATCCCAGCCTCCAGGTGGGAGCGCCCCGTCTTCTTTTCGAGGGGTCCTACGCCAGAGCAGTGTTTGCGATTTCCCCAGCTAACTATGACGTGACGCCCGATGGGCAGAGGTTCGTTATGGTCCCAGAGAAACGGATTCTGAATCAGCTTCAAGTCATCGTGAACTGGTTCGAGGAACTCAAGCGCCTGGTGCCAAAGGGCAACTGAGAGAAACCACCTTGATCGGCCAAACCCTCTCCCACTACAAAATCACCTCCAAGCTCGGCGAAGGCGGCATGGGCGAGGTGTACCGTGCCACCGATACCAAGCTCAACCGCGATGTGGCCCTAAAATGAGGATGCACAGGGATCACGACCTCACCTGGTTTCAAAGCTGACTGTGTCACATAGTCCGGTGCGCTCCGTCCCACGTAGTACAACCGATAGAGGTCACCGTCCTGGAAGACGCTGACCTGCCAGCTCACGTTGCCCTCCCAAGGTTGATCGAAGGCAAGGATCTTTCCGGCAGATCGAGGCTCGTGCAGCTTCAGCCTCACGCCATCCATCGACTCGATCAGGAAGTCATCCACGAACAGCTCCAGGCGGGAGCCGATGTCCAAGGGTTCCTTTGATTCGATCTGCTCTGCCAACGGGGCTGCAGCAGCCAAGGAGAAAACCAGGGATGCCACCGACGCAGCGAACATTCTCGTCCTCATTACACATCCTCCATGTGGAAGGGGATCACAGTCAGGCTATCTGGTAGGGGTTCAACTTCCGTCCTCGGACTTCGACAGATCGTTCTCACCGGCCTGGACGAGCCTGGCTTCCAGTTCCCTGAGGTGTTCCTCCAACCGCGATATCCGCTCCATAGCTTCTTGGAGTGTTGGCAGCACCAGAG
>JAKZYH010000236.1:0-14494 GCA_047514575.1 Acidobacteriota bacterium | reverse complement strand
AAATGTAGGTAAATATATCTATGGGATCTTGATTGGTTTCATGGCGATTTTGATCCGGGTGATCAACCCGGCTTTTCCAGAGGGGATCATGCTTGCCATTCTCTTCGGCAATGTCTTCGCACCACTGATTGATTACTACGTGGTGAAGGCCAATATTCGACGGCGGGCGTCCAGGACGCAGGTGAATTATGTCTAACGATACGGTCTCGAAGACGTTTCTGGTGGCATTCCTACTCTGCGTCGTCTGTGCGGTTGTCGTGTCCACCTCGGCAGTCAAGCTTCGGCGGATACAACAAGTCAACCAGGATCTGGACAGGAGAAGTAATATCCTCTCGGCAGCGGGCTTGTATGAGGAGGGCACCGATATCGATCAGGTCTACCGGGACTCTATCGAGTCGAGAGTCGTTGACCTCGAGACGGGCTATTACTCGAACGACGTTGATCCGGAGTCTTTCGATCAGCGGAAGGCTGCCAAGGATCCGGCTACCAATATAGAAATTGCAGTTGATCCTGCCGGCATTGGAAGACGGTCGCGCCTGGCATCTGTCTACCTGGTCAAGCACGGCGAGAAGGTGGATCGTATTATCCTGCCAGTCCATGGGAAGGGGCTCTGGTCAACCCTGTATGGTTTTCTAGCACTGGACGTCGATCTGAACACTATTGAAGCCCTGAGCTTCTACCAGCACGCCGAGACTCCGGGTCTAGGAGGGGAGGTCGATAACCCCAAGTGGAAGGCGCTCTGGAAAGGGAAGAAGTCCTACGGAGAGAATGGGAAGGCCAGAATTGAAGTGGTCAAGGGTAAGGTGGATGACTCGAGTGCCAGTGCCGTTCATCAGGTGGATGGGCTCTCCGGGGCAACGATTACCTCACGTGGGGTGAGCAACCTGCTCCGCTACTGGCTGAGTGACCATGGGTTTGGGAAGTATCTCGCTCGACTGCGACAAGACGGGGTTCAGACGGAGTAGTAGTTTATGGCAAGTCAAGTTAGAAAGGTCCTCTTTGGACCACTGTTCGAGCAGAATCCCATCGCTCTCCAGGTGTTGGGCATTTGCTCCGCTCTGGCAGTCACCACCAAAATGGAGACCGTGATCGTGATGTGTCTTGCGGTCATCGCGGTGCTCGCCTGTTCCAACTCAGCGGTGAGCCTGATTCGGAATCATATCCCTTCGAGTATCCGAATTATTGTGCAGATGACAATTATTGCCTCGCTGGTGATCGTTGCCGACCAGATCCTCAGAGCCTATGCCTACGAAATAAGCAAACAGCTCTCCGTGTTCGTGGGGCTCATCATCACGAACTGCATCGTCATGGGCCGTGCCGAAGCCTTTGCCATGAAGAACGGTGTCTTCTCAAGCTTCCTCGACGGCATTGGTAATGGTTTGGGCTACAGCTTGATTCTGGTAGTGGTCGGACTGCTGCGTGAGTTTTTCGGCTCTGGCGCTCTGTTCGGCCAGGTCATGCTTCCCTTGACCACGGAAGGCGGCTGGTACAACGCCAACGGCTTGATGCTGCTTCCACCCAGCGCATTTTTCATCATAGGGGTATTCATCTGGGTTCTACGTTCGGTGAAGACCGACCAGGTGGAGCACGAAGGATAAAGCAGTGTTCGAAGAATACTTGAGCCTTTTTCTAAAAGCGGTCTTCGTCGAGAACATGGCGCTGGCCTTCTTCTTGGGGATGTGCACGTTTCTGGCAGTCTCCAAGAACGTGGAAACCGCCAGTGGGCTGGGGCTCGCGGTAATCGTTGTCCAAACCATCACGATACCCATCAACAATCTCCTCTACCACAACGTCCTCAGCGAGGGAGCATTGACCTGGGCGGGACTGCCCGAGGCCAACCTCTCATTCCTGGGACTGATCACCTACATCGGAGTGATCGCCGCGATGGTTCAGATCCTGGAGATGGCGCTCGACCGTTTCGTGCCGGCGCTCTACAATGCGCTCGGTATCTTCCTTCCTCTGATTACCGTCAACTGCGCGATTCTCGGCGGCTCCTTGTTCATGGTGGAGCGCGAATACGATTTCGGCGAAAGCGTCGTCTACGGGTTCGGATCCGGTTTCGGCTGGGCTCTGGCCATCATGGTGCTGGCAGGGATTCGTGAGAAGCTCAGGTACAGCGACATCCCCGAGGGGCTGAAGCGCCTGGGGATAACCTTCATCATCGTTGGCCTGATCTCGCTGGCGTTCATGTCTTTTTCGGGAATTCAGCTATAGCTCGACATGGAAATTTTTCTCGGTGTTTCGATGTTTACGATTATCGTCCTGGCACTGGTGACGGTAATCCTATTGGCTCGATCCAGGCTGGTGGCCTCGGGTAATGTCAACGTCCTCGTCAACGGGGAACGCAGTATCTCCGTCCCTACTGGCGGGAAGCTTCTCAACATCCTCGCCGACCAGAAGATCTTCGTTTCCTCAGCCTGCGGCGGCGGCGGCACCTGTGCCCAGTGCAAGGTGAATGTTTTCGAAGGAGGCGGCGACATCCTGGCCACCGAGAAGGCTCATATCAGCCGCGGCGAAGCGAAGGAGGGATGCCGGCTCTCCTGCCAGGTGGTGGTCAAACAAGACCTGAAGATCGAGGTGCCGGAAGATGTCTTTGGGGTCAGGAAGTGGACTTGTAAGGTGCGGTCCAACCACAACGTCGCGACCTTCATCAAGGAACTCATCCTCGACCTACCCGAAGGGGAGGACGTCGGTTTTCGTGCGGGTGGCTTCATCCAGATCGAGTGTCCTCCCCACACCGTGCGTTACCGAGATTTCGGCATTGAGGAAGAGTACCGGGATGCCTGGGATGCCTTCAATCTCTGGGACCTTGAATCAGTTGTGGAGGAAACCGAATTCCGAGCCTATTCGATGGCCAACTTTCCCGAAGAAAAGGGCATGATTATGCTCAACGTGCGGGTGGCCGTTCCACCACCCCGCACCAATTTCCCACCAGGGAAAATGACCTCCTACATGTTCAGTCTCAAGCCCGGAGATGAGGTCACCATCTCGGGACCCTATGGCGAGTTCTTCGCCAAAGAGACGCCGGCGGAGATGATCTTCATCGGCGGCGGTGCCGGAATGGCTCCCATGCGATCCCATCTCTACGATCAGTTCCGACGAATTCACACCGATCGCAAGGTCAGTTTCTGGTACGGAGCCCGAAGCTTGCGCGAAGGCTTCTACGGGGATGAATACGATAGGCTTCGGGCTGAGAATCCGAATTTTGCCTGGTACCTGGCGCTTTCTGAGCCGCAGGAAGAAGACAATTGGGACGGCTATACCGGCTTCATCCATCAAGTCCTCTATGACAACTATCTCAAGGATCACGAGGCTCCAGAGGACTGCGAGTACTACATATGTGGTCCTCCAATGATGAACCAGGCGGTATTCAAACTGCTCGATGATCTCGGTGTCGAATCCGAGAACATCGCCTACGACGACTTCGGCGGCTAGTACCAGGTGTTGAAGCCCCTGCTCGGTTTCCTCGCCATGTTGGGGGCCGCTTTCCTTGTCCTGTTCTGGCAACCCACCTACGAAGCGCTGCACGTCGGGAACACGATGGGGACGACCTATCGTGTCAAATGGCTTAGCAACCAAGGGACGGAAGAGACCCAGGAGATTCGAGTCGGCATCGACAAACAGCTCGAGGACGTCAATCGCAGGATGTCCACCTATCTGCCTGACTCTGAGCTTTCGCGGTTCAACCGGTCTGCTGGCGATGGTTGGTTTGCCGTCTCAGCGGCGACGGCAGAGGTGGTGACGGAGGCATTGCGGATAGCCGATCTCACCCAGGGAGCCTTCGACCCAACTATCGGACCGCTGGTCGATCTCTGGGGATTTGGGTCCAGCGAGGACCGTATCGAGCCACCCTCGGATCAAGAAATAGCAACCATCATAGACGAGATCGGATTCGAGCAGCTTGAGGTGAGAGCGGACCCCCCAGGCCTGAGGAAAGAGTCCGCGGCCTCTGAAGTTGACCTTTCGGCCATCGCCAAAGGCTACGCGGTAGATCGGGTAGCCAGCCTTCTAGCAGGCTATGGAGTCGGGGATTTCATGGTCGAGGTAGGCGGGGAGGTTCGGGCTCAAGGTCACAGCCTTGCCGATCGGCCTTGGCGAATCGCGATCGAGCGGCCGCATATCGACAAGCCAATGGCTCAACGAGTCGTTCCACTCTCCAACCTGGCGATGGCAACCTCTGGCACCTATCGCAACTATTTCGATGCCGGCGGGCGGCGTTACTCTCACACCATCGATCCAGCAAGCGGTTGGCCGATCGCCCATCAAACCATCTCGGTCACCGTCATCCATCCCTCCTGCATGACAGCGGATGCTCTGGCGACAGCGCTGCTGGTACTGGGAGCTGATAGAGGTCTTCGCATCGCCGAGCAGCACGGGCTGGCTGCTCTTTTCATGCGCGAGAAAGACGGTAGAATGGAAGAGATTGCAACCTCGACATTTCGAGACCGTCTCGGCGAACAGCCATGACTCTCTACCTGATCACATTCTTATTCTTCGGACTCGCAGTCGCAGCCATGGCGGTTGGTGTGATGGTGACGGGCCGTCGCATCAAGGGGAGCTGTGGAGGCTTGAATAACCTGGTGACCGACGCATCGGGCAAACAGAGCTGCAGCATCTGTGGCGCGACCTATGAGGAACAGGCCGAGGGTGGATGCGGCGAGGAGAGTCCGAAATAGAGCTAGTCGCGAGGCCGAATCCGTCAGAACCGCGAACGACTTGAGCCATTAGCAACTTGAGGCCAGGTTCCGAGGAGAGCGCCGGTTAACAGTACAATTTTTCGTGTCCTCAACCGTTGTTTTCTTGAGGTTCCTGGGTGCCGCTGTACGCATCCCCTTCAGGGATGAAATCCAAAGGCGACAGCTCCCCCAGGGTTGGGAAACCCTGGGCTGGAATACACAATCCCGTTGGGATTGACCTCGATTTGAAAGTTGACAATCCGGACGTTCCTCTCTTTCTGGCACTCTATGGCTCGGGAAGTTTCTTTCTCGAATGGAGCCAGCGAGGCTGGGCGAGCAACAACGCATTTCTCATCGCTGGTCTACTGCGTCGCCGCAAACTTCCGTCCTGGCTGTGTTACGCTCCGTCGGCCTCGCCTCGCTACGACAAGCGATGAGAAATCCGGGCTAGGCTGAAATTCCATTGGATAGGAGATCGTGGAGGAGCCAAGTCTGTAAGGTTGCTAAAAATCTAGCGCTTGGAGCGTAGAACGACTTCCTTGTCATCGCCCACCGCAATTTCGAAGTTCAGGAGATCGAAGTCTCCCAGCCGATCCCATCCCTTGAGCTGATATCTGCCGGGTAGAAGCGGGACCTTACGGCCGCTTTGCTTGAGCTTGCCACGCACACTCTTATCTCCCTCGAGTCGACTGACCCAGCAGCGCTCGTCCTTCTGAGGCGAACCATCCGTCTTGAGGTAGCGGACGGTTACATGACCCACGGGAACCTCGATCTTGAAATCCTGAGAGTCTTCCTCGCTGAGCACAAGGCCGCGGCGCACATAAGGCGTAAGCCTATCCGGCAGGTGGAGATCATAGGTGCCCGGAAGTGCGCGGACACCGTTGCTCCAGTGGACACCGTATTTCTTCGCTCCGTCTTGCCAGAGCTCGTAGTTCTGCCGGAAATCGAGGCCGGAATCCGAAGCGACCATCTTGATGCGTGCGTGCACCGTGTGGATCATCTCGAAGTGGAGTTCCTTGTGCTCGCCGTCGGCCAGCGATTCGGTCAGGCGGAGCTCATTCTCCCGGTTGGGACGCGTCCTGAACTCGTAGGTTCCGGGGCTAACGTAGGCTCGATCTCGGGGCCGAAAACTGAACGCCTTCTTGCCGCCCTGATAGGCGGTTATCAACGACCCACGGACCTTCTTCCCCTCCTCTGTGAACCTGGCCTGAACCGAGGGAGGCTCCTTGACTACAACCTTCGCTACGGTTTCCCCCGTTTCGGAAACCCGCACGGTCTGGGTAACCGGTAGATAAGCTTGGCCGTTCCGAGTGTTGACACCTACCTCGAGCTGGTACTCTCCCGGGACCAGAACGTTGCGGCGGTGGCTCCCCACCGGCACGGGATCACCACTCGCTGGTCTGGCAAATCCCTTCACCACCATGAGCTCTCCCGCGGCGGTAGTCGCCCTGATGATGAGCGCAATACTCCCGCTGCTCTGCTTGATCTTCGCCAGACCGTCCGCTAGTTCCGCGGCGGAGCCGGCATTCTGATACTGGGTCCCGGCGGCGTCAGAGATGCATCGCATGGCCTTCTCCTCTCGCGCATTCAGGCCCAATCCGACCACGTGCACCTTGATCTCGACGTCGTTTTTGACCCAATCCCGCACCAGCTCACAGGGATCCTCGTCACAGGTTTCGATCCCATCGCTAATGAGAATGATCTCGCCCTTGCGGTCTCCAAAATCTTCCAAAGCTGCTCGGAGGCTGCGGCTGATGGGGGTTTTCCCGCGGGGATTGATCTTGTCTACGAACTTCTGCATTCTCCTGGCAGATGATCGGGAGGGGGCAAAGGGTACTACCAGCTCGGTGTCGGAACAGTCGCCCTTTCTGCGGTGCCCATAGACACGCAGGGCCAGCTGCTTCGCCCCGAAATCGCCACTGACGAACTCCTTCAATACGCTACGCGCCGCTGTGATTTTGTGTACCTTGTCGGCAAGCTGGCCCCACATCGAGCCTGATCCGTCGAAGATGATGTAGACGCCCTCGGCGGGTGCTTGCTGAGCGCTCGCCGTCCACGGAGCCAGCAGGCAGGTGGACACGACCAGTTTGGCAGCCAATATATTTTTCCACATCTTCCCAGTCTCCTTCACTTGAGCCCAAAACGCCTTCTCATCCCAGCAGTATGAAGCCAAGTCCGTCAGAGCCGCGAACGACTTGACTCGTTAGCAGTATGAGCCCCAGTCCCGAAGAGAGAGCTGGACAACTCTTCCCCACGGAGTGACGCACAATCTCCCACTCGGACCAAAGGTCCCTGGAGGCCGGACTACTAAGACAGCTTTTCGGGCATGGTCTTACGCTTGCGGATCCGAAGCGGCACCCCAAAGTTGGCATCGGCATCCGAATCGGTGCCCGTGTCCCGATCCAGGAAGAGCGGCACGTCGTCCGATTCAGGATTGGTCCTGTCGTGGGCGGTGGGGAAGCTGCGCATGATGATTCGCTGTTCCCGATTCAGGGTCTCCAACCACTCGGGATCCGACTGGCGTCGATCTCCTTCCCAGAGCCAGGAGGGGCAGTAGCTCACGAAGATGTTCTTTCGAAGCACGTCGGTCTGGTTCTCATCGACCCGGTGCCAGGTCCCGCAGTGCATCACGGTAATACTCCCTGCGGGGACGCAAAGCGGAACCTCGCCAGGCACGCTTTCATGCGTGTAGTAGTGCTCGAACTCCTGGGTTCGATGGCTGCCCGGCATATAGATGAAATTCGCCATCCCAGGGTGGGGCAAATCCGTCAGCCAGTAACCGATACAGAGGCGCAGCGGGAGCTCGGGAGAGAAGACGGCGTAGGGGGTGGCACGGGGGGAATCGGGATGCCAGGTGCTTCGATCGGTTTTCCTGCCCCGGACAAAAACATCCGAGCGCTGCACCTTCAACAGCTCACCGTAGAGGTCATAGGCGAAACCCAGATGTCTGGGATGATCGATGAGCTCGCTCAGAACCGGATCTGCAGCCACCGCGTGGGGGAGTCGAAGGTCCTGTCCTGAGACGAATTTGGGATCTGAGGCACAGACCCGATCGATGGCCTCGATATACCGGTCGACTTCATCACGGGAAAGGGCGTTCTCGAAAACCAGCATCCCGTTCTTCATGAACTCTTCCCATTGCTCAAGGGTGAAACCTGGCGGGGCTACCCGATATGAGTTCTCAGTCACCTATCTCCTCCTAGAGGTCAAGCTTGGCAGTTGGGGTGGCTGCTACATTCAGGGGGAAGAGTGTAGCAAAATCCAAGTTGGTTAATGGGGAATTCCATGCTGGTGGAGCCGGCGGTGGAGCGCCTTCTGCGCTTCCAGGAAGGGGCGTTCCAGGTACTCAGAATGGTTCTCTTCCCCATGGTGGTGGGTGGCGGTTCCTGGCTCGTGCAGAGGGGCTGTCTCCTGGATATAGGTGAGACACCCATCCACCAGTGTGAGCATGTACTGCAGCGTGTCGCGATCGAACATGGACCACTCGCCCCCACAGGCGACATAGATGGGTGAGGTGTGGGCGAAGATCCCTCGCTGCCATTCGTCATGGTGGGGCAGGATTCCGTATCCGGGTCCACCGCAGCGGGCTGCCAGCCAGGTATTGCCCTCCACTCGCACCTTTTCCTGGAGAGCTAGTCGACGGGTCCCTCCGGCTGAGTCGGTCTGTGCCACCACTCGTCCCTCCTGGACGATCTGCAGGGTGTGGATCGGCAGTATGCTCTCGGCCCAGGCCTGGACCTCCACGGTACCGGCTCCGGACAGGTTGAGGGTGTCGCCGATCTGCTGACCGTCCACGGTCAAGTGGATGATGGGGCCTCCGCTGAGGAAGGTTCTCCCACGGGAAACATTGGCGCACCAGGTCTCATAATCGAAAGCCTCATCTCCCGGAATGTTGACGTAGGTGCGATACATTCCCACCGGCACGTCACTGCTCATCTTGTCGGTACCCCCCACCAGAGGCAGACGGTAGCCGGCGTTCAGATACCGATAGTATTCGGAATGGTTTAGAGGGGTCTGGCGGAGCATCTCCACTCCGTCGGCTCTGCCGGTAGCGATCAGCGCCGCAGGCTCGCCGTTGGGGTGAGGATGGTGGGGGATTATGACCTTTCCCCCCTGCCGATGGCACTGGTCGGCCCAGTCGCTCATGGTGACTTCCAGGGTACCTCCCAGCTCGGCTTCACCGGGTCCGTCCGAGCACCAGGGCATGATGGGCTCCTTCAGTCCCCACAGGATCAGGTGTCCCAGGAAGTGCTGCCGGTTCTCCTGGGAAACGTAGACGATGTTGTTTTCCACCTGAGAGACGCTGGCCCCTCCCGTGAACTCCTCCTTGTTGGTGAAGAGGCTTCCCCATTGAGACTGGAGAAGATTGACGACGTTCAGATCCTCGCCCTGGGACTCGGTGTGGCTGCCCTGGGCCGACAGGAAATGGACGTGGGAGTCTCCCGAGAACCATCGTCTCTCGTTCATGTGGATCCAGCGCTTCATCTTCAGGGTCAGCTCCCGCTGCCCCGGTTCGATCTTTACTCTCTGCCGCAGCGGTTCGTACTCAAAGCCCCGAGCCACATCCACCAGGACGTCGCCTCGGGGCAGCCACCCCTGGCAGGTCCCGTCGATGTAGGCATAGTTCACCTGTCCCAGGCGAACGTCGCCTCCGACGTCCACGTGCCAGTTGTCCATCCCCGAGTTGACCTGGCTGTGATGGCCGTGCGGCTGGTAGGGGATTCCTTCGGGGGACCGGAAGTGGACACGGCAAGGAATCGGTTTCCCGGTATCCTCATCCAACACCTTGACGTGCACCCAGTTGCGTCCTCGGTCCAGGAGCTCCACCTTCATACGGGGCGTCTCGGCACTCCCCTGTTGCTGGACCTCACCCCACTTGACCTTACCGACCTCCTCGGAGCCCTGCTTGACCGTGATGGTAGCTGAGGGCGCAGCGGCAATCTCTACATAGGAGGGGCTGGCCCCGGTACTCTTCTCCTGCCCCCAGCCTTTGTAGGGGTCCTCGAGAAACTGCTCTCCGCTCTCGGCGGGAAGGGGGTGAGGATAGGTAGCCACTCCGCGATCCACGCTGACGTCAAGATCGAATCGATCGGACTGCTTCTGGGGATCCTTGAGCAGGATCCGGGCCTCCCTCTTTCCCTGGCGGGGAAACGGCGGTTCGTCCAGATGACCCAACGTGACCGCTGCCAGAAGGACATCTGGCCCCTTGGAGATCAGCTCCAGCGACGCGATCTCTCGCTCGGGTCGAGGATTCTCCCAGGCCCAGAGGTAGTAGGCCAGTGGGGTGGCCTGAACCGACTCCATCTGGCGCCTTCCCGCCATTCCCCAGGGTCCTTCGTGTCGCGCCACGAGGCTATCCTTTTGATCGGGAAGTGCTCGATAAGGGACACCGAGGGCCAGCCGCATCATGTGGTCGGTTGGCACAGCCGAGATTTCGAAGCGCTCCCGCAAAGGAACCCGAACTTCCTCGCCGTCGGAGTAGTGAAAAACATACTCGGCCACCACGCGACCCAGTCCCTTGCCCTCCATCAAATCCGACTGCATCAAGCGATGGGCACAGACCACATGTCGCGCCGATTTTCCCACTGGGACTGACACAGCGTGCCCCTCCCGCAGCAGCAAGAAGCATGGGGAGGCAGCCGTCGAATCCCGTCCACCGATGAGAAAAGGAAGCCCATGGAACTCCTGGGTTCCCAGCGGAGCGTCCGCGTCATCTCCGAGGGCTTCCAGCCCCGCATTACACCAAGATGAAAGGTCTAGCGGTTCGTACTCGGCCATATCTTCCTCCTCCTTGCAGCCAGATTAGCATAGTAAAGAGACCATGGCTCCCAAGTCAGCAGTGGCGCAGTGAGCAGAATCGGAAACAACCGCAGCCATCAGCCCAGAACCGGCAGACTGCAGTATTTAGAAATCGAGTCTGTCAGAGCCGCGAACGACTTGACCCGCTAACAGTATGAGGCCCAGTTCCGAGGAGAGAGCCGGACAACGGCACAGTCTTCCCTATCCGCTCGGCGATCGAATTGCGGATGAGTTATGGCGGTGATATTATGCATCCATGACACGGACCACGGTGATGTTGCCGGACCAACTGAAAGGACGGGCTCGCCAATTAGCGCGGGAGAGGGGGATCTCACTGGGCCGGTTGATTCGCGATTCCCTGGAGGCAGCACTCAAGGACGAAGGAGCGCTCAGCTCTCGGGGGGACCCGCTCTTCAGTGATACTGGAGTTTATCGAGGCGAGGCACCGAATGATCTCTCTTTCCATCATGACGAGTATCTGTACGGTGCCGATGAGTGACCTTTATCGACACCGGAGCGTTCCTGGCGCGGTACCTACAAAGGGACCAATTCCACGATCGAGCCCTCGAGGCGTGGCAAGAACTCGAGAACGCGGTGTCCGAGGACTGCTTCACCAGCAATTTCGTGCTGGACGAAACGTTTACTCTGCTGGGGCGGCACGCCGACTATCGATTCGCCGCAGATCGGGCAGGACACATTCTGGCATCCCAGACCCTGAGGATTCTCCGTCCCGATTCTGACGATGAGTTCTTGGCGATCGAGCTATTCGAAAAGTATGCGGACCAGAGGGTGAGCTTCACCGATTGTGTATCGTTTGTCCTGATCAATCGATATCGTCTGGACCGCGTCTTCAGCTTCGATCGTCACTTCGAGCGTGCGGGATTCAGGATCTGGCCGACGGAAGGGTAGCGCTATCCAATCGGATACTTGGGCTATCCTAAGGGATAGGCTTGATTCCTTCTTGTCTCATTTCTAGGACAATAGCCGGCGGACAGATCGGTCATCTTCTCCTTTTACACTGAATAGGTTACGCGCAATCTAGGCCTGCCCGGCTGGATTGGCCTGGGTTTGGCACGCGACTTGCGAATGAGGAGACGTCGACTGCGTTGACTCTCTACTAATGTGTCCGCACTAATTTCGCCACAGGTTCTGACAGGCCGACAAGGACGCCGAGGGCGAGCACGAGACAAATCATAAGTGTGTCTCAAACGCAACACAGTTTGGAGATTTCAAAGAGGGAAGACAGAAACAGCCCGTCCTCCAACAGATCGCGTCGGGGACCTTTTCTTCGCCTTGAAGTCGGCGGGTTTCCACAATCCCCGAAGGGGACACTAACTCGCCCTTGAGTAGCGACCCACTTCGTGGTCGAGCCGGTCCTCGAGACGATCCATTTCCAGGTCGAGGTCGAAGTCCATCTGAAGTCCCAGCCAGAAATGAGCGGACATCTCGAAGTACCTCGCCAGTCGGAGGGCTGTATCCGCCGTGATACGCCGTTTCCCAAGAACGATCTCATTGATCCGCCGGGGCGGAACTCCGATCTCTGAGGCAAGCCGGTTTTGGCTGAGTCCCATGGGCTTCAAGAACTCCTCGATCAGGAACTCCCCGGGATGAACTGGTTCTAGCTTCGCTTCTGACATCCTCGAGTACTCCTAGTGATAATCAACGAGTTCGACCTCATAGGCATCCCCCCGTTCCCATCTGAAGCAGATCCTCCACTGGTCATTGACACGGATACTGTATTGCCCCTTGCGACGACCCTTGAGAGTCTCCAGCCGATTTGATGGCGGCACCCTCAGATCCTGCAGCGTCTGAGCACGGTTCAGCATACGAAGTTTTCGAAAAGCTGCCCGATGGATGTTCGGTGGAACCCTTCTTGGCCGAAACCTATGAAAGAGCCCCTCTGTGTCTCGGGACTTGAACGTCCGGATCAAGTCCTAAGCATATAACGCATAACGTTATGCGTCAAGATTCTTCTATATGTTTCGTACACCCTTGGGCTCGGGACACGACTAGATCCTGGTAGCGTTCCGGATCAACTGACGGTTACCGTAACGTTGTCCCGAGCCGAGGTGTAGAGGCCGGACACCAACTTCAGGACATACAGACACTCCTCCGCCGTCATCGGGGGGTCTCCCCCGCCCGCAGCCATGTTCACGGCAGCCTGCATCAGGGTTTCAACTCCGGCCGTGGACTTGGGCTCAGGTGTGTAGGGAAGCGTCTGGACCCCCTTGAGAGACTCTTCATGATTCGAAAGCCATTCGAGATCGCACTCGAAGGTGCCTCCACCCGATAATTTCAGCCAACCCAGCGAGCCCCAGATGAGGATCTGGCTGTGATAGTCACGCTCCAGATAGTAGGCCGATTGCATCGTGCCCAGGGTGCCGTTCTCGAAGCGGAGCGAGAGCACCGCCGAATCCTCGACTTCGATCGGTTGGCCTCCGACATTCGCTACGAAACCACACACCTGCTGGATCCTGAGCCCGGTGATGAACTGGATCAGATCGAGGTAGTGAACACCAAGCCAGGTAAGATGGCCCCCGCCCGCCTTCTCTTTGGAGGCGTACCAGGAGTTCTGGTACTCGGAACTCTTCAGTCTTGTCTGGTCGGCAATGGTGTGTATCTCCGTACCATAGAAGTCTCCCAGTAAGCCCGACTGAACCAGCTCCTTCGCCTTTTGCACCTGGGGCAGGAGGCGATTGGCGAAGACCAGCATCAGGTGTCGCTGTCTTCGGTTGGCCACCTTCACCAGATGTTCGAAGTCACTAATCCGCACGCAGGCGGGTTTCTCCGACACTACGTGGCACCCCGCTTCGAGCGCAGCTTCTATCGGACCCGGGGCATGGTGTGCCTCCAGACTGACGAAGACCAGCTCGGGTTTGAACGTCCCCAGCATCTCCTTGTCGGACCTGAATGTGGAGAGGTTTTCGGCATACCTTCCAAGCAGAGATGCGGCTTCTTCGAAGGCCTCGCCACTGGCGTCGGCCACCGCGATTCGATCGATTCCCTCACAGTTGGCCAGTGAGTTGAGGCAGTATTCCAGATGGGAAATCGCCATTGGCTCGCTGATGATTCCCACCTTGACGGCTTTGCTATTCACGTCGCAGCTCCTTTCCTTAAAAGCCCAGCCGGTCAGGAACATGACCAGCGACTCGGGTTCATGCCGGGTGCCTCCCGGGCCATATTAGGGGGCTTTTTCGACTGGCCAAGCTCCCGGAGAGGACCTTGTTGCTGTCTTTCAATTTCACTTTAGGTGTCAGCTTAGCGCCGCCCCCGGCTGCAGACCGCCGGATCGTACCGGAAAGAAACTTCAGTCGAGGGACGTGGGGGTGGCCTCCACGGTTTTCGGCTGATCGTCTGGAGGATTCCCGATCCAACCCTGGATCAATGCCTATAGGTGCTTTCTGAATCCAAACCAGTAAATGAATATTGGCAGGCGACGGTCCACACTCTTGGTGATACAATTGGCGACCTATATCCAACCAATCTGAGGTTTTTCCATGGGTGGGTCGGCTGGGCAACTTTGTATTGCCGTTATTCTCCTGACAGGTTTACCTGTCATTTCCCTGCAGGCCCAGACGCCATCTCAGGATTTCAGTCCGGAAGCGACGCGGTTTTTCCAAGACAACATTCGGCCTCTATTCGAGAGCAATTGCAAGGCCTGCCATAACGACCAGACGGCGAGCAGCGGTCTTTCGCTGGAGAGCCGTGGCGCTCTGCTGGCGGGCGGCAACCGCGGTCCAGCGGTAGATCCGGGCCGTCCCCAGGAAAGCCTTCTGCTCGAGGCGCTGAGTCATCAGGGTTCGCTCAAGATGCCGCCAGGAGGCAAGCTCCCCGATGAGGCGATCGCTGCTTTCGCTCACTGGGTCGATCTGGGTGCTCCTTGGGGAACGGGTCACGACTCGAACTTCCCTCGCAACTCCTCAGAGCACTGGGCATTCCAGCCGATCCGACGAGGCCCTGAGCCGGAGGTACGGAAGTCGGCGTTCGTCCGAAACGGAATCGATCGCTTCATCCTGGCG
>JAKZYH010000235.1:0-9472 GCA_047514575.1 Acidobacteriota bacterium | reverse complement strand
CTCGTAAGAAGCACGACCCGGACTTCCCTATCCATGCTATCGACTACTGCCTGGAGGAGACCGGACTCTCTCCGGAGACGATTGACTATGTCGGTTTCTACGACAAGCCGTTCCTCAAGTTTGAGCGTTTGCTCGAGACCTATCTGAGCTTTGCGCCCGCCGGCTTCCGCTCCTTCACCCTGGCCATGCCGCTCTGGCTCAGACAGAAACTGCGGCTCCCCCGGGAGATGAATCAGGGGCTTAGAAAGGGCTATCAGAAGCGCTATATCTTCTGCGAGCACCATGAGTCCCACGCCGCCAGCGCCTTCTTCCCCTGTCCCTTCGAGGAGGCGGCCATCCTCACCATGGACGGCGTTGGCGAATGGGCCACGACCACCATGGGCAGCGGCCGTGGCAACCGGATCGAGCTGAGCCATGAGCTGCGTTTTCCCCACTCCCTGGGACTGCTCTACTCGGCCTTCACCTACTTTACGGGCTTCAGGGTGAACAGCGGCGAATACAAACTCATGGGACTCGCCCCCTACGGTGAGCCCAGGTACGTGGATCTGATTCTGGAAAAACTGGTCGACCTCAAAGAAGACGGTTCCTTCCGGATGGACCTCTCCTACTTCAACTACTGCCAAGGCCTGACCATGACCTCCAGGAAGTTCGATCGGCTGTTTGGCAGGCCGCCTCGCCAACCCGAGACTCCCTTGACCGAGAGCGATATGGATCTGGCCGCATCGATCCAGAAAGTAACCGAGGAAATCATGCTGCGCTCGGCCTCACATCTCCATGACTTGACGGGCCTGAAGAATCTCTGCCTGGCCGGAGGAGTGGCACTGAATTGCGTCGGGAATGGAAGAATCCAGAGGGAAGGTCCGTTCGACAACGTCTGGATTCAGCCGGCTGCGGGCGATGCGGGTGGAGCCCTAGGTGTCGCGCTGCTTATCTGGCATCAGTTGCTGGACGAGCCCCGTCAAGCTGACCAGCCGGACAGCCAGATGGGTTCCCTCCTGGGTCCCCGTTTCGGGGACGAGCAGATCCGCCAGGCTCTATCCAAGGCTGGAGGCGTCTATCACCACTTCCGCGACGAAGACGAGCTCTGCAGCCAAGTAGCCGAGTTGCTTGACTCTCAGCAGGTCGTCGGCTGGATGCAGGGCCGAATGGAGTTTGGCCCTCGGGCCCTTGGCTCCCGCAGCATCATCGGAGATGCTCGAGACCAGGAAATGCAGACCGTCATGAACGTCAAGATCAAGTTTCGCGAGTCGTTTCGACCCTTCGCTCCTTCGGTGCTGGAAGAGAGGGCCGCCGAGCATTTTGAAATGAAGACAGAGCAACCCAGTCCCTACATGCTGTTGGTGGCGCCCGTTCAGCCCTCCCAGCGGCTTCAGCCCGGGGAGAAAGCCAGCCAGCTCAAAGGACTGCAGAAGTTGAAGGGAAACCGTTCCCAGCTTCCTGCGATTACCCACGTAGATTACTCTGCCCGAGTCCAGACCGTCGACGAAACCAGAAACCCGCGCTATCACAAGCTGATTCGAGCGTTCGAGCAGAAGACGGGTTGTCCGGTCATCATCAATACCAGCTTCAATGTCCGGGGAGAGCCGATCGTCTGCACCCCGGCCGAGGCCTACCACTGTTTCATGGGAACCCACATGGACGTCCTGGTTGTCGGCAACTTCTTGCTACACAAGAAAGAGCAGCCGAAGTCGGAGCTCGTCCCCACGGACAGCTACATCTCCCAGTTCGAGATGGACTGATCGGGTCGGGGAAAATGGCCATCATCGAAATCAACAAGAACCCGAGCCGAAAAGACATAGCGATTTTCGGCCTGCTGCTGGGCCTGTTTACGATCCTGGTAGGACTTCTGGCCCACTTCCAGTGGCAAGCCCCTGCGGCCGCGCGGATGATCTGGCTGGTGGGCGGGGGCTTGACCGCTCTGTACCTCGCTCTTCCACCACTGCGTCGCCCCATCTTCCTGGGTTGGATCTATGCTACCTTTCCCATTGGATGGACGATCTCGCATCTTCTGATGGCGATCATCTATTATGGAGTCCTGACTCCGATTGGCTTGGTGCTGCGACTGTGTGGGAAGGATCCGATCGACAAAGAAATCGACAGCGAGCGCTCTTCCTACTGGGTGGAGCACCCGACCAGAATCGATGCCAGCCGCTATTTTCGCCAGTTTTGACGCGGCTTCATTGCGGAGGGAAGCACGATGAGTGACAGCGAAAGCCACGACGCCGAGCGAGACAGTTTCAGCCAACAGGCAGAGGAAACCTCACCGGGAATCATGAGAGAGTTCCTCGACTTTCTGATGGAGAACAAGAAGTGGTGGCTTGCCCCCATCATTATCGTCTTGCTCTTGATGGGTGTCCTGATTTTGCTGGGCGGAAGCGCCGCGGCGCCGTTCATCTACACCTTGTTCTAGAAACTGGGCTCCGGGGCCGTGGCTTGACCCAAGCTGGCTTTTTCTCTAGCTTTGTTAACTGCGAGGTCGAACCCTCAACCCATGTCAACTGAATCTCTGTCTGACAACCTGATCCGTCACGAATGGACGGACGAAGAGATCCGAGCCATCTACGATCTGCCCTTTCCGGATCTGCTCTTTCGGGCCCAACAGGTTCACCGGCGCTTCCACGACCCCCAGAAGGTCCAACTGTGCACGCTGCTCAGTATCAAGACGGGAGGGTGTCCAGAGGACTGCGCCTACTGTCCCCAGAGCGCTCACTACGACACCTCTGTCGCCTCGGAACGGCTGCTCGACGTGGAACACGTCGTGGGAGTTGCTCGAACGGCACGAGAGAATGGATCGACGAGGTTCTGCATGGGAGCAGCCTGGCGGGAGGTTCGAAACGGCTCCGAGTTTGAGCGGATACTCGAGATGGTCCGCCAGGTGAGCGACCTGGGACTGGAAGTGTGCTGTACGCTTGGGATGCTGCAACCAGAGCAGGCCGAGCGCCTTGCTGAAGCCGGACTGACCGCCTACAACCACAATCTGGACACCGGTCCAGACTACTACTCCGACATCATCACGACCCGGACCTTCGATGATCGGCTGCGGACGATTGAGAGCGTTCGCGATGCAGGAATCAACGTTTGCTGTGGGGGGATCCTCGGGATGGGAGAAGGTCTGGCCGACCGGATGGCGCTGGTACGCGTCCTGGCAGGCTTCCACCCTCATCCGGAAAGCGTTCCCATCAATATGCTGGCACCGGTCGAGGGAACGCCACTGGAAGACCAGCCTCCAGTCGATTCCCTGGACCTCGTTAGAATGATCGCCACCACCCGTATCGTCCTGCCGCGGAGCCGGGTTCGTCTCAGCGCCGGCCGCACCGAGATGTCCATCGAGACCCAGGCCCTCTGCTTTGTCGCGGGAGCGAACTCCATCTTCTGCGGCGAGACGCTCCTGACCACGCCCAATCCGGATCAGGATCAGGATCAGGTCCTATTGGGGAAACTCGGTCTCTCTCCGGTCACGATGTCATGAGCTCCCTTCTCCAGGAAGTCGAGCGCCGTCTGGAGAAGCTCCGTCTCCAGGATCAGTACCGACAACTGGCAGTCGTATCCGGCCTTGATTTTTCATCCAATGACTATCTGGGGTTCAGCCAAGACCCCTCGTTCAGAGCCGCAGTTCTGGACAACGTGAGTCACTGCACACCTCTGACCTCGCCTTCCTCGCGTCTTCTGGCTGGCAATACTTCGTCTCATCTGGAGCTTGAAAAAAGGCTGAGTCAGCTCAAGGGAAGCGAGGCCGCTTTGGTCTTCCCCAGCGGATATCAGGCCAACGTCGGATTGCTGAGCACCCTGATCGGGCCGAAAGATCGAGTCCTGTCGGACAGTCAGAACCACGCCAGCATCATTGACGGGCTGCGGTTGAGCCGCTGCCAGAAAGTGATCTTCCCTCATCTGGACACCGGGGCGATCGCCGAGACGCTTTCGATTCCGCATCCGCAGGGGCAGACCTTCCTGGTTACCGAATCGCTCTTCAGCATGGACGGCGATATCGCTCCGCTGGATGTGTACGCCCGGATGGCCGAGCGCTGGGGAGCTCATCTGATCGTCGACGACTCACCTGCCCTGGGTGTCTTCGGGGAGGAGCGGGGCTCAGGCCTGACCGAGACGTTTGGCATCGAAGGAAGCGTCGCCGCCGTCGTTTCGACATTTGGGAAGGCGCTGGGGCTCTACGGCGCTTTCGTCGCCGCTCCGAAACCGATCATCGACTATCTCGTCAATACCTGCCGTTCCTTTATCTTCACCACCGCGGTCTCTCCGCTGATGGTCTCGGCTATCCAAGCAGCTCTCGACATCTTGGAGCGTGAGCCAGAGCGGCGCGAACGTGTCCGTTCGCTTGCCGACCGTCTCCGTCAGCAGCTACGGGAGCACGGACTCGACACGCTTAACAGCTCGGGCCCGATCGTGCCAGTCATAGTGGGTGAGAACCAGGAAGCGGTTGCCGCCGCCCAGAGGCTACAGGAACAGGGCCTCGACGTGCGCGCCATTCGGCCTCCAACCGTGGCTCCGGGCACCTCGCGACTGCGAATCTCGGTGCATGCGGACCACAGGGATGAAGATATCGATCAACTGGCTGCAGCCGTAGTCGAGGTGGTGCGCCCCGCTCGCAGTGCTGTGGAGGGATGAGTGTCTCTGGTCGTCACCGGAACCGGTACCGAGATAGGCAAGACCATCACTTGCGCGGTCCTGATCACCCGCTATAGCGGTCACCGTAGTCCAGCCTACTGGAAACCCATCGCGACCGGATCCGCAGAGGGAAGAGACACGGACGTCATCCGGGCACTCTGCGGGGACTCAGTGGAAGTGCTGGAGGAACAGTATCTCTTCGCTCCGCCCGTCTCGCCTCACCTGGCCGCCCGGCACGCTGGGGAGATCATCCGTCCTGAGGAGGTACTCGAATCTCTGCAGACCTACCGGCAGGCGCATCGATCTCTTGTGATCGAGGGTATCGGGGGACTGCTGGTTCCTCTCAGGGACGAGGGGTACCTCCTCGCCGACCTTCTCCAGGAAATGGGACTACCCTGCCTGCTGGTGGCGTCCAGCGAGCTAGGAACAATCAACCACACTCTCTTGACCCTGGAGGCGATGCGTCTGCGTCAGCTGAGTTTGGCAGGGGTCGTCATGAATGGCCCCCCCAACCCGGAGAACCGCAGGGCCATCGAGACCTTTGGTGAGGTCGAGGTGGTTTCGGAGATCGAGCCGATGGAAACACCAACCCCAGAGCGACTGGCCGAGGCCTCCAAACGGTTTGACAAGGAAGGCGTCCTGCGACGGTTTTTTTGAGGCTGAAGCTCCTGGCAAGACACTTCGGAGTTCGCCTGTTCGGTGTTCTTTCGGAGGAAAGATTCCTGCTCCTGAGCTTTTGAAGTCGACGGGGTACGACCGCTGGAGATAACCTCTTGAGGGTTGGAAAGCATGAACCAGAAGACCCCAGGCAATTCCCTCTCAGATCTGGTCGCGGAAGATCTTCGCTGTGTCTGGCATCCTTACACCCAGATGCTGACCGCTCCCCCTCCCATTCCGGTGGAGAGGGCCGAGGGAGTCTACCTCTACACCTCGGAAGGTAAGCGGATTCTCGACGGTATTTCCTCCTGGTGGGTCAACATCCATGGACACAACCACCCTCGACTCAATCGGGCGCTGGAGGAACAGGCCTCGCGATTCTCTCATGTCATGTTCGGGGGATTCACTCATCGGCCGGCGGTCCGGTTGGCGGCGGAACTGATAGACCGGACTCCCCCGAATCTCTCCCGCGTCTTCTTTTCCGACAATGGCTCGACGGCGATCGAGATTGCCCTGAAGATGTCCTTCCACTACTGGATGAACCGGGGCGAACCCGAGCGCAACCTGTTCCTGGCGCTGGAGCACGCCTACCACGGGGATACCGTTGGCGCCATGTCGGTGGGAGGCGTGAAGGCCTTCCACTCCACCTATGACCGCCTGCTCTTCGAGGTCCGACGCGCTCATGCACCCACCTGCTTCTCCTGTCCCGTGGGACAGGTCCGCAGCCGCTGCCATATCGAATGTGCCCAGCAGTTGGAGCGGGTTCTCGAAGAAGAGGGCAAACGGATAGCCGCCGTCATAGTAGAGCCGATGGTCCAAGGAGCAGGAGGGATGATCGTCTGGCCGACCGAGTTCCTGCTGCGAGTGAGAGAGGCGACTCGGCTCCATTCCATCCCCCTTATTGCCGACGAGATCTTCACCGGTTTCGGCAGGACCGGCAAGATGTTTGCCTGCGAGCACGGACCGATTGAGCCCGATATCCTTTGCCTCTCCAAGGCACTGACAGGTGGATACTTGCCTCTGGCTGCGACGATTACCTCAGACGAGATCTATCAAACCTTCCTCAGCCCGAAACGCGATAGAACTTTCTTTCACGGCCATTCCTACACCGGTAACGCTTTGGCCTGTGCGGTAGCCCTGGAGAGTCTGGCCCTATTCGACGGCGAGAACCGGCTGCAGCGAGTCGAAGAGCTGGAGTGTCTCTTTCGGGAAAGATTGCAGCGCCTCAGAGGCTTGCCCGAAGTAGGGGACGTGCGCGGACTGGGGGCGTTGGCGGTAGTGGAACTGGTGCCCGAGAAGGAGGCCGGATACCTGGACGAACGGGGACCGAGGCTGGCGGAGAAGTTTTTGGCCAGAGGTCTGCTGCTGCGCCCCCTGGGGAACGTGCTCTATTTCCTGCCTCCTTACGTCATCACTGATGAACAGGTGCATTGGGTCTTTGACGTTATCGAAGAGGTGATCGGGGAAGGGGGAACCCGGTCCTGAGCCCCCTGAGTCGTTTCCTGCCTTCGAGGCCTTTCTTCTAGTCGCAGCCTGATTCTCCTTGGTCAAGTGTCAAGCGGTCACTTGGTTGATTCCGGTCAGCGTCTGTGCTAGCTTCAGCACGCTGGGTAGCTAGCACACCGTTTGAAAGCAGAGCATGCCCACAAGGCCGCAGTTGACACATTGCAACGGACACCTGTCCGGGGAGAGATATGGCTCGAAGACGACCTCAGCGGAGGCGGTTCTGGCGGAGGAGGAAGAAGAAAAAGAATCCTCAGGCCTTAGCTGCAGAAGTCAAAGAGAAGAAATCCGATGCGATAGAGGTCACAGGTACAGTCGTCGAACCGCTTCCAAACGCGATGTTCCGGGTAGAGCTCGAAAACGGACACGTGGTGCTGGCCCACATCTCGGGTAAAATGCGTCGTCACTTCATTAGGATCTTGAGAGGGGACAAAGTCACGGTAGAACTCTCTCCCTATGATCTGACACGAGGACGTCTCACCTATCGTTTCAAGTAGTCCTGCGCTGTAAACCGCTTGCGTCAGGAGATCTGTATGGGAAGCCAGACGCGGTACCGTTCTCTGACCGCTCTGCTACTGTCTGCCCTGCTACTCCCACCGCTCGGTCTGATCCTGCTCTGGATCCGTCCTGGTCTGGGAGTCTTCAGGAAACTGCTAGGCACCGTTTTCCTGGCAGTTCTATCGATCGCCCATTTGCACTTTTTCTTTGGTTTGCGGCTCGAATTGGATGGCACCGGAATGCGTCCGATTCTCTCTTTTCACTCTCCCAGGACGCACTACGCCAATCTGGAGAAACACCGCTCGGGGCAAGGAGAAAGTTCTGAAGGGACCGGTTCCCTCTCGGCGGCGCCCAAGGAGGCCACAGGTACTCTCAGGGCACAGGCCGCAGAAAAACCAGAAAGCTCCACGCCTGCGACCACCAGCCGCGCCTCTGCAGATCATCCGAGTCCGGACTGGCCAGACTTTCGTGGACCCAATCGTGATAGTCGATACGATACCGGAAGCATCCGGACCCGATGGCCAGCGGAGGGTTTGCCGCTGCTCTGGCGCCAGCCCTCCGGAGGCGGCTATGCCTCGTTTGTCGTCGCCGACGGACTCGTGTTCACCATCGAGCAGCGACGGCAGCAGGAAGTTGCCGTGGCCTACGAGCTGGAAACGGGTCGTGAGAAGTGGACCCAATCCTGGAATGCCGAATTCACCGAAAGCATGGGAGGAGACGGGCCCCGTGCCACGCCAACCTGGGATGAAGGTTGGCTCTACGTCCTGGGCGCTACCGGCGAACTCTACTGTTTCGACGCTGGAAGCGGCCGGATCCTCTGGAACCTGAACATTCTCGACGACAATGGCGCGGAGAACTTGACCTGGGGAATGTCCGCTACGCCACTTGTGCTCGGAGAGAAGTTGATTTTACTGCCCGGTGGTGGCTCCGGAAAATCGGTGGTGGCCTATCACAAACTGACGGGCAAGCCGATCTGGAAATCCTTGAGCGATAAACAGGCCTACACGGCGCCCATACAGGCCGAGTTGGCTGGTCTGAAGCAGATCATCATCATCAGCGCGGTCCGCGTCGCTGGTCTCGGGATCGACGATGGTGCTCTCCTATGGGAGTACCCCTGGAAGACGCAGTACGATGTCAACGCCGCTGAACCTCTCTTGATCGACGAAAATCGAATCTTCGTTTCCTCAGGATATGGACACGGGTCTGTGCTCCTGAGAATCTCTCGGACCAACGGAGCATTCAAGGTAAGTCCCGTCTGGGAGAACGAGCGCATGAAGAACAAATTCAACGGCTCGGTGTTGGAGAAGGGACATCTCTACGGCTTGGACGAAGGGATTCTGGCGTGCCTGGACGTAGAAACGGGTGAGCAAAAGTGGAAGGGGGGCCGCTACGGCTACGGCCAGATCCTCCTAGCCAGCGGGCACCTCATCGTCCTCAGCGAGAAGGGTGACCTGGCGTTGGTCGAGGCCACCCCCGAAGAACACCGTGAACTGGCCAGGTTCTCAGCAATCCCGGGGAAGACCTGGAACTATCCGGCGATAACGGATGGTCGGCTCCTCGTCCGCAACACCACCGAGATGGCCTGCTACGATCTGCGCTAGAAGAGGGCCAGGGAAGAAAGCATCAAGATATAAGATATACAAGATACAAACAAATCTCAAACTCCAAGCACCAAATTTCAAATAGATTTCCAGACAAGGAAAGTCAGCTCTCCTCGAAAAATTTCGCCTCTGAATCTGGTACTTGGTGCTTGGAACCAATGCCAGGGGTTTTCATCTCATTTCAGCTCAGTTCACCTCAGTACTTATCAGTTTGGAAAGTAGCAGTTAGCCTCTCCCCATCTCTTGATCTCATTTTCTCTCAGTTCGCTCATTTCGGCTCATCTTGTTAGAAAGTGTTAGAAACCATTTTGTGGAGGCTGGGGATCTCCGCTTGGCAAGGCGCGCACTCTATGAACCAGAAGTTCAACACCACCACTCGGCCACGGAGGGAGCAGATGACCTCGCAGGTTTGACGACGCCTTCGTTTCCAGTAGGGAATGTCCCGGACAGATCCCTACCGGCCCCGTCATCCTGAGGCGAGGGGTTTCCAGCATCCCCAAGAAACCTGGAATCGCAGACACGATGATCGGAACCAGAGTTGGTCCTGTTGATTCTTCGATCCTGAACGGTTCCATTCGACACCCGTCTATTTC
>JAKZYH010000234.1:0-3395 GCA_047514575.1 Acidobacteriota bacterium | reverse complement strand
TTCCAGGGCCTCCCGAACAAGCTGTGGGTCGATACTCTTTTCGCGACTGAGCTGCTCAATACTTTGGTTGATAGTATTCTGCATTCCTAATTCGACCCCACCTTCGAACTGGTGTTCGACCTACCGAAATCGGCAGGGCTGGCAAACCGGTGAACCAGATGGGCCTTTCTGATCTTTTCGAAGGAGATGCAATAGATCCCGTCATTACAAGCCAGGTGCAACACCCCACCCCTACAATCCTGAATGACTCCTGTAAACTTCCTCCGGCTCTCGATCTCGTCAACCGTCATTACTCGGGCTTCCCTACCCTTGAAGCGTTGGAAGTCCTGCTCTTTGAACAGAGGCCGTTCCAAACCCGGCGATGAGACCTCCAACACATAGTGGCATGGAATAAAGTCCTCCACGTCGAGAACAAGACTTACATGCTCACTGACCTTCTGGCAGTCCGTCAGGTTAACACCACCCGGCTTATCAATATAAATGCGTAGAGTCGGTCGCCTTCCGTTCCCCAAAAACTCCACATGGACCAACTCGAGCTCTTCTGCCTCGACTACGTTCTCTACCAAGCCCTCGGTCCGGGCCAGCCAATCCATGATCTGAGCCTAAAACAAAAAAAGTGGGCATCAGCCCACTCTGACAGCAGACTTAGAGCTCGCTCCAGAATTGCTTCATATTCTGGCACGAGCCCTTAGGGCCCGCGCGCGAACCCCGCGAACCCTTGGTAACTCTCAGAATATACCGGATGCTACCCGTTAATTCAAGATTTCGACGGCTCCAAGCTCCTCCAAATCGGCCTTCATTTTGGAGGCGGGACCCCCGACAACGAGCAGGAAGGAGTCTGGGGAAAGGTATTCCTCAAGGATTGCAGGAATGGCTTTCGGCTGCACTCGATTCAACCGACGGCCGTAGCTGGTCAAGTAGCTGATTCCCAGCTCATACAGGCTAGTGTCTAGCAATCGGAAAAGTCGGGACTGGGGATTCTCCAGCGACCGCTTAAATTCGAGGAAGGTGAGCTGGCGCGCTTCTTCGAACTTCGCAAGATCGACCTGGCCAGCCCGCAGTTCCTTCAGGCTCTGGAGGAAGCGCTTCAGGTAGGGCACCAGGTGTTGGGACGAGGCCTGAAGACTGAGCTGAATATAGCCTGGCATTCGGAACGTCTCGAAGCTCGGCAGAGCCTGAATCTGGGCTTCCGAGGCGACCTCTTCAGCCCATGTAGGAAGCGAAAGGTTGAGATACTCTTCGACGATCTTCAGCGCATAGTAGTCGCGAACGCCTCTCTTCACCCCCAGCTTACCCCAACGAAAGAAACCCGAATCGCCCGGACGGTCCAGCAGGAGAATCCGCTTCTCCTTGATCGGCTCCGCTTTTCTAAAGGTAAAGGGGAGAGAGTCCTTCCGAACCCAGGAACCCCACTTCCGACTGAGACCCGCAAACAAGTCTGCTACTTCGCCCGAGTGATAGAAGGCCAGCTTGGCCTGATTCGGAAGCATCAGCTTCCGGTACTGAATCTTGATATCCCTGAAGTACAGATTCTTCAGAGTCTCCGGTGTCCCTTTGCTGGAATGGCCGTAGGGATTCCCGGAAAAAAGTTCTCGGAGAAACAGTCTCTGGGTGAACACTTCAACCTTCAATGTTTCCGCTTCGATGTCCTCCAGGATTTTTGCCCGCAGCTGCTCAAACATCTCCTCCTCGAACTTCGGCCGGACTACGGTCTCAGCCAGCAGATTCAACGAATCCACCAGCTTTGCTGCGGGGGCGCTTCCATGGAAATAGATCGTATCCCAGTGTACCCTCACCTGGAGTTCCACACCGAGGTTCTTCAAATCTTCCTGGATGGGCGTGCCCGATCTCCCTTCCTTGCCCTCCAACAGCATGCGGACCATGAGGTAGGTGACGCCCCACTTGTCAACGGGATCGAAGGCTGCACCGTTTTTGATCATCAGAATGAAAGGTACCCGCGCCTCACCGCTTGGAAGAAGCAGCAGTTCCATTCCATTCAACAGGTTTCTCGCCTCGAATTCAGGCACGGGTAGATTGTCAGACTCGGCGCGAGCAGATCCAGCCGCTATAATCAGGCTGAGGAGAAGAGGAACGGCAGCCATCCGAGCGAACTGGCTCCTCCTGATTGAAGTAGTTGACCGATGAAGTTTCACAGAGCGGTTCATTCTAGTAAAAACTCCGATGTGCGCACAACCCGATCAAGCTCCACCCTGCGATTTTCCGAGCGATCTCATAAAGGCTCCCATGCACTCGATGCATCTCTTGAGGTAGCCGATGGCAGAGATTGAGCCGACCTCACGACACCTCCTCGAGAACGGCTTGACCGTCCTCACTCGGGAAGATCACGCGAATCCGATCGTCGCCACGATGATGTTCTACCGAGTCGGATCTCGCTTTGAACAACCCGGAGCTACTGGGATCTCCCACTTCCTCGAACACATGATGTTCAAGGGCACAAAGTCCTACGGCAAGGGCGAAATCGATCAAATCACAGCTCGCAACGGAGGTGGCAACAACGCCTTCACCTCCCAGGATTATACCGCCTACTATTTCTGTTTCGCCTCCGACCGCTGGCAATCAGCGCTCGAGATCGAGTCGGACCGCATGTGCAACAACGTGTTCGACCCAGACGAGTTTGAGCTTGAAAAACAAGTCGTTCTGGAAGAGCTTCAGCTAGATCAAGACGATCCTTTTGGTGCGCTGCAACAAGCAGTCGAATTAAGGAGCTTTGAAAAGCATCCTTACCGCTTTCCGGTGATCGGTCTCCAGCAGGACGTCCTTCGCATGACGCGAGCCCGGATGCTGGAACACTACCGGTCATTCTACGTTCCCAACAACTCCGTGTTGGTGATTGTGGGCGACTTTGAAACGGCTCCAACACTGGCACGCATCGAGAAGCTGTTCGGCCCCATTCCTGCCGATCCGGTACCGGAGTTCCAGACCGAAGAAGAACCTACGAGAGAACAGCAGGTTCGGGTAGTGGTTGAGCGGTCCAGTCACATCCCCCGGATGCTTATCGCCTTTCCAGCTCCCTCGGTACTCCAGGCAGACCACTATGGTTTCCAGGTACTCGAGAGAATCCTCTCCGAGGGGAAACTCTCCCGCCTGCACCGAAGACTCGTCGAGGACACTCAGCTCGCTGCAGCGGTTAGCACGGAATTCAACGACACCCGTGATCCGTACCTGTTCTTTGTCCGTCTGGATCTCAAGAAAAAGGCCGACCTCGAGCAGGCGGAAGCGATTCTTTTCGAAGAGGCTGAGCGACTCGCCGACTCTCCACCGACCAATGAGGAACTCAGGCGTGCCAAGAACCAGTGTCAAATGCAGTTGCTGGGGGATTTCGAGACAACTCTCGACCAGGCGCTGCAACTCGGATCGATGGAAATACTTCACTC
>JAKZYH010000233.1:0-10389 GCA_047514575.1 Acidobacteriota bacterium | reverse complement strand
CTGAGAGGGGCGTGGGTGGCAATCGGCTCACCTGTCTTTCTATGGTGGAACTGTGAACCCACCTCGCAACCGAAAGGGCGAGACTGGAAACCCTCCACCTACCGAAGCACAGGATGCTGAGAGCACCCCGCCTACTCGACTTGGAAGTTGTCTCCAGATCGTAGAGAAAAGGCGAGAGTAGAGCAGACCGTGAAGGCTGCGTGGCGCCTCGGAACGTAAGTATAACTACTGGCCGGAGTTACTCCCCCCGGTTAGAATAGGCGCGGTCGAGCACCTCGAGCGTGTGCAGGACTGGAATCGACTCGCCCCGGCTTTCCAGATATTTCCGGATCTGGATGATGCAGCCCACGTTCCCGGCTGCCACCGAATCGGGCCTGGCTTCCAGGATGGTGCCTACTTTGAGCTCGCCCAGGGCGCTGGCGATTTCAGGTTGCTCTAGATTGTAGGTGCCGGCGGAGCCGCAACAGGTCTCGCCATCGGGAATCTCCACCAGCGTCAGGTTGGGGATGCTTTCGAGTAGTGTTCTTGGTTCTTGACGGACTCCTTGAGCGTGTGCCAGGTGACAGGCATCGTGGTATGCCACCCGCTCAGCTGCGGGTAGCGACGGAGGACACTTCAACCCCAGCTCGCTCAGGAAGACGCTCACATCCTGGACTCGATCGGCGAAGTGACGGGCCTCTTCCTCTTCGGGAAGGGCCTTGAAGAGCAGCGGATACTCCTTCATCCCTGAACCACAGCCCGCGGCGTTCGTGAGAATGGCATCTACATCTTTGGGGAAGCTCCTGAAATTGCGGGCAGCCAGAGCGCGCGCTTGATCGGCTTCACCTCCGTGCATCGCCAGAGCTCCACAACAGCCCTGGTTCTCGGGAAGCACCACCTCCACACCATTCTCGCTCAGGACCCGTAGCGTTGCCCAGTTGATCTGCGGCGCCAGGACCTGCTGGGCGCACCCCGTCAGCAGAGCCACCCGGGCCCGTCGCCTTCCCTTGGCGAGAAGGAGTGAAGGAAGAGGATCTGCCGAGGGCAGTTTAGGGGGAAGCAGATCGACCATGGTCTTCAGGGCGGCAGGGACCAAAGGTCGAAGAGGTCGGGCCAGCCGACCCAGCGCAGCGGCTGCTCCGAAACGCTTGGGGTAGGGAAGGACATGACCCAGCATGAAGCGAGTCAGCCGACTTAGAGGGTCCCGCTTGCGGTGCTTCTCCGCGTAGGACCGGAAAGGGTTGAGCAGCTCCCCGTACTCCACCCCGGAGGGACATGCAGTGACGCATGCCAGGCAGCCGAGACACTTGTCCACATAGGGAATCCCTTCTTCCAGGCTCAGATTCCCTTCCAGCACTTCCTTCATCAGGACAATGCGGCCTCGTGGGGAATCCATCTCCTCGCCCAGGACCTTGTAGGTCGGGCATACCGGAAGGCAGAACCCACAGTGGACGCAGGCTTTCACCTCGTGGCCCATTGTCTCGCCATAGGGTGCAAAGTCCTCGCTGGAGATTTCGTGCCTCATCTAGTAATCCGGGAATCGGCCCTGGGGGTCTAGAGCCCGTTTCACTCTCTGCACCAGCGAGAAACTCTCGTGCCTACCAACAAACGGCCGCGGCGTCGGACCATCAAGGACCAGACCGCCGAGATCGAGGGACTTCAGACTGTCGTCAAGAGACTGCAATGTCTCAGTCCAGGCGAGCCAAAGCAGATTTCCACCGGCACAATACCTGCGCGGGCAGGAGGTTAGCGATAGATGTTCTTCCAGCGGAAGTATCTGGTCCTCGGTAACGGGAATCTTCACCAGAAATGAACCGGCCGGGGTCCAGTCAAAGTTGGCCGTCCTCTCCCACATCGATGATTCACCCTCACCCGTCCTTGCCTCCCCAGCTCCCAGCAGACTTCTAAGCCGATCCAGGCGCTGCGCCAGTGCTCCGGTGCTACCACCCAGGCGAATCCAGAGCCTTCCCGGTGGTTGCAGGTCGAGTGCCTCCAGGTCGAATCGGGCCGACTTGAGCCGTGACAGGCTCTCCAAAGCGTCTCCCAGGGTGGGGAGCTCAAGCTCCAGAGTGACGTAGCTGCGTGGTTTCGGAAACACCTTGAAAGTGAGATCCACCAGGACTCCGAGACGTCCCAGACTGCCTATCATGAGCTTGGGTAGATCGAAGCCGGCCGCATTCTTGACCACTTTCGCACCACCCCGCACCAATTCACCGCCGCCGTTGATAAAGCCCACCCCCAGTAGGAAATCTCGAATGCCCCCATAGCGTTGACGTCCCGAACCACTGGTCCCGGCTGCCACCGTTCCACCCAGGGTTGCCCCCTTTCCCGACAGGACCGGATCGAAGGGCAGATACTGTCCTTCTTGGGCCAGCAGGTGTTGAACCTGGGCCACCGGTGTCCCCGTCAAAGCGGTAAAGGTGAACTCCTCAGGCTGGTACTCGAGGACTCTGCTGAGACCAGACAGGTCCAGAACCTGTGCGCTCGCGACGTCCCTAGACAAAGCTGGCTTGGTCCCGCCCCCACGGCAGACCAGTCGGGAGAAGGAGCGGACAGAGGCACAGGTTTCCTCGACGGTCGTGGGCTGGAGGGTTGTCTCAAAGGGGGGTTCATTCTCGATCATCTCCAGCGGCGAAACCTCCCCCATCTCGGGGAACATCTTGGTGCGGTTCGAGAGCTCGTGGGGATCGATCATGCGGCGGATCCGGACCATGTTCTCCATGTCGGTTCGGCCGAACATCTCTGCCAGGTAGGCGCGCTTTTCAATGCCTACGCCGTGCTCACCCGTAATCGAACCTCCCAGACGGATGCACATCTTCACGATCAGGCCGGCCAGCTCCTCCGCCCTTTCGAGCGCGCCCTCCTCGGTTCCGTCGAACAGAATCAAGGGATGCAGATTGCCATCTCCCGCGTGGAAGACATTTGCGACCGGTATGTCGAATTCCGAGCTCAGTCTTTCGATTTCGGCCAAGGCTTCCCCAAGTCGAGTCCTGGGAACCACGCCATCCTGTACGATGTAGTCAGGGCTCAAGCGCCCCACCGAAGAGAAAGCGCCCTTACGTCCTTTCCAGATACGCTCCCGCTCGGCCTCATCCTGGGCGACCCGAGTCTCGTAGGATCCTGAGGCTTCGATGATTTTCTGCAAGGAGTCAAACTCGAGATCCACCTCAATCGCCTCCCCCTCCAATTCCACGATCAGGAGCGCCGCCGCCTCTTTGGGATAGCCGGCATGGACGGCTGCCTCAGCTGCCTTGATAGCGAGGCGATCCATGATCTCGATAGCCCCGGGAAGAATTCCGGCAGCGACGATGTGGGCGACTGCCTCTCCCGCTGCCTCGAGGCTTCGATAGGCTGCCAACAAGGTCCGATAGGTCTCTGGCTTGGGGACCAGTCGCAGTGTAATCTCCAGAGCGATGCCAAAGAGACCCTCGGAGCCCACATAGAATCCGGTGGAGTCGGGTCCAATCCGCTCCAGGCTTCGACCTCCCATCTGGACTATCTCACCGTCGGGGAGCACCGCCTTGATTCCCAGGACATGGTTACTGGTCATTCCGTGTCTCAGGCAGTGGGCGCCGCCCGAGTTGAAGGCGATGTTGCCTCCAATGGTACAGACCGACTGGCTCGAGGGATCGGGGGCGTAGTAGAGATTGTGCGGTGCCGCCGCCCTGGAGACGTCCAGGTTGACCACGCCGGGCTCCACCACCGCAATACGCTGCCCCGGATCCAGCTCCAGAATCCGGTTCAGGCGATTCAGACCGATCACGATTCCCTCCTCGATTGGAAGGGATCCACCGGAAAGGCTGGTTCCGCTTCCTCGAGCCACGAAGGGGAGCCGTTCCCGGTGTCAGAGGCGCACGGTCTCGATGACTTCCTCCTGGGTTTCAGGAAGGACCACGGCGAGTGGCCGCGCTCTGAAGACGGTCAGGGCATCGGACTCGTAGGGAAGGAGCTGCGCCCGAGCCGTCAGAAATCGGTCCGGCGGATAGATCTGACCCAAGGCTGAGGGTAGGTTGGAAAGCCCCATTTCAGTTCTTTTCTTTCGCCGTCACTATTCTCTTTCTCCTTAGGCAAGTCAAGCCGTCTCTCCTAGGGTGAAAACTATCGCAAATGGATTGAAGCCACGAGTTCACGGGAGCACATCTTTACGCCAAGGGCGTTGTTGCGGGTAGCCCAGGGTTGGCGATGCGAAGCGAAGCGAAGCGAGCTACCCTGGGTCAGGGTCGTGTGAACGCGCTACCCCGAAGGGGTTATTGCCGACCGGAAACGCGTTGGCAATAACGCTTACAGCGACTGGGCCTGAACCGCATCGATGTCGTGCTGATCCATGACGTCGACGTCTTTACTCACGGTGTCGACCAGGTGGACGAACGGTTCCAAGAGGCAATGGAGGGCGCTTACCGAGCGCTTGAGAGACTCCGAACTGAAGGGACTGTCGGCGCAATTGGATGCGGATTGAATGAGTGGGAAGCCTGCTACCGATGTGCTCAGGCGGGTGACTTCGACTGTTTCCTGCTGGCGGGCCGCTACAGCCTGCTCCAGCAGGAGTCGCTGGATCCCTTCCTGAAGCTTTGCGAGCAACGGGGGATCGGGATCATCATCGGTGGACCCTACAATTCCGGAATCCTGGTCACCGGACCCCTGGAAAATGCTACCTACGACTATTCCCCTGCGACTCCCGAGATCCTGGAGCTAACGAGGAGAATCCAGGAAGTCTGCGATCGCCATCAGGTCCCCTTGGCGGCTGCTGCTCTGCAGTTTCCCTTGGGACATCCCGCTGTTAGCACCGTGATTCCGGGAGCTCGCACGGCTGTCGAGGTAAGAGAGAATATGCGGCTGCTAGATCTGCAGATCCCCGAAGATCTATGGCTGGAACTGAAACATGAAGATCTGATCCGAAAGGACTCACCGATCCCCTGAACTGTCCGGCAAGATCGGACGGCGATCCGGAGATCTTCCTTCTATTCCCCCCGTTCCCCGAGCGAAAGAAAATCATCCACGCCCAGCAACTCCTTGACCTGGTCGAAGGACAAGCCTTCCCTCGAGACCAGCCCGTCCACACGTCCCTCTTCCTTCCAGGTCTGGCAGAGCTTCATCATGGCAGCACCTGTGAGCAGTAGGCTCTCGATGGGGCAGACCACAAGCTTGTAGCCCAGATCTTCGAGCTCTTTGGTGGAGGCCAGCGGTGTGGTCCCGCCTGTGAGCATGTTGGCGAACAGCGGGTAGTCAACTCGCCGGGGGATCTCTTCCAGCTCTTCCAGGGATTGGGGAGCCTCGATAAACGCGATGTCGGCGCCCGCCGAACAGCAGCGGTTGACGCGATCGATGGCGTCGTCCAGACCGTGTACCTGGCGGGCGTCGGTGCGGGCGAAGATCACGAAATCAGGGTCTGTCTTGGCTCGGACTGCTGTTTCGATTTTTCGCACCATTTCGGAAGTCGGAATCACTTCCTTGTGGGGGAAGTGCCCGCAGCGTTTGGGCATCACCTGGTCCTCCAGGATGACACCCGCGGCGCCTGCTGCCTCGAACGACTGGACGGTATGTTGAACGTTGTGCAGGTCGCCATGTCCAGTGTCTCCATCACCGATCACGGGCACCCCAACACGCGCAGTCATTCGTCTGAGGGAGTCGGCCATCTCGCTCAGGGACAGGAAACTGAGATCGGGGAGTCCCAGCAGGCTGGCCGAGGTCCCAAAGCCTCCGACGAAGACTGATTCGAAGCCCATCCGCTCCACGATCAAGGCGGTGAAGACATCGTGCGCACCTAGACTGCGAATAATTCCGGGTTGGGCCAGGAGCCGACGAAGCTCGGAAGTGCTCTTGGGCATGTTCCGTTCCTTTCCATTGGGCACGAAGCCCAGGTTACCACGAACCTTTCCCGCATCATCCCATTCCGGTTTTTTGCGTGTAGGATCACGCCGTTTTCGTGTACATTGCTAGGGGATCGCCCATCTCAAGTGGGAACCGAGGAGGAGTTCACTATGTCTTTCATCAAGAAGCTGAGCCTGGGTTTTGTTGGTCTGCTCGTCGTCTTGATTGCAGCTGCCGTCCTGATCCTCTCCAACCTTTCAGGAATCGCCCGCGGCTTCGTAGAGGAGAGGGTTCCAGGTATGACCTTCTCCCAGATCGAAGTGGGCTGGAGCGAGTTGAACATCTACGGAGTCGAGTACTCCAGCGAAGGTAAGGTGCGACTTAAAACGGGTAGGATCCAGCTGCGACCGAGTTTGTCATCCTTCTGGAGTGACACCTTCAAGATCAGATCCATCGAGGCTGCTCAGGCTTACGTCTATATCGAGAAGAAGGCGAACGGGGAGATCGTGTGGCCTATCCCCCAGCCGGCTGAGTCCTCCGAGACCAAGACGGAAGAAAAGGACACCCCGGAAAAGCCTCCGGCAGTTTATCTGGGTGAGTTCAGGATTCGGAACGGAAGCGGCGAGTTCCTTGACCGTTCGGTAGGTTCACCTCCCGCACATTTCAAGATCAAGGACGTCAACTTGACCCTGACCAATCTTCGCCATCCCCCTGAGCCAGGGAGCATGGACGTGGATTTGACGCTGGCCGTCGACGGGCCCAAGGACACCCGGGTGAGCGCGTCGGGTTGGGTGGATCCGGTTGGGGAATCGGCCGACATGGACGCCAGCATCGAGCGTCTCGACTTGAGTCAGGCCGAGCCCTACATGCGCAAGAGCGACCAATCCGTCAAACCCTCCGAAGGTACCCTGGACGGCGACGCGAAATGGCTGATGGAGCAAGGGGAGTACACTCTGTCGGGAAAGGTAGTCCTTTCCGAGCTCAAGTTCCAAAGGTCAGGCGGCGGATTGGCGGGTCTGTCGGCCCTGTTGGTCGAGCAGTACCTCAAAGCCACGGGGGAACCGATGACGTTCCCGTTTGAGGTCAAGGGCAATCGCAAGGAGAAGACCGATTTGCGCAGCAAGCTGAGCGCCAACATCGGAAAGGCTCTTCTCCAGAAGCTGGGAGGAGGATCGGCCGGGAAAGTACTCAAGGGTGCAGGGGGAGCTACCGCGCCCGCCAAGGAAGGTCTGGGGGGATTCCTGGAAACCCTTCTGGGAGAGCAGGAGCAGAAGAAGTAGCACCTAGATGAAGAGAGATTCAGCTTTGCTTAGTGTACTAAGGTTGGGGTTGGCAGTCTTGCTGGTCTGTACCCAGTACGTCCGCGCCGAGACTGAAGAGGCCAGGGAGTCGCTGGACCGGTACATGATCGTGGTGACCGGAACTGAGTTACTTCGTGGCGTCTATGCCGATTCCCATACTCACTTTCTGACCCGCACGCTGGGGGGGCTGGGAGCTCGATGTGTGGCCTCGTTGACGGTGGGGGATCGGGCCGAAGA
The DNA here is from genome assembly GCA_047514575.1 of Acidobacteriota bacterium. GTDB lineage: Bacteria > Acidobacteriota > UBA6911 > RPQK01 > JAJDTT01 > CAUZIZ01. The sequence goes on along the minus strand of JAKZYH010000233.1, from coordinate 3,064 downwards.
TCTGCTAGGCGCCCTCAAGTACGCGGCCGAAAGGGCCGATCTGACGATCGTAACAGGAGGGCTCGGACCAACCGATGACGACATAACCCGAGGCGTACTCTCCAAGTACTCCGGAATTCCTCTGCGCGAGAGCCCGGAGGTGCTGGCCAGCCTGAAGCGACGATATGCCAGCCGCGGAGAGCTCCCGCAGAACCTGAGACGCCAGGCCTCCACTCCATCGGCTGGCAGCTACCTGCCCAATCCCAACGGGACCGCGGTCGGCTTGGTGTTCGAAGGCGATCGGAAAGTGATTGTGGCCCTTCCGGGCCCACCCCGAGAACTTCGGGCGATGGTGACGAATGAGCTGCTTCCCTACCTCGGTAGGCGTTTCGGTCTCCGAGCAACTCACTCCTCGGTGGCCTTGCGTTTCGTAGGCATTGGAGAATCGAGTATTCAGCAGGTGATTGACAGCAAGTTGAAGGCACCCGACGATGTCCAGATCTCGTCCACGTTCCAGGCGGGTCGTGTCGATATCACCTTGTCCCTCGAGGGAAACTCGGCAGCGGTACTGGGACGATTAAACCGTCTCAAGGAGGATCTTCGAAGCCAGTTGCGCGAGTATGTCTACTCCGAGGACGGGTCCTCGCTGCAGCAGCGAATCGTGTCCTGGCTGACCGCCAAAGGAGATTCTCTGGTCCTGGTCGAGGTCGGCACGGGCGGTGCCATCGCCGACCAGCTCAGCGCTGTTGAGGGAGCGGAGGCTGTTTTCTGGGGAGGCTATGTTGCCTCTAGCCATCGGAAAATGCTTCGCCTTCTCCGAGCCGAAAAGGCTCCAGTGTCTGCGGAAACGACGGAGGCTTCAGCGGAGGCGCAGGGACGGTCCCTGGCCCAGGACGCAAGTGAGGTTACCGGTTGCGAGTGGGCTCTCGTCGTGACTCGGGGGAAGTCCGTGAGCAGCGGATCCTTCCCCCTGTGGATTACGGTGGGGTCCCGTTCGACTGGCTATGCCTCGAAGCGAACGGTGCTGACCGGAAAAGGACGTTCCAAGCTGGACCGGATCGTAACCCAGGCCCTGGATCTGCTCCGAGGTCGGCTGAGAGAATAAGGGGGTTGCTCGCAAAGGGGGTCGTTCGCATTCCTGATGGTTACTCCAGTGGCAAAGCCCAATCAGATCCAATGCTCATCTTGACTTCCACGCGCCAGCCGTACCTTCGACAGCTTCGCCTCTTTTCGCTCTGGCTGGGATTTTGTTGTCTTTCCCAGGGCGCTCAGGCACTGCAGGCTACCTCAAATGAGTCCCCGCCGCGTCTGATGAACGCCTACCCGCTCTCATCCCCACCTCGGGTCGATGGGGTGGTAGACGAACAATGGATGGGCATGGAACCTGCCAGCAACTTCATTCAGCAGCTGCCACAAGAAGGTCAACCTGCCAGCGAGAAGACCGAGGTCAGGATCGGTTTCACCCAGGATACCCTTTATGTGGCACTTATCTGCTACGACTCGCAGCCGAAAGCCGTGGTGTCCACTCAGGCTCGAAGGGACGGGGTCTTGGCCCAAACCGATTCCTTCGAGATGATTTTCGATACCTATGACGATGACCAGAATGGGTACATCTTCGCGACCACTCCCGCCGGGATTGAGTACGATGCCCAGATTGTGCACGGTGGGCAGAGCCGCGTCACCGGCGGTCCTACGCGAGCAGGGAGCGCCGGAGGCACCGGATTTGGTGGTGCACAGAGAGGAGCTGCTTCGTCCTTCAACCTCAACTGGGACGGAGTCTGGACAGTCAGCACCAGAATCACCGACCGAGGCTGGGAGGCGGAGTTTGCAATTCCCTTTCGAACCCTGCGCTACGGCACCGGAGAGAAGGCGCTCTGGGGGGTCAATTTCAAGCGCAACATCCGACGCAGGAACGAACAGGTCTTCTGGGCGCCGGTGTCGCGAGCCTTTCGGCTTCAGCGGGTTTCCCTGGCCGGAGAGCTTCGCGGACTGGAGCTCCCCTTTCGGCGCAACGTCCAGGTGGTGCCATTCGTCAGCGGCGGCTTCAGCCAGGACTACACCCAGGAAACCAATATCAACGACGGAATCCACGATGCAGGCCTGGATGTCAAATACACCCTGACCTCCAGTCTGATCCTGGACGTTACCGTCAACACCGACTTTTCTCAGGTGGAGGTGGACGAGGAGCAGGTCAACCTGACCAGGTTCGATCTCTTCTTTCCAGAGAAGCGTCCCTTCTTTCTCGAGAACGCCGGTCTTTTCCAGGTGGGGACTCCCCAGCAAGCGGAGCTTTTTTTTAGCAGGAGTATCGGCATCGATCCATCCGGGGTCCAGGTTCCCATCCTGGGTGGGGCAAGGATTTCGGGGAAGCAGGGGGCCTACAATATCGGATTCCTGAACATGCAGACAGAGTCTATCCCCGAGGTGACTCCCGCCCACAATTTCACGGTGGCTCGGTTGGCTCGAGAGGTAGGAGAGAGGAGTTCCTTCGGGGCCATTTTCATAAACAAGAGCGCCACCTCCGACGCGTTGGGCTTCAATTCCTTCAACCGCACCTTTGGCGCGGATGCCAATCTCGGCTTCGGTGACCACCTGACCATCTTCAACTATCTGGCCAAGACGCAGTCGCCTCATCTGACCGGTCGGGACCACGCGGGCGGCACCGATCTTCGATATGATGCCGATTTATACAGTTTCCGAGCCGCCTACATCGAGGTGGGCGAGGACTTCAACCCCGAGGTGGGATTCCTGCAACGAGTGGGCTATAGAAAGCCTTCCTACGGGGTGTTCTACAATCCCCATCCCAAGGACCATCCATTCATCCGACGGCTCTGGCCCCATCATACCTGGCAGGGACACTACCGCTTTGACGGTGAGCCCGAGTCCGGCTTTCGGCATAATCACTTCAATGTCTTCTTCAACAATGGCGGCTCTACGGGAATAGCCTACAACCAGAACTTCGAGCAGCTCTTCGATCCTTTTGAGATTTCTCCCGGTGTGTTTCTACCAGCGGGGTCCTATAATTTCGACAACTGGTCGTTCTCGCTTGGCTCGGACTCGAGTGCCATTCTCTTCAGTAGGGTCT
>JAKZYH010000232.1:0-18204 GCA_047514575.1 Acidobacteriota bacterium | reverse complement strand
GGAGGGGCGCGGCGGCGCGGGGGCATCTGCTTTGTTGCCGCGCCTGGAAGATGCGCAGCGGCATCGCCTGCGTCGCGACGCCTCGCATCTACCCCCACGGCGCTCGCGCCAAAGTGCATCTGTTATTTCCTGACAGACCCTAAGTAGAGGAAGAAGGGTCGATCTCTCGGGGTCTGGATGAAGCGAATCGCCTCGGCCGTGATCAGATCCGTGGCGTGACCCTCTTCGTCCACGAACTGGTCGTTGCGGTGCCAGGTACGGGAATAGGGACCGCGGTTATAGACGTGGTTGTAGGGATGGATGCCTCCTCCGAAGACTCCATATGAGTGGTCGAATCCGAAGCTCAGAGGAGCGGCCACAGGAGGATATCCCAGATGCCACTTCCCGCAGATGGCCGTCTCGTATCCTGCCTCCCTCAATGCCGAGGCCAGGGTCAGGGTAGAGCTGGAGAAAGGTGTGTGGGCGTAGGATTGGCGTTCTGGAAACCGGGTTGGGCAACGCCCTGTCATCAAGGCCACCCGCGTCGGATAACACACCGGATAAACATAGTGCTGCTCCATCCGGACTCCGGCGTGAGCCATCCGATCCAGGTTGGGGGTCTGGATCTCCGAGCCATGGTAGCCCACGTCCCTCCAGCCCAGGTTGTCGGCCAGGATGAAGACGATGTTGGGTCTGGGAGACGGGTTTCCTCCCATCCAGGCTGGCTCGTTGCAGGCTGCTGCCATCAGGAACAACACCGAGATCAGACAGTGACGAAGAGCTTCGGTTGGGGCCTGCTTTTTCAATTTTCAAGATAGATCCGCGCGCGACCCGAGTTGCCATGGCCATTTAGGAAAGCAAATCAGCTTCCGTCGGGTCGAGCACGACGAGTTTGCTGAAATAGGCCCGATAGAAGCCACGGTCTCGAGTCAGCAGGCGATCGGCCTGAGCCAGGGCATGGGAGCCGATTAGAAAATCTGCCACGAGGCGCTTCCTGATGCCCCCTCGACGGCGGTATTCCTTCCAAGCAAAACCTGCTGCTAATGCACTCTCCATCTCAAGGACGCTATACCCGATACCCAGCCGTTCCATAGCTGCCTGGGCCTCTAGTTGCGATTGGAAGAAGGCCGCTAGCTCAGCCCAGACCACGTCGCAGGCCACCAAGGCCCCCTCTTTCGCGCAACGACGGAGACTTTCCTTGGAGCGCACTCCATGGTCGGGGTCAGCCCCAAAGACATCGAGTAAGATGTTCGTGTCAATAGCTGTGATCACAGAGTATCTGGCTCGCCCCGAAGCGAGGTCAAGATCTCATCAGTGGAGTGTTCCAAGCGCAGGATTCCGTATACGCTCTCGACCGGGTCCTGGGGCAAGATCTTGCTGGCGACGAGACGACCCTCTTCCTCATGGAAATCCAAAACTTGACCGGGTCGGATCCCAAGCCGATCCCGCAGTGGTTTGGGAATCGTCACCTGACCCTTTTCTGAAACCTTGGAGTTCATACTAAAATAGTATGGATTCCTACTGAGACTGTCAAACCTAGCCTCCCTTTTTCAATTTTCAAGATACGTCCCCGCTGGCCCGCTTCACTGGGGCCTGAGGCGAGGACAAGGTCCCCTCCCCGGGCCCCAAATCTACGTCAACTACGAGACGGACCCCATTGGGTGGGTGAAGCTCGAGCTGCTGGAAGGAGAGACCCCTCTTGCCGGCTACTCCTTCTCCGACTGCGACCCTATCCGGGGTAACGAATTGCGCCGCCTGGTCACCTGGAAAGGAACCCCCCGGTTGCCCGAGTCCGGCACACATTTGAAAGTCCGGGTTCATCTGGTAAAGGCCAAGCTCTTCGCGGTGGAGTTCGAATAGAGGGGGATGCATCAGGCACGATCGCACGTGTGGATACAGGGAAGGGATAAGGTGTGATAGTCGGCACCCGATCTTGCCGAGAGCGTCCGATTTGAGCGAAATCGAACGGCCGCTTTCGATTTACCCTAGAAGCGGACCTTCAAGGCTTCCCGTGTCCTAAACCCATGGCGGTTCGATTTCGATACCGATCCCGATTTCGATTTGGATGACGTGGACCCGCTAACTTTGTTTAGCGCCCGGGCTCTATTGCCTCCCCATCGAAATCGGTATCGGTATCGGTATCGGTATCGAGATCGACATCCGAACCTCCATAAATCAGTGGAGCTTCCTCGATGCAATATCCTCTTCCACCCAATCGACTGAGCATGGCGGCCATCCGATACAGGTCGATTTTCCGCTCATTGCTCTCTCGCTCGTTCAGCGCTTTCCCGACGACTGATCCCGTCGCTCCACTTGAGCACGCAGTCCCGGTCCGGCAGTCGATAGCGCTGCCGTCGGCCGATCAGTTCGTCGAACCCGCACCAGCACCACTCCTCGGGATGGCGCACGACGCCCGCTCGCGTGGGGACTCCTGCTGTTTTCAACCACGATGGTCGGGCTTTGGGGGTCGCGTGGATCTTCGGGTGATCTGAAACTGCGTCCGGCTGGCCCAGGTGCCCATCCACCATACGGTCGGCGCGGGAGAATCTAAAAAGCACCCAAGACAACGAGTCCCAAGAACGAAGAATAGGCGATCGTCGCGCCCGGTCCAAGGCGATGCTCGCCGGGAGTCCTCAGCAGGAACCCAAGCGTATTGAGCAGCGAACAGGCCCAAGGAGCCAGAACCAGCCAATCGACGCTGGCGCCGCACTGTTGCCACGGCCGCAGCAGGAACAAAAGCAACGTTACGGCAGCCGTCATGAGCCCGAAGGAGATCGAAATGCTGGCCAGGGCGCCCACTTCCGTTGAATAGAGCTTTGCCCCTGGTGCGCCCCTTGTGGGCCATCGGGTCTTCCGGGCCACCTCCCAGTGCAGGTAGGCGAGAACGAAAGCGGCGATCGCGGCGACCACGCCCATGGTGGGCGCCGTTGCCGTTGAGAGGGGACGAACAACCCAAACGTAGATCGCTTGCATCAGGTGCAGCTGAATCGCCACGCCGATGGCGAAGAACATCCGTTCGCGATAGAACCGCCAATGCACTTCCAGCCACCACAAGAAGAGAGAATAGACCATGATCGCGCCTAGCAATCCGGCTCCGATGGGCCTCGCCGCGTTTAGAGCCAGAATGATCACGGCGCTGATCACTAGCAGTCGGTACAGGTCGCTGAACGACACGACGCCGGCGGCCAACTCCCGCTCAGGATTGTGCACCCGATCGTATTCGTAGTCGCGGATCTCATCGACGACCCGCATGAAGAAGGAGACGAGGAAAAGGCTGAGCCCAGTCAAAACAATGGAAACATTCAGGGTGTCGTCCAGGCGCGTCCCCTCGAGTCGTCCCAGCAGACCGTCCAGCGCACCTGTCCAAAGGGATACCCAGACCACATACAGAAGGGGGGGATACCGATGCCAGACGAAGCGTATCAGACTAGGTGCCGCCGGCATCAGCGCTCCACGATCGTGACCGTACCGCCCGCACCATCCAGCTTGATTCGTGCCCCTTCGGGAATGACACGCGTCGCGTGCGGGACCCCGACCACGGTCGGAATCCCAAACTTCCGTCCACTGATCGCCGTATGCGACAACATGCTGCCCCGTTCAACGACGATTCCTCTACCAGCCAGCATGAGGAATAACCAACCGGGATCCGTTTCGCGTGCCACCAGTATATCGTTGGCCTCGATGGAGACATTGGTGGGGTCGAGGACGATCCTAGCACGCCCCTCCACGACGCCGGCGCTCGATCCGATGCCGCGCAGGATGCGATCGGTCCCAAGAGTGGATCTATCTTGCGGGATTGCCGGTTTCACGGGTCCACGCGTGGTGAAGTCCCGAGGGGGGCCGGCACCGAGCTCATGGCGCTCTTTCTCCTTGCGGCGAATTCCCACCAAAGCTTGCAAATCGCCGGTAATCCCCGTGCCCTCGAAGAACCCGAGGATCTCCTCATGCGTCAGAAACACGGCATCGGCGCTACGGTCCAGAGCACCGTGCTTCACCAATGAGCGAGCAAGAACGTCAAAAATGTCTTTGCAGTACCCGAAGAGCCCACCGCGCCAGAAACGGCTATCCTCCCGCTGATTGATGGTGATCCGGAGCCTACGTATCAGCTCCAGAAACAGGTAGCTGCGGATCGAGCGGCGGCCCAATGCGGCGTAGACCTGCTCTTCGGCTCGGTGGCGTATCTGTTTTTCCGAGTGCGCCAGCTCATCCGCAACCAGCCCCTTGGAGACGTAGGATCGCAAAGTCCGGACAAACAGCTTGGGCTCGCGTCGAAAGCTGGACGCCTCCATAGATCGCTTGGGCTGATCTCGAGATTCCATTTCTTGATCAGTTTCTGGGTGACAGCAAAGTAGGTGTTGATCAACCAGTGGTTGATCAGCGTCAGGCCCCACCAGCGGCCGGCTTGCTTCCAGACCTCACGAAACGTGGCCACCGCCACCATCGGATCGGCGCCGTCGAGGTCGATCCGTCGGAGGTCTCCGAGGTAGTCCCGCCACCACATCTCAAACTCGCGAAACTCTCTTCCCAGGCGTACCGCGCTGTGTCCGGCAATCATTGACGCGCGGCACATCGCCCACCATCCTCCACCATCGCTGTCCTCTCGAGCGATCGAAGTCGGCATCTCGAGCACATCCTCCAGGTCGCTCATGAACCATTTGGCGATCGGCACCATGCCGTTCACTCTGAGCAGGTAGGTCAGGGAATGTAGACACGACCCTCGATGAAGCCGAGCATACGTTCGAAGTCGGGGAGCTGTTCGTAAAGGAGGTCGGGCGGGCACCCGCTGCGGCGGATGAGGTCGTAGAACACGGTCCGGTAAAAGAGCCGCGCCATACTGTGCGTCAGGGGGGTCGTAACGTTCGGAAAGCTCTCCGAAACGTTGGCGCTGCTCCACACCCGGATGGTGCGATGGTCCAGGTGAACTGGGCGGCTCTGCAGCAAATAAAGCCCCCTTTCGAATCGTACGCGCCTTCGATGTCCTGGGGCGATCCAAACAGGCCTTCCACCTCTTGTGCGAGTGCGTCGAGTTCCAGGATCTCGCGCGTGGTCAAACAGGGTTCTTGCACTGCCTCGACTGCGACGGGTTCGCCAACCAGCGAGGACCGATCTCCGTCCGGGTTCCGTACCAGCCTTGTTGTCTTGGAGCCAATCTCAGTTGTGATGACCTTGGACTTCTGATTGACGAAAAAGTGATCAACACCCACCTTCTCTTGGACGACGCCTTCTCCCACTCCGTATCCCGCTACGATGACGGTCCGCCTCTGAGTTGTCCGAGGGTCGCAGGAGAAGACCACAACCGATCGCGCCGACGCGATCATGCGCTGTACCCCCACTGCGACGGAGAACCCCAAAGGGGCGAACCCGAGCCGCTGCCTATAGGTGATCGCTTCGGGGCTGTACCCGGAGGCCCAACAGCGACGGATTTTTCCAACCAGTTGAGTGGCACCCACAAACAGGAACGAATCACTCATGCCGGCCATGGGATTGTGTGCGCTGTCTTCGCTCTCCTCTGCGCTGTGCCCTACCATGGACGCGCGCACTGCCACGTACTCCCCGTACTCGAAAAGGCCCTCAAACGAAGCCTTGATCGCTTCTTCCAACCCGTCGGGCAGGCGAACGTCGAGAAACATCCGCCGGATTCGCCGTGACATGGACCGCACCGCCACGGCGTCACAGGAGTCGCTCCCTTCGAAAAGGGTCCGTACCTGGGGCCGGAGGGCAGACAGCACCGCCTCATAGGCGAGCCTCGTCAGGCAGAAGTAGGGGGGGACCGCAAACCCGGCGGCCTGCAATGCAGCAAGATTGGCAAGTTTTGGCCCCACCGTCGCCTGCAGCGACTTCGACCGATAGTCGACAACAAACAAGGAAGTGCCGATCCTGGTCATTTTGGGACCTCTTGATACTGGCGAATAGCAGCCTCGAGCCGCCCTTGGGGCGAACGCGACGGAACGTCACAACTCATCTCGGAGAGACGGCGGCAGGAGAGAATCTGATCTTGCATTAACAGCTCGAGGCGAGTAGCCAACCGCTCTGGCCGGCGACCCGGCAGCGCTCTGAGACCGCCAAGAAGGGAACGGGGGCAACGCAATTGCACCAGGGGGCGCGGCAGTCCCGCGATACCCCGCACAGTGGATAGGATCTGTTCCTGCGGGAGTGCAGCGCTGTAGGCGACGTTAACGGCTAGCCGTTCCGGCTCGGCCCCGTGCGCGTCCTGGAGCGCCAGCCTCTGCAGCAGGAAGAGAATGACCTCGGCGTAGTCGTTGACGTGAATGAAAGAGTAAGACACCTCTTGGCTACCAGCCAGGCGCATCTTGGCCAGACGGAGCAGTATCGGAACCAAGAAACGATCATCACCGCCAACGATGAAGCGAGGCCGACAGAGGTATGCACCGATGCCTCGCTCTGTCACCCTTTTGAGAATCACCTTCTCGGCCGCCCTTCGACTCCTGGCCAGAGGGGTAACTGGGACCGGACGATCCGCTTCCAACGCCGGCTGTAGGGGGCCCTGTCCGTACACAGACGCCGAGCTGCCGTACACTACGCCGCGAAGGTTGGCGTCATACCTACTGAAGAGGTTCAGCGTACCTGTGACGTTCGTGGCAACAAACCCCGTGCCATCTCGATCGACCTGCTTGGTCGCGAGATGGACGAGCAAATAGCGCCGCGGCGGAAACGTGCCATCCGGGACTTCGGGAAGGGAACATCTGACCCAACGGATAGCCGGTGCCCCCTGAGGTGGTGGCTTTCGGGCCAAGACGTGCACCCTGCTCTCGGGATAGGCCTCGATCAAATGGCGCAGGACGGTGGTGCCTACGTACCCGGTTGCGCCGATCAGGACCAAGTCGTAATCGTTCATCACCATATGAATGGAATGAGTCGCTTTCTCGTCTTAGCGAACTCACGATATTCTTGCAGTGTCAAAAGCAGCAGCGACTCTTCGATCAGGATCCGATAGGTCACGGCGGGTAAGAGCAGCCCGAGCAACGCAGCCATTCCGATTTGGCTGGCGAATGCAACGACGAAGCCGAGATTACCCAGTACCATTCCCGCATAGGCAGGATGCCGAAGGTAACGATACACCCCGCCTACGATGATGCCGTCAGAGGGAATCCGGACGCTGTGACTGTAAGTGCCAGCCAGCTTCCGGATTGCGGCCAGACATAAGCCCATGCCAAAGATCATGATCGTGACTCCGGCCGCCAGCAGCACCCACCGCATTGATACCGTCCCATCCATGGGCGGCGAAAGAACGGTCCCCAGAACGGTCACACATCGAGCCGCTGCGTACAGCTCGAGACTGCTGCGATCGTCGGTCGCCTCCTCCTTCTTCGGCTCCCGCACCGTGATTCTTGCTTCGGCAAGCAGCCAACCGAAGTACAGTCCCACCAAACCCAGCGTCAGCCAGTGAGGCGGCCAGGGATGTGTGAGTAGGCGGTGGACCGTAATGCCTAGCAGGCAGGGAATAGCCACTATCAGGAAGAGCACCGGTGCCAGTCGCTTGATGCTACTCATGTGGTAGGTGACGGCCGCAGCACCCCGGTCAAGTGGGCGCCAACGCAACATTGGCCGTTCTGGAAGACCTGGGCTACTCCCCAGGCGCGATGTGGACGGTTGTTTTGCCAGTCCTCGAAACGTCGTGCGTAGCTCTTCCCGAGCCCGGGAAGCGTCCTCACAATGATGGGCGCGGCAACGTCGACATATCTGTGGTAATCCGCGTGGAAACTCGTCAGCACCATCTCCCACCCCTGGGGCACTCCGATGACATGCGAGGAAGCGATCATCGCCTGACGAATAATCTCCATCAGGGCCATCCCCTGTAGATGCCCCGAAGGGTGATCAAACTGGAACTCCTCGGTAAGGGGCGAGGCCAGGAAATGAATGAGCCCTCCAACCTGCACCGCACCGGACAGCATGACGTTGGCCTCGTGGCGCTTGTGGGCCATCCAACGATCGATCCGTCCTTTCTGGCGCAGATCGTCCAGAAGAGAGGGCACGTCAAATGGGGAAATCCGAAGCAGCAGGCCCTGAATCTTGTCGTCGTAGCCGCCCCGAACCTCGGGATCTTTTCGAGCTGTCCGCTCTCGCTTGCAGCGCTTTGCCCACTGCTGCATCTGGAACTCGGTCTCGGATGCGGGAGCGCTGGCGCCGATGAGCGAACAGGGGCCAGGCAGGACGCAGGTGAAAAAGTCGATCTCCCATGGATCGGTCACCAAGACTCGGATCCCGGTTCCATCGTAGCGGCCGAAAACCGACGGGGTGAGCAGCGCATACCGGGGAGCCGCATCCCCTGGGGAAACCAACCATTCGGTCGGCTGGTTATCGGCGTCGGCATGGCTTGAGGAGAGCGTCTCTCGGACGACAACCTCCTGCCCGGTTGCCTGGTACAGCATATTGACGATGTTGGGTCCGGATCCAAAGGCACTCAGAAGAATTCGCTGGCCCCGCTGGCTCAGATCGGTGAAGGCCTTGGCCATCGCAATGCCGAGGCTGGCTCCCGCGTTGTTTCCTCGGCGCCGGACCGTTTCCACCAGCAGTGATTTGGGAAGGCACCGACGATGCAGAAACTGAATGGCCCTCAGGTTGGCCTGATGCGGGACGAAAACGTCGACGCTCTCCGGAGAAGCGTTGCACTGCTCGAGAAAACCAACCAGCGCCGGGGCGACCTTTTTTTGGATAAACCTGTTTACCGCCGCGCCACTCATGTAGAGCGCGTTGGCATAGCGCCCCCAGCTTTGGAAAACGAGCCCCTCATTCATGTCGCGCTCGATGCGATTGGACTCCGCGCTGCCATCGGTTCCCGAGCGCCGGTCATAAGCGACGAATCCGAAGTCCGACTCCTCGGAGGGTCTCAGAAGCACTCCTACGCATCCATCGCCGAAAAGATAGCGGGGGACCCCAGTGGGAACATTCCGGTTATCCAACTCCACGACGGCGACGAACGCAGCGAGTTGATTCAGCCGAACATAGTCCGCAGCCGCTCCCAGGAGACCGAGAAAAGAGGTGCAGCCGCCATAGGAGCTCAGCGTGCCCGCATTGGGCAACCCCAGGCGTACGCGAAGATCGGATGCTGGGTTGGGAACGAGACGGGCTGAGGGCCGTCTGATGCTACAAGTGGAGGTGGCGATCAGACCGATGTCGGCTGGCTCGGAAGACTCGAGACATCGCCGGGCGCAGACCTCGAGCAGCTCCATCGGATCCGAATGCTCGGCCGAGAACCGTCTTCTCTCTTCCACACCCGTTTTCTCCAGGGCACGCTGGGCGCGCGGGCGAACCAGCCTCCCCTCTTGAAGCAAGAACTCATTGCTAACCTCGAGATCGGGCACGACCTCGCTGATGGCAGCAATGACTACGCCAGACGTAGTTCCATTCATCATCGCTCACCTCTTGATTCCTGTCTTCGCTTCCAATAACATACAGTCTGTATGTATTATACATACAGACTGTATGAATGTAAAGACAAAAAAAGCCCTGCAATCCGAGAAAACGCGCGCAGAGCTCGTCCGCGTTGCCCGCAAACTTTTTGAAGCGAAGGGCTTTGCCGGGACGGGTACGGAGGACGTCGTCCGTCGAGCCGGCGTCACCCGCGGAGCTCTCTATCATCAGTTTCGGGACAAGAAAGCGCTTTTCGTCGCCGTCGTGGAGGAGTTGGAGCGCGAGATGACCGAGCGCATCCAGGCGGCGGTGGACGCCGAAACCGAACCCTGGGCCCGTCTCCAGGCTGGGTTTCTGGCCGTTCTCAATGCCTGCATCGAGCCCGACATCCGGCAGATTCTGCTGCTGGATGCGCCCGCCGTACTGGGTGTCGAGCGCTGGCGCACGGTCGAAGCCGATTACGGACTGGGATTACTGAGCCGGGGCCTCGAGGCGATCATGAAAGCGGGAAGGATGAAGCCTCTACCGGTACGAGCGATGGCTCACCTGCTTCTCGGCGCGATCAGCGAGGGCGCTCTGATGATCGCTTCGGCCGAGGACCCCGAAAAGGCCCACCGCGAGGTCGCTGCGGGTCTGCAACAATTGCTCGACAGTCTCCAGCAAACGGACGCCAGGTGAGTCAGCCCCTACCTGACCCTGAATCGCCATGGTGTGTACCGGCTTGACGTCTCCCAGATCTCCTGCCCGGATTATTCATGAGGTGTCGTTGCGAGAGGCCGCAATGCCTGCCGCTCGAAGTGAGTTTTCTGGATAGCTTTCAGACGATGGCGACCCACTCGGAATAGGTTCTGGATTGCTCGCCGGGGCTCTAGCCCTGCTCTAGCGACCCGGGGTCCCAGGTGCCGTACCAGATGTAGGTCTGCTCTCCCACGTTCTCGAAGCCCTGACCCTGGATCAGGCCTCCCTGCTCCCATGCCTGATCCTCGCCCCTATAAACTAAGGGTCTGCGCCAATTCTACCAAGTTATTTTTGCGCAGACCCTTAGAGAGAGGACAACAGCAGAATCTCCTCTATCCTCGACCTGAAGTGTCCTCTTGAATAGCCACTACTCACTGCTCGGTTTCACGTCCCCCCGGCGAAGATCTCGATGAATCGTGCATGAGCCGACTGCGCCCGCTGGAAACTGGCGAGGCGGAAGAACTCGTCGGGGCTGTGTGCGCACTCGTCGTCCAGACCGAAGGAGAGGTTGACGGTGTGGATCCCCAGGTGGTCGAGGATCAGTCCACAGGTTGCGATGCTGCCGCCCGAGCCCACCACGTAGGGCCTCATTCCGTAGAGCTCCTGGTGGACGCGGCTGGCGGAGGCGTTGCCAGGATGATCGATCGGGATCGAATAGGGTTTCGCCGAGGATCCCAGCTTCACAACCTCGGCCTCGACCCCGGGGGGAGTGTTGGCCGCAACGTGCCGAGAGACAGCCTCGATGACTCTTTCAGGATCCTGATCTGCAACCAGACGGCAGGTGATCTTGGCGTGGGCCTGTCGCGGGAGGACCGTCTTCATTCCGTCTCCCTGGAAACCACCCCAGATTCCGTTGATTTCCAGAGTGGGGCGGATCCACTCGCGCTCGTAGGTGCTGTAACCCGGTTCTCCAAAGGTCTCGGAAATGCCGATCGACGAGAGTAGCTCCTGCTCTTCATAGGGTACCCGCGCAAGCTCTTCTCTCATTCGGGCGTCGGGTGCTCTTACCTCGTCGTAGAAGCCTTCGACCAGGACTCTTCCGTCCGGCGAGCGCATGGAGTCCAGCAAGCGGACAAGGGCGTGGACCGGGTTCTGTACCGCGCCGCCAAAGAGACCGGATTGTAGATCTCGAGAGGGTCCCCGTACGTTGATCTGGATGGCACAGAGCCCACGCAGCGAGACCCAGATAGCGGGTTCCTGCTCACTCCATTGAGAACCGTCGGCACTCACCGCCATGTCGGCGGCGAATCTAGGGGCCTCGGCCTTCATGAAAGGAGGAAGATCCGGACTGCCGATTTCTTCCTGACCCTCGATGAGGAATTTGACGTTCAGGGGGAGAGTGCGGGTAGTTGCCAGGAGGGCTTCGGTGGCTAGAATCGGCGCCAGCATGTTGCCCTTGTCGTCGGACGCCCCGCGCGCATAGATCCTGCCATCTCGGACTACAGGTTCGAAAGGCGGACTGCTCCAGAGCTCCACTGGATCTACGGGTTGAACATCGAAATGGCCGTAGATCAGGAGTGTGGGCTTGCCAGGGGCATGCAGCCAGTCACCGTAGACTACGGGATGGCCCTCCGTGGGTAGTACCTCGACGTGCTCAATCCCCGCCTTTACCAGTCTTTGAGCGACCCACTGACCTGCATTTTCGACGTCAGTGCGATGGTCGGGAAGCGCCGAAATACTGGGTATCCGCAAAAACTCCTGCAACTCGTCCAAGAAACGCTCCTGATGTTCCTTCAGATAGTCCTGCCAACGATCTGTTGCCATGCTCTCTTTCTCCTAACTAAAACTAGCCAAAAATATTTGAAGTTTTGATTTCCACCGATCGGACACGAAACGGTCGGCATAGTGGCCCCTTCTAGGAGACTGCTGAAGCGGCCTCTTTAAAGGCCGACCCTCAACCTACCCCAGGGGGCCACGCCGCCCAAGCCGAACTGTCTTTGGCCAACTGGACCCGTTCGTACCGAACCTTGTCAGCTGAATTCCACACGATCGGTGCAGTTGTTTTGGATGAACTCCCAGTCGTACTCGACTCCCAGACCCGGTCCCTCCGGAACAGAGACGCAACCCTGCTGATCGATGCTATCCATCTGGTCCCGGTAGTCACACTTGTAGGGAGGACTGTGGAAGGGACCGCGACGAGGATGTAGCAGTCCCATCTCGTAGTAGTTGGTATTGGGGATGGCAGCCATCAGGTGGCGGCGATCGGGTCCCGGTCCGTGAAGTTCCACATCCAGGCCAAAACCTTCCGCGGCGTGGGCGATCTTCATCACTCCGGTGATTCCACCGTCATAATCGGGATCACCCCGAACGAAGTCGGTGGCTTCGGCCTCGATGAAGTCGACGTGGGATTCCAATCCGCGCAGATGTTCCAGCTGCAGCAGAGGAGTCTTTATGAGCTGACGCAGCTTTCTATGGGCATGAGCCGAGACGCCGCCGTCCTTGAACGGATCCTCGTACCAGAAATAGTCGAATTCATCGCAGACACGTCCCAGCTTCAGCGCATCGCCGAAGGTGCGAATTGCACAGAAGGGATCCAGCATCAAGTCCATCCTGCCGCCGACGCGCTGGCCCACGGCCCGAACCACTGCGATCTGATCCTTCAACGGAGCGTCCTGCCAACCATGGATCTTGAAACCGGGGTATCCGAGCTGAAGGCACTCCTCCGCGAAGTCGGCGTAGGCTTCAGGACTGCTGAGGCCGTCTTTTTCGTAGTCGCCAACGTAGGTGCTGGCATAACAAGGGATCTTCTTTCCCGGAGATCCCCCCAGTAGCTCGTAGACGGGAGCATCGTGATACTTGCCCGCCAGGTCCCAGAGGGTGATGTCCACTACGCCCATTCCCAGGCGGGACTGTTGGCGCGTAGCCTGCTTCAAATCGTTGTAGATCTTCTCTCGGGACAGTGCATTGCGGCCGATCAGGGTTGGTGCCAGGCCGGCGATGACGGCGTAGTCGGCTTCGAATCCCCCAAAATATTCTCCGCTGATACCCACGTCTGTGTGGACGCGGAGTCCCTTGGCACGCCACTTCTGGACCCCTCCCGGCTGGTAGATGGGAATGGCGATGGTAGGCTCCCGACCCAGGTCGTGAAGCTCGGTTTCGTACTGGATGATCTCGATGCTGGTGATCTTGGGCTTTGGCTTCATGGTGTCAGCCGTAACGTATCTCGGTCGAATCGGGTGCCAACAGTACCACAACTCGCTCTGACTCATGCCCGTCCCTAGGCAGAGCCTTTCCCTTTCTTACCCTTGCTGGACAGATACGGTAGCCGTCACCACCATCCCAGAAGCTTCCACCACAACATACCTGCACCCAGCCAGATAGCCAGATGGAAGATCGAGATAACGAAACCCACAGAGAACCACTTCGGGACCGATACGTAGCCCAGTCCAAAGTAGATGACAACGGGTCCGGAAGAGTAGTTGGTCAGGCATCCGCAGAGGCAGCTGAAGTACGCCATCAGGGCAACCGCCAACATGGGAGCGCCGCCGGCCGCCAGGGCCACTGCCAGGAAAACGGCAGCCATAGCAGATATGTGAGCGGTGAACATGCTGAACGCATACATAGAGTAGAAGTAGATGAGGGCCAGGAGGATCACGACCGTCACCCCGTCGAAACCAGATACCCAGACCTCCATGGCTTTGGCAAACCACTCAATGAAGCCGTAGTTCTTGAGCAGATTCGCCATCGTCAAGAGGCCTCCCAGCCACACCAGCGTGTCCCAGGCCCGAGCGTTCCCGATGATGTCGTCCCAGCTTTCGGTTCGGGTGATGAGAAGAATGCTCACCCCCATCCAGGCTACCAGTGTGGTGCTGGCTCCATGAAGGGGCTTGGTTGCCCAAAGGATGAGCAGAAGCGTCAGGGTCACGAACATAACCCACTCCTTCCAGCCCATGGCCCCATTTTTTCCAGCTCCTCGATTGCCTTGGCCTGAGCGGGGCGAGCGTCGGAGAGGGTGGGTTTGATTAACCGGTAGATCAGAGGGGGAAGGAGCATCAGGCTCAGGAGTCCAGGCACGATGGACCCGAGAGCCCAGGTTCCCCAATCGAAGTCGATCTCGAAGATATCCTTGGCTGCCTTGGAAATCAGGGGGTTGGCCGCCATGCCGGTCAGGAACATGCTGGCCGTGACCAGGTTGGCGTGGGCCCCGACCAGCGCCAGGAACCTTCCGGCTCGCTCGGGTTCCCGATCCGGAGTGGAGTTCAGGGCTCTGGACAGGGAGTCCATGATGGGTGCCATGATGCCGCCCCCTCTTGCCGTATTGGAGGGAACCGCGGGACCCAACAACAGCTCCGATCCACAGAGTGCGTAGCCCAGGCCAAGGGTAGACCGTCCGAGAGCTCTCACCAGCATCAGGGCGAGTCTGCGTCCGAAACCGCTGTGCATCACGCCGCCTGCGATGAGAAAGGCTGCCACCACCAGCCACACTGTGGAGTCTCCGTACCCACTCAGCGCCTCTTTGATCGTGATCGTTTGGCTGGCGGTGAGCGTCACCAGCCCCAGTAGAACCATGGTTCCCATGGGAAAGGGTTGGAGGATGAAGCTCGCGATGACCGCGATGAAGACGCTGAAGATCTGCCACCCCTGTTGGGGAGCCTCGTCCGCCCCGATCAGCCACAGGACGAGCGCGATGATCACACAAGCGAGAAACTTGAGGTACTGTTTGAACTGGTCTTTCAAGGGTTCGCCAATTATGACGGGTTGAGCGCTCGAGTTTCAATTCTGAACGCATTGTCTTTCGCATAGAGTCCGCATAGCATTCCAGGACAATGAAAAACGAAGAGAGAATCAATCTGAAGGGGCTCGAGGCCGCGATGGAGGCGGCTGGAATCGACGTGCTGGTCGGTGCTTCGTCCGAGAATTTTTTCTACCTCACCGATACCCTATTGCTATCTCACGAGATCATTCCGGAGCGGCTTTGCATGGTGGTCATGCCCAGCGAGGGAGTTCCGTGGGCGCTGGTCTGCTACTGTGAGGAAGTGCAGACCCGTCAGGACTCCTGGATCAAGGAAGTCCATACCTACCAAGAGTTTCAGGAGTCTCCGATGGAGGCTCTCGCCCGCCTGCTCAAGGAGCAGGGCTGGGGCCGCAGTCGTATTGGGGTGGAAAAGAGATTCCTGGCCGGTCGCTATGTGGAAGAACTGGCTGCCCTTCTTCCGGAGGCGACCCTCCTTGCCGGAGGCCGGGCCTTTGACCAGGCTCGAAGTCTCAAGACACCTCAGGAGATCGAGATTCTCAGAGCTGCAGCTCTCGAAACCGAGCGGGCGATTCTGGATTCTTTCAATGGGTCTCGACCCGGAGATTCCGAGAAGGAGGTGGCTGACAGAATCTCGACTCGGTTGTTGACAGCAGGAGGAACTTCTTCATGGATTGTTCTCGCGGCCGGTGCCAATACCGCCATCAACCACCCTTGGGCGGGCAGCAAAAGGTTGGAGCCGGGCGAGATTGTGAGGGTGGACACCGGTGCTAGCTTCAACGGTTATCGTTCGGACGTGGCTCGGACTGCGGTTGTGGGGGAACCCAGTCGGGAGCAGCGAGCCCTGTACCGCAAGCTGCGAGAAGTCGAGTTGGAGACCATCAGCCGGGTTCGCGCCGGGACTAGAGCTTGCCAGGTCTACGAGGACTTCGTCGGCGCCTTTCAGCGAAGGGGACTTGGCGTCACCAGCAAGGCGGTGGGGCACAGTCTGGGAACCGGTATGCACGAGTATCCGATTCTCAATGGCAAAGAGGGAGCGGAATTGACGCCTGGAATGGTTCTTTGTATCGAGCCCGCGGTCCTCGACTCGAGCGGGTTTCTGTACCATGTGGAGGATCTGGTGCTGGTGACTGAAGGTGAACCTCGAATACTGACGGGTCACATGAATGCAGATGATCTCTTTGTCATTACCTGAAGCTAGGGAACGCGGAAACTTCAGTCGAGGGACGTGGCGGTGGCCTCCGGGCCGCCGTGTTTTTTCCTTCGAGCCTTTGGCCCGAAAGAAGAAATACTTCAGCCTCGAGACCGAACCCCCGTCAGTACCCTGTTCGTTGTAGGATGGGCACTCTTGCCCGTCGAGGACAGTGACGGGCAAGAGTGCCCATCCTACGAAGGTCACTGCTGTGTCGAAACAGTGGCTCCTGCATGATCTCTTAGCCAATGAAGCAAGTGGCGAGCAGAATAAGCACACTCAAACTTCAGGCGGCCGTCCTGTTCTTGATCAGTCCGGCGAGTCTGCTGGTGGCGGGCAAGTTTGTCGGTTCAAAGTCCTGCGCGACCTGCCACAAGCAAGTCTATGAGAGCTGGCGGGCGACTCGACACAGCTTCTCCCTCCTGACCGCTGAAGAGGCCCGGCGGGCAAGCTTTCCGCTGCCCGCTAAGCGCAGGTCCGGGGCGGTGCCTTCGATTCGGAGTTGGAAGGACGTTTCCTATGTGTTGGGAGGGCGCCAGCGCATTACATACGTCGATAAAATAGGCCGCGTCTCCGACAACAGTTACCATCACCGGATTGGCAAGTGGGACTTTTTCCCCCAGAAGCAGTTGAGTGACTGCGGTCCTTGTCACTTTACCGGGTTCGGAGCAGGTGCTTTTCACCTAGAAGATCCTGCGGTTCCAGGTCGATGGGCAGAACGCAACATCGGTTGTGAAGCCTGCCACGGACCGGGCGAACGGCACCTCGAGAGCTATCGCAAGGAAGATATCGTCGTCGACGTTTCGGCCCGAGCCTGTGGTACATGTCACACGGCAGTAGGACGGGTTCTTCCCAAAGATGATCTGCATGCGACGCACGATCTGGTCCAGGTATGGAACCAGGATCGACACGCCACTTCGGTGCGGTCTCACTCATTTAGCGCCTTCTGTTCGAGTTGCCACTCTCCCTATGAAGGACAGGCTCTGGATTCAAAACGAGGTTCCAGGCGGCGAGTCTATGCTGAGGACAAACATAACGTTTCATGTATTGCCTGCCACAATCCCCATGATTCAACCCATGGGAAATACAGCCGACGACGGGTGTCGCTGGCTCCCTCGAAGTCGCCCAAGCCCCATGTCTACGGAGGCAACGATCAGGATTTTACTACGGTGGACTACAGGCAGTTGAAGACGACCGAGCAGGTTTGCGTCCAGTGCCACCGGGGCGCAGATCGCATCGACCTGGATCATGCCCATGCCAGTTGCAACGACTGCCATACTGTTTTCAAGCGGAACCGTAGTCTCGAGTCGCGCGCCTTCCAAGATGCGAATCACTCCCAGTTGAGCTGCCGCCCCTGCCACAAGGATGCAGATCACCTGATGACAATCCTGTTTCGTGACCCGGATTTCCTCGAAGCGAGCTATGTCCACAACCTGCGAACACTGCCTGAGGCTGTCTATAAGAAATACAACTTCGCCTACCCCTCGCTCAAATCGGCTCGATCCCAAGATTTCGGTGACGTAGATCCCAATACGCCGCTCCCGCCGAAGCCCGATCTGCGAATGAAGAAGGCAGACAAGGATCAGAGACCCGTACCGAAGTCCTTGCCGCCAGAGCTTCGGAGGCTCCTGGCCAGCAGTAGGCATCGGCTGCTGGCGGACGAGGAAGTCATCGAAAAGCCCCTGAGTGCCCTGAAGGCCAAGCCCCAATCAATTCTCCGCCATCTTGATCTGGCAGATGCCTACGCCAAGCTTGAGGAGTTCGAAGCGGCAAGGGAAGTGATCGAGCACGCAATGGGCCTGGATACCCCTTGGATTCTGTTGGACTTACCCCTGGATCAGGATCCGCAGGCGAGTACCGGCGAAGGTGTTGAGGGCCCATTCGGTTCTATCCAACCTGAGCGGGTGCTGCCGAAGCATCTGGCCGAATCAGAGACTCCACGGCTCTGGTTGGAGAGCTTCCAGCAAATGTCGGAGGGGCGTTTTAATGACGCTGTCGAAACGCTACGGGAGATCCCGACTCTTGAGTCCAGCATTGCGCTGCGGACCTATATGGGTGTAGCAGAGCTTGGTCGGCGCCAATACCAGGAGGCTAGCAGCCCGTGGTGAAAGTCGCTGATCGTTAGTCAGGTGCAGGCAATAAAATGGGCTCATGGCAATGGGGAAGAAGAAGCGGCGACATCAAAAGGATTTATGGGTGGCCACCAGCGAGATGCCAGTTCCTCCGGGAC
>JAKZYH010000231.1:0-6062 GCA_047514575.1 Acidobacteriota bacterium | reverse complement strand
GGCTCGCCAGTGGTCCCTGCAAAGCAACTTCCACAGGGGGCATATTTCCGGGCTGCAGTCATTCACTCATGTTCAGGCTCCCCAACTCGCTAGACCTCCAGGTTGCCCCCGTCGCTTCCTCGGAAAGGACGGCCAGGCCGTTTACACCACGCATCGCTCGGTTCGTTACCTGCCCCGAGATGTGGTATCGCTACGTGTGTGAACGAGCAATTCACACGGCTGGACCTTCACCAGCTGGATTGCAGCCTTGTCGGCTGCTCCCCTTTGCCTTTGCCTTCATCTTTGGGAAGTAGGGTGTTGTCGCCTAGCTGTGGGTAGACGCGGGGCAAAGGCAAAGTCAAAGGCAGAGGCGAGAGGGATTCTCTATGCGGTGGCTTTGACCGGGGAGAGACCGATGTCTATATTGGTGTCGGCATTCAGAGAATGAGATCATTAGAGGAGCAACCATGGATCGCAGGCAGTTCTTTGACGACAACGGTTACTTGCCCGTAGAGGGGGTCTTCACCGAGGCGGAAATGGACGACCTCATGCGGCGAGTGGGCGCTCTTGAGGGCCGACATACGCCCTTTCCCGAGAGTGATCTCAAATGGGAGCCTTCCAATCCGTCCGTTCTCAGGAACGCTTTTGGCCTGCTGCACCGCGACCCGGCTTTCCACGCGGTTGCCACCCATCCACGATTGATCGCAATTGTTCAGGAACTGCTTGGCGCCGACCTGGATATCTACGCGGATGGCCTCTTCGCAAAACCAGCCCGTGACGGCAGTGTGGTGCCGCCTCACCAGGACATGTACTACTGGAGCTTCGAACCCTACAAGATGTTGACCGCCTGGATCGCCCTCGAGGATGCGACCCGTGAGAACGGCTGCATGACGGTGATTCCCGCAAGCCACAAGTTGGGCCTGCTCGAGCATGAGGAAACGGATGTTCCCGGCAATACCTGGATGTTGACACAGAAGGCTCTGAGCAAACTTGGTGATGAAGTTCCGGTCGAGTTGCCGAAAGGAAGTGTGGGCTTTCACCACTGCCTCACCTACCATCGCAGTGAGCCCAACCGCAGCCAGCACTCGCGGCGGGCCTACACGGTGATTTTCATGACGGGCGAAGCCCGATGGACGGGCACCGGGGACTACCGCTATCCATTTCTTCACGTCCAGGGAAAGCATTCGCCGGCCTACGAGGCCATGAAGCACGTGCAGGTGGAACAATAGGGTCTGCATACAATCGGAGGAATCCTCAATGAAGAGACGTACCTTTCTCGGCTATACCCTGCCATCAGTTGCAGCGATTGGATCCCTGAGCGGAGAAGCGGCCGGAAACAAGTCCTCGGGGTTGAGCGGCGGTAGACGGAGCTCAGCTGCAGACGGATCCATGGTAGTGGGGGCGATCTCTAGCCACGGCCACGCCGGGGGCCACGTACGGGTGCTCGACCAGCTCTCCGAAGTGGGTAAGATTCATGTTTGCGCCGCTACCGAACTCGCCGATGTCCAGCGGCTGGCGGCTGAGTCGCCCAAAGTGGCCTCGAAGAGCACCGATCTGGCCCGGTTTCTGGCACGGGACGACCTGGACGCGGTGACGGTCTGCGCTCGGCCCGACCAGGCACCAGCCATCCTGGAGCAGGTTGTTTCCGCCGGATTGCCGGTCTTGTACGACAAGCCGGCGACGACCCATTCATCCCACCTCCGCAAGGTCGCCGAGCTGGCGGAGAAGCAGGGGGTGACCGCCGGAGCCATGCTGCAGTGGCGGTACAATCCGATGGTACTGGACTTGAAGCGGGCCCTGGCCGATGGCGCCCTGGGCAACATCATGACCATCGAGGCCAAGCTGCTCAACGGTCTATTGGAGTACCGCGACACTTCCACCTATCTCTTCGATCCCAAGACAGGCGCCGGTATCCTCTCCTGGTTGGGGTGCCACTGTTTGGACCTGGTATTGTGCCTGATGCAGGAGCGAGTGGTGGAAGTAATGGCCATGGTCGGAAACCTGAATCCCAAGAAAGTTCCGGTCGAAGACACAGGTATGCTCTTGCTGGGTTTCGAGAGCGGGAAGATGGGGACGTTCCAGGCGGGATATCACATGAAGGGAAGCAAGAGTGTCTATGACTTCTACATAGGTATGCGGGGAACCGAGGGCTTCTCCATCCTGCCGCTGGTCGAGCCGGTGCAGCACCAGAGCGCGAATGCCGCCACCGCAGGGGGAGCGTTTAGCCTCTACAGCGAGGCCCGGCATTGGGTCAGTGGTCGCCGGCACCGGAAGACCTACGGGATTCCCGAGACTCCCGGCTACGGTGGCATCATGGCGGAGGAGCTTTTCCGGGATTTCCTCGAAGCATCCAAGACAGGGGCTCCCGCCCCTTCGCCCATCCAGGACAACGTTCACATGCTGGAGATCATCGAGGCCGCCAAGGAGTCCTCGGCTACCCGACGGGCAGTGCGAATCTGACCTGACACTTGAATAGTGAGCAGTGACGGATGAACTACCAGCATAGCGAAACCAAGTCCAGCAGAGCCGCGAACGACGTGACTTGTCAGCAGCATGAGCCAGGGTGTCGAGGAGAGAGCTGGACAACAGCACAATTTCCCAAATTCTCTCTTCGGCGCAGACTCGGTTACAATGCCACTCTTCTAAGGAGGCACCATGCCTGTCATCGATCATCGCAGCCTGGACGAGAAACCCTGGAGGCCGGGCTATCAAAGTTGGGACATCACCCGCGAGGGCGATGGGACCACCGCCAGCACGATGTCCTGGAGTCTGGTGAGCGTAGGCGTGGGGGCCCCGCCGCATTTTCATGAGGCGGAGGAACTGATCGTAGTGCTCGAAGGCGCCCTGGAGTTTCGACTAGGATCGGAGGTCCATCGGGTAGAGCCCGATCACACCGTGATCATCCCGGCCCTCATGCCCCACGCTTTCACCAATCCGGGACCCGGAGTCGCACGAATCATGGCCTTCTTCCCGGTCAAAGATCCGTTTCGGGGAACGACCTACCTGGAAGGAGAACCGCCTCAAGTCCATCGCCACAGGTCCCGCGTTCAGGACAGATCTCCGGGTCAGTCCTCTTGAGAATTCCGGACCCTGCTTTTCCTCAATTGAAAGGGGCCGCGCCAGCGTGAATAGTCCCACAACCGATTCTCAGGTGTATCCTTCTCCACCGCCTTCGCTGGTCAAGCCGAGGCTCTCTTCGCTGCTCACCTTTCTGGGACCTGGCATCATCATCGCGTCGGTCACGATCGCCAGTGGAGAGCTCGTCTTCGCCTCCCGCAGTGGCGCCATCTTCGGCTACAGCATGCTCTGGTGTTTTCTCTACGCCGGCGTTTTCAAAGGAATCCAGGTCTACACGGCGGCCCGACACATCGTCTTGACCGGTGAGCATCCGCTGGTGACCTGGCGCTCCATGCCCGGGCCGCCGCTTTGGTTCCCCCTCTTGATCGTGCTGCCCGCGGTGCTTCTGATGCTTGTCGGATTCTCGGCCCTTCCCGAGATCCTGGCTACCTTCATCCATCGATTGCTTGGGGGGGAGATCTCAGGTCCCGACATGGGACCCTGGAATCATTTGGAGTACTGGATCAATGTCTGGGCGACGGTGGTGCTTACGGTCTGTCTCATACTCGCCTGGGTCTCGACCTACGAGCTCGTGGAACGTATATCCACGGTGATCCTGGGGATCATGGTGTTCTGCATTGCGAGCGCATTGCTGGTACTTGGCCCCGACATCCCAGCCCTGATCTCTGGTCTCTTGATTCCCAGTGTCTCCGACTACCCCAGCTGGGTGCTCCAGGAGTACTCGGAAACCTTCACCGGGCGGAGCCCCTGGCTGGAGGTAACGCTCTATCTGGGCGCAGTCGGTGGAGGTTCCCAGGACTATGTGGGCTACATCGGTTTTCTGCGGGAAAAGGGATGGGGTTTGGCTGGAAGGAGGGTTGCCAGTCTGGAGGAGTTGGAGAAGGCTACTGCAGATTCTTCTTCGGAAGTCGAACGCGCCCGTACCTGGACCCGGGCCCCGCTGCTGGACACCACCACCTCATTTACGTTTGTGATTCTGGTGACGTTGATGTTTGCTGCGCTCGGTGCCCTGGTTCTGCATCCGAACCGGGCGATCCCCGATGGCAGTGAGTTTCTCACGGTTCAGGAGTCTTTTTTGACGGCGCTGCACCCGCAGCTGAAATGGCTCTATCGGATCGGGGCGTTCCTGGCTTTCATCGGAACCCTCTATGGGGCCTTTGAGGTCTACTATCGGGTGGTCGCCGAGGGGGTGAAGAGTATCTTTCCACGACTGGAGGCCTCGCGATCTCTTCGGAATCTGCGCACGATCGTCATTCTTTACTGCTTCCTGGGGGGCCTATTGCTGGTCTGGCTTCCGCGGGAAATTGCGGGAAACGTACTTGGCCGCCTCACCTTCACCAGCGTCATCAGCGGTGGAGCTGCCGCCTCCGGCATCTGGTGCTTTGCCATGCTCTGGGCGGACCATGTGCGGCTTCCGCCCGCACTGCGCATGAGTTGGAAGTTGAAACTGGCCACGGTGGTGGCAGGCACGGTCATGGTGGGCCTTGGGGTCCGGGTGATCGTTTCCTATTTTCAGTCGGGTTAACACAGAGTCTGCTCGATCCACTTCAAGAATGTCCTTTCGAATCGAAACCCAACGGCTGATCATCCGGGAATGGTCCGAGAATGACTTCTCACCGTTTCTGGAAATAGCCACTGACCCCGACGTGATGCGCTACATCGGCCCCGGAATCGCATGGACTCATGGCCAAGCAGAGGAATTTCTGGCTCGTCAGAACGAGAATGTGACGAGACACGGCTTCTGCGTCGGCGCCTTGGAATCCAAGGCCGACGGGCAGTTGTTGGGACACTGTGGGATTCAGTACCTGGGCTCGACCGGTGACGTAGAAGTAGGCTGGTGGCTCGCGAGGAAGCAATGGGGACGGGGTTTCGCCACAGAGGCCGGCCGCGGTGCTCTTGCCTTCGCTTTTGAGGAGTTGAACCTCGACTGGGTGATAGCGATCGCCCATCCGGAGAACAAGCCTTCCCACCGAGTGATGGAGAGACTGGGGATGCAGTTTCAGCGCCGCTTCAAAGGACGAGAGCTGGGTCTTCCTCGTGCAGAAGCAGAGATGGTGTCGTATCGTGTTCTCAGGCAGGAGTTCGTCCCCGAAAACCCCGATCAATCCGGCTCTTCAGCAGAGTAGCTCCGGTAGAGTGATTCCAGGTCGATGCTGGCCCCATCTTCCTCGTGCACGACAACCCGGTAGCGAAGGGCGAGAGGCTTGCCCTCTTCGATAGTCAGGCTGCCATCCCTAGATGAATCTCCGTAAAAGTCGTGCTCCCCAAACGGATTTGCCGAGAACAGGCCGTAGCCACGAGCATGCCAGTGGGTAGGATGCTTGGGATTGGAGGGATGGTCGAATATGGCGATGCCCACCATCTTTCCCCCGACCCGACCGGAGTAGTCCACCCAGCTGGAGGCCTTACCCCAGATGTTCTCAGTCCCGACCAGCCCTTGCGCATTTCTCAAGGTTGCCCCCTTGTCCTGACGCAGTCCCGGAGCGACCCGAATCGCAAAGGTTCCTTCTTCCGTATCTCCCATCTTCAGGGACTGGCCGGCATCTGCCGTTAGGGTCATTCTGGCGTCAATTGCGTTGTGTTTCCCCAGCTTGTGGAAGCGATAGTGCTGGCGGAGACTACCCAGCCGGTGCTGTCCCGGAGCCAGGAGGTCGAAGATTGCAGTTACGACGACAGCATCTTCCAGTTTCTTCGTAGGGCCAAGGGCACGCAGAACAATGGTCCCAACGGGGAGGGGAAATCGATGCTTCTCGGGACCGATCTCGCGCCAGAAATCGATGCCCTGTATATCGCCATGACCAAAAAAGAGTCCACGGTGCCATCGATGGTCACGCGTCTCACCGGCGATTTCCTCCACCGGGAAGCCGCGAGTCACGACCACGCCAGACGGACTCCGCAGTGGGTGCAGGAAGGGTTTAGGCCAATTTGAGCCGAAGTGGAAGCTGGTGAAGTGACGAGAATCGAGTTCGATGTCGATCTTGTCACCCACCCGCTGAGCTCGGACC
>JAKZYH010000230.1:0-2896 GCA_047514575.1 Acidobacteriota bacterium | reverse complement strand
TCATGACCAGCCGGGACGGCTTGCATTGGGATCGCACCTTTCTTGAGTCTTTCATAAGGCCGGGCCGGGATCCGAAGAATTGGATCAATCGCGGCAACCTGACGGCCACCGGCGTGGTAGAGACGGCCGATGACGAGATCTCTCTCTACGTGCTTCGCAACTACAAGTCTCCCAGCATCCACATGGAGCGCATGACGCTGCGCACTGACAGCTACGCCTCCCTACGGGCCAGATATTCGGGGGGAGAGGTCCTGACGAAGCCGCTCAAGTTCGAGGGCAGCAACCTGGTCCTGAATTTCGCAACATCGGCGGCGGGGAGCATTCGACTCGAGATCCAGGATGAAGATGGAAGTCCGCTCCCCGGGTTCAGCTTGGCAGAGTCTCCGCTGATCTGGGGAGATGAGATCGCGCACACGGTCCGCTGGAAGCGGAGCCACAGCCAGGCCACATCGGACAAGCCGCTTAGGAGAGTCGCGGGAAAAGCGGTACGGCTGCGGTTCGTGATGAAGGACGCGGACCTGTATTCAGTGCGCTTTCAGTGAGGGATTGAGTTCCAGGTATCCCAGCAGGTGCCCACAGGACCCTGCTGAGACAGGATTCAGAAATGCCGAAGTATCGTTTTGAGTTCCAAAGCCAGCGCGGAAGA
This sequence comes from Acidobacteriota bacterium, assembly GCA_047514575.1. Classification (GTDB taxonomy): domain Bacteria; phylum Acidobacteriota; class UBA6911; order RPQK01; family JAJDTT01; genus CAUZIZ01. The sequence goes on along the minus strand of JAKZYH010000230.1, from coordinate 2,250 downwards.
CCCATCGACGATCGGATCATGGTCTACATTCTCGAAACTGAGAAATCCGGTCTGGTCAGGAATGGGCGGAACCTAAAGTTCGTTCGACGTTTCCGCGGGAAAACTTGAACGTCCGCTTTTAGGTGCGGAACCGGTCGTTCGATTGCGATCAAATCGAACGCTGTCTGTAAGCTCGGGTGCCCCCCCGGTGGACGACGGGCAGACATGGGATGGCGTGTTTGAGTACTACAATCCTAGCCGGAAGATCGACGGCCGAGCCTGTCCCCGAACAGTGCAACTCGACGATAAAACAATCGCCGTGGTCTTTTACGACATTGACGAAGATCAGGAGGGAGGACCGGGTTTGTTCTTCCTGCGAATCCCGATTGCGAAGCTAGCCGCCATTGTTCCTGGAGAGCTTGGCCGAGGCCTTGTCTGAACCCATGGACGGGCCCCAACCCTCCGATGGAAGGCGCCTGGGAGAAAGAGCATTCCTCCATCAACCTTCTGCTTCTTCATTATCAGGCTCCGGACTCCGATTCAGGCGCGTTCTCCAGATGCCAGAACAGCGCTCGAATCCCCAACCAAGGGCAATCCCCCGGTTGATCTCCCTGGGGACAGGGAGTCTTGGGGGCCTTGTAGTATCGCTTCGGCGACTCGTCCTCCCAGTAGGCGTAGACCGTCAGGAAATGGTTGGGAGACAGCTCAAGCATGCGAGCGGTGAAGGAAACCGTGGGAGGTCCGGTTTGGAAGACGAACCTGGGCTTGTCGATCTTGACCATGACCCGTTCTGGGTCGAGCCCCTCCTCCGACGGTGTCGGGGCGCAGCCGATCAAGGCTAGAAGTGGCAGCATCCCACTAATCATGTGAGACCTCATGGCAGTCTCCTCCTGTTGAGCCGAAGTATCTCAGATCGACTCTGGAGTCGATTTCATCTCACGTGACGTTTACGGGATCGATGGCGGCAGTCTATCACTACCTGGACGTCGGAGCCGGACGGGCATGAGATTGCCCCCCCAGCACCTTCCGGTGTCAGTCATCTGGAAACCCGAACGAGAAGATCCTGGCGTTCTCCAGATAGAACTTCAGCCTCACGGCCCGCCCCTCGAGAGCCTTCAGGTCGCCCTTTCCTTTCCAGCTGACCGCGTGGTGAATAGCGTCGGATTGGAGGGGATCGCAGTCCCCTTTGTCGAAGCCTGCAAAGGGTTTGCCGTCCTCATCGAGAATCTCAGCCAAGACCCGGCCCGATGCCGCATCGGCATTGATGACCAGCTTCCGACCCCGGAAAGTGAACGCCCGGGTGGTCAGCGTTCCCTCCCGCCCTCCGGCATCGAGGGAGACGAACCCGTCCAGACGCAGCTTCGCCAGCCCGATTCCGCTGTTGAGCTCGGTAACTCCCTCGGGCAATTCCGAATTGTGATCGGCTCCCCATCCCGCGTAGTAGATCCAGATCTCATCGCCCCTGACCAGCGGTCCTTGAACCGGCCAGATGAACCCCCAGTCGAAGTCGCCCGGCCGCTTCGAGGTGGGCAGAAACACTTCACGATTCCCCCCTCGATTCCAGTTCATGCCGTCCCGGCTGTAGGTCAACTGGACGGAACCGAGGGGACGCTCATGATCGTAGCTGAACACGGTCATCAACCCGATGCGCAGCACGTCATGGAGCATCACCTGCATGTTGTAGAATTGGTCCCGGTGCATCGGATCCTGGGCATCGGCTGCCACCACCGTCCGCATCGGCGTCCAGTGGACGAAATCCTCGCTCTCGGCCTGACCGACCCGCCTCAGGCTGTGATTCTCGGGAACCCGATCCTTCTTGGGTCCACCCCAGAGCTTGCAGTAGACCTCTCGCGCCCAGGGGGCCGTGACCATCCCTTTGCGCACGTCCTTGATCATGCCGGTTCGGTCCCGGACGATGGCCACGTATTTGCCGAGTCGATCATCCCAATAGGGCACCGGCTGGCTATCGTGTCCCGGGGGATGGAAGATGACCTTCTTCCCCTCGTTGTAGTCCGTCCAGTGCAGACCGTCGGCTGAGTAGGCGGCCCGAACACCCTGGTAGAGCATCTTGAATCGCCTGGCGGGATCGGTCTCATGGGGGTCGATGAACACGCCCGTCTCAAGCGCGTCCCCCTGCAGAATGATGTTATTGTCTCTGGTTCCCTTGTACTCGACGATCCCATCCTGGGAAGCAGGAATGCTCTTCTGCTTCACCACCATCCTCTTCGATGACAAGGATGGTCTGTACAAAATGTGGTACAGCCTTTGGGG
>JAKZYH010000229.1:0-4932 GCA_047514575.1 Acidobacteriota bacterium | reverse complement strand
GGAGGGGCGCGGCGGCGCGGGGGCATCTGCTTTGTTGCCGCGCCTGGAAGATGCGCAGCGGCATCGCCTGCGTCGCGACGCCTCGCATCTACCCCCACGGCGCTCGCGCCAAAGTGCATCTGTTATTTCCTGACAGACCCTTACCCTACACGGCCGTCCACCTGGCTCTGGTCGAGCCCGAGAAGTGGCTTTCCCTCTACCCGGAAGAATTGCAACCCTGCCGTCGGGCCTTTGCGGCTGCGGCCTCGCATATGGACGACGCCATCGGCCAGGTGATGGAGGCCCTGCAACGCAGCGGCCAGGTGCGGAACACACTCGTCGTCTTCTCCAGCGACAACGGCGGACAGGAGCACTGGGCCGAGTTCGGAACCGAGATCTACGGCAGTCCACACCCCCGGTGTCCGGTGCTGGGAGACAACCGTCCCCTGCGGGGATGGCAGACCCAGGTCTACGAGGGTGGGATCCGGGTGCCGGCTTTCGTCTACTGGCCGGGGACCCTGGAGCCGGGAATGCTGAACGGTGTCGTCAGCATCCTGGACTGGGTTCCCACCCTCACCTCTCTGGCTGGCTACGTGGCGCCCGGCGATCCGTCGTGGGACGGTCGCGACATCTGGCCCTGGTTGGCTGGGCAGACCATGCCCTCCTCCCGGACCCTTCACTGGAGAGGACGCGACGACTGGGGAACGCCCCGTGATCGGTTGGCGCTGCGACACGGGGATTGGAAGCTGGTGGCCCGGGAGCGCGGAGGCGAGATCATCAATCAAGAGCTCTATGATCTGGCCCAGGATCCGTCCGAGGAGCGGAATCTTGCCGCTCTGCGTCGAGAGGGTGTCCAGGAGCTGGAGGACCTCCTGAAAACCCAGCTCCGCCTGGACGCCGCTTCCCAGGAACAGCTCCGCCGCTGAGATCCCTGGCGCCGCTGTGTCCTTGATCAGGGTTCGATGCGGTCGACCCCCTCTATTCCCTCGCGACGTGTGAAGCTCCGATATCGCGTTCGAATCTCTACTCCGCTGACCAGAAACGATACTGAAGGACGATTGTCATACCGGCTGTGCATGATCATGCCATGCATCTCCGACGATGGGCTGCCGATGTTGCGACCGGATTCGCTGGGAAGGCAGCCCATCAGAGCCTCCCTGTCGGTGCCGTGTTGGTTCTGATGGTGGCTGCCCCTCTGGGCATCGAGCGCGCTCTGGGAGCGGTAGGTCAGGAGCTGCGACCCGAAAGCCCCGTCCCTTTCTCCTATTTCCGGGGCCAGCCCCTTCGTATCGGCAATCAAGTCCAGCTCCTGATGGACGACTACGTGGTGGAGGACCGCTGGAAGCTCCGGCGAGGGGTGGGTCGGGTCAACAAGTTCATGCGCAACCCCGTCATCGTCCAGGACAAACCCTGGGAGGACGCCGTGGGGGCTTATCCCTCGGTCCTCTACGACGAAAAAATGGGCAGGTACCGCATGTGGTACCAATGCTTCAACCTCTCCAACTACTTCTCACGAGAAGGCCCCTACTACTACGTGGGCTACGCCGAGAGCGAGGACGCCTTCAACTGGACCAAGCCCCGACTGGAGGGATTCCCGTTTTCCGGTTATGAAAGGACCAATGTCGTCTACACCGGCCGCGGCGGGATCCGAGCGGCGGGCACGCAGGTCTTTCTGAACACCGATCAGTCCGACCCGGATAGACGTTTCGTGATGGTCTACATCGGCTCCAGCGGTATCGACCTCTCCTACTCGGCGGACGGCTTCCGCTGGACGGAGGCGGACCAGCCCCTGTTTCGATACCACAGTGATTTTCCCAACCACCTGCTACGGGTCCCCGAGCGGGATCTCTGGTATCTGTACGTGCGGCCGCCGGTCCGTGCGAACGGAATCCTGCCCTTGCCCGAGGGGTCACGGCATACCGGCCGTCGGCTGGCTCTCTCAACCAGCCAGGACCTGAAGACCTGGAGCCTTCCGCGGACGATCTTTTACCCCGACGAAAGGGACGAGCCCGACTACGACAACCTCTACATCTTTCGCAGACATGGGTTATTCATCGCCCTCTACGCCGAGATGTTCCAGGAGAAGGGCCTCAGCGAGACGGTGATGCAGCTGGCCACCAGCCGGGACGGGATCCGGTGGGAGCGGACCTGGGATCGAGAGCCTCTGGTCCCGCGGGGTGCCGAGGGAACCTTCGACCATGGCCTGGTGGAGCCGGGGACCAGCCCCCCGCTCGAGGTAGGTCCCGATCTGCTGATCTACTACTACGCCTCCCCGGTTGGACAGTACTATCTGAACCGGGAGACAGGCATCGGTGTCTGCCGGCTGAGAAGGGATCGCTTCGTCGGTCAACAGGCCGGCCAGGCCACTGGATACCTCTTGACCCGCCAGTTTATCCTGGAAGGAAGCCGGCTGGTGATCAACTGTGCGGCACTGCATCCAAGGACTAGACCCCCGGAACATCCCTATCAGAAAGAAAGCGACGGCATTCGTGTCGCCATCATCAAGGCTCCCGACTTCAACACCCCAGACACCCGATGGGAGACGGCTGTTCCGGGCTATGGCCTGGCGGACTGCGATCGCATCTTCGTCGACTCGCTGAGCCACGTCGTCACCTGGCGAGGTGAGTCGGACCTGAGCCGCTTCAAGGGTCAGGCCGTGTATCTGCGCTTCCAGATGAAAAACGCTGACCTCTACTCCTTCCAGATCCAGCCCTGAAGAAATCCAGCTGGCTCTATCAGCGAACGACATTCCGGCTGTTGTTTCCCGTTGCCAAGACCATGAACTTGGTGAGGGCATCGAGGTTCTGCTTGGTGCTGGTCACATTGTTCAAGGAGACACCCGGCACCTGGATGAGCGGCACGGGATCACCTGAAAAGTCTGGATCGGCGGAATCGCTTTCTCTTCCAATTGGCCAATCTGGGATCGTGACCCGACGCGAAGAAGGGAACAGGACCCTGACCCATTGATCCTTTGCATCCACCGAGATAGCCTGACCTGCAGGGGAAACGTGCTCCCCTTCGACATGGAGGATGGGTAATGAGGACGAGGATGTTGACTGTGTTGGCGACGCCCCTGGTCTTCTCCTTGGCTGCAGCAGCCCTGTTGGCAGAGCAGATCGAATCCCAGGAACCCCTGGACATCGGCTCCCGCCTGGAACTTTTCGTGGATGACTACCTGATCGATTCCATAAATGGTGTGAGACTGAGGCTGCACGAGCCCCGATCCGCCGGGAAGGCGCTGGTCTTCGACAAGCCCTGGGAAGGCAATACAAGCAGCTACGTCAACATCCTCCAGGACGAGGACCGTCTCCGAATGTACTACCGAGGCAGCACCAGCCAGGGCTCCGTCCAGACGTCCTTCCTGGAACCCGGGGAGGAAGTGGTCCCGGACCATCCGCGGGTGATCGCCTATGCCGAGAGTCGCGATGGTGTCACCTGGAAGAGACCTGCCCTGGGCATCTACGAATTTCAGGGCTCGAAGGAAAACAGCATCGTCTGGATGGACGCGCCGGGAGAGAATACCGCAGGCTGTATGTATGTTTTCAAGGACGGGAATCCTGCGGCCCTGGCATCGCAGCGTTACAAGGCGGTGGCTAGCAGCGACTACCCCCTGGTGGCCCTGGTCTCTCCAGACGGGCTCCACTGGAGGAAGCTGCAAGGGCAAAAATCCCTCCTCAGGGAGGGGCTGCACACGAACGCCTTTGATGCCCTCAGCGTCGTCTTCTGGGACTCGTTCAGGGGAAGATACACCATCATCTTCAGAGACTTGAACATGGGGCCCCATCCCGAATCTCCTCCCTTTGATCACGAGGCGGGTCCTCCCTACAACTACGGCAATCGGAGCTTCAAGTTCGCCACTTCCCAGGACTTCATCCACTGGAGCATGCCCCAGTGGGTGGACTTTGGAGACGCCGCCACCGAGCATCTGTACACCAATGGGACGACTCCCTACTTCCGGGCACCGCACATCTACCTGGCCTTTCCCAAGCGCTTCCTGCCCTGGAGACAGCGTTTCCAGGACACTTTATCGCCGGGCGCGTCGGATGGGGTGTTCCTGAGCAGCCGGGACGGCCTGCACTGGGATCGACGCTTCATGGAAGCGCTCATCCGACCGGGCCGGGACCGGCGCAACTGGGTGAACCGGAGCAACATGACTGCCGTGGGAGTGGTGGAAACTGGCGCCGGGGAGCTCTCTTTATACGTGGTTCGCCACTACGCCTTCCCCAGTAACCATCTAGAGCGCCTGATCCTGCGCCCTGACGGGTTCGTCTCGGCCCATGCGGGATATCCCGGTGGGGAGTTGCTTACCAGGCCGCTCATCTTCGAGGGAGCGAACCTGATCCTGAACTACGCTACCTCGGCGGCGGGCAGCATCCGTCTGGAGATCCAGGACGCCCAAGGGAACCCACTACCCGGCTTTGCCCTGGAGGAATCGCCTCTGATCTGGGGAGACGAGATCGAGCATGCGGTGCGCTGGGAACGGAGTCATGCCAAGGCGACTTCTGAGAAGCCCCTGGCCAGGATTGCAGGGAAGCCGGTACGGCTGCGCTTCGTGATGAAAGACGCGGATCTCTACTCTCTGAGGTTCAGGTAGGAGCAGAGTGGATCCGGCTGATGAGGCCGTAGACCTGGAGTCGGCGACATGATCATCTGGCGAGGCGAAGGAATGCGAAACCGGGAGGACGTGGTTCTGTTCGGCCCTGGGATGAAGGGGGAAGGTGATCATGAGAAGCGACAATTTTCGGGTCATCCGGTAAATGGGGAGGTGGGTGGTTCGCTTGCGATTCAGGTCCGGTCTGTTTTTGCTCTGGAATTCTCCTAAAAGAGTAACTACTCAGGTAGCACCACCATGATGCTGCCTGCGAATCAAGAGTAGCTTACCCCCCCCCGAAAGCAACAGAAAAACACCGAGTTTTTTCGCTGGACTCGGACGGGGTTCGTGGGGTATGGTGT
>JAKZYH010000228.1:0-5129 GCA_047514575.1 Acidobacteriota bacterium | reverse complement strand
CGTTAACGCCACCAAACAGCTGATCGGCGAGATTGTGGGAACCTTCTTGGGAAAATTCCGGATGCAGACCTCGTTCACTCGTCGCCGACCGGAATCCCTTCCCGGTCAAATTTAGGTACTTCCACCACGGGCTGCTAGGGGGGACCTGGAACCGGCAGGGGACAATCCTCTTTGCCCCTGACTATAGAGGATCAATCTACCGTGTTTCTGTAGCAGGAGGTGAGGCGACAGCCGTCACCCAACTCGACCAGTCACGTCAGGAAGCGACCCATCGAATCCCCTACTTCCTACCCGATGGTCGCCACTTTCTATATTTGGCCTGGACCAAGCTGCCAGAGGATACGGGCATCTACGTAGGATCTCTGGATTCCAATGAAACCAAGTTTCTGGTCAACACTTCGCGTTTTTCGCTTGTGGCGTATTCCCCACCTGGTTATCTGCTCTTCGTCCGCGACGATACACTGATGGCCCAACGCCTGGACCTCGCTCAGTTGGCAGTGTCAGGCGAGCCCTTTCCCATCGCCAGGAAAATGGGATACCTCTCTTCCTTCTCCGTCTCAGAGAATGGGGTGTTGACGTATCAGTCTGCCGACCTAAACAGTCGGCTCGTTTGGAGGGATCGATCGGGTGAGCTGCTAGGGACTGTGGGTGAACCGGGAGGCTACATTCAATTGGCTCTCTCGCCGGATCAAGAGCGGGTAGCGGTCGCAAGAAAGGAGGGTGCCTCAGCAGGAAACATCTGGTTGCTCGAACTCTCGACCGGCATTCTCTCTCGATTCACGTCTGATTCTACTGACAATGCACTGACCCCCGTCTGGTCCCCGGACGGACGCCGTCTGGCGTTTCAATCCGGCCGAAGGGGCACTGCAAGCCTTTTCCAGAAGAGTGTGGGGGGCAGTGAGGAAGAACTACTGTTTGAATCCGGGGATTTCAACTACCCCAAGGACTGGTCTAGCAACAGTGACATCATCTTTATCTCTCTGAAGGCCGAGAGGAATTCGCTTCATGCCTTGCGCCTGGACAAAGCATCGAAAGGAAAATCGAGACTCCTGCTCGAAGACTGTACAGGGAAAGACGATTTCCAGCTATCTCCGAATGAAAGATGGATCTCATATCACTCCAATGAGTCTGGGGCGTTGGAAGTGTACACAGCCGCCTTTCCCAACTTCTCCAGCAGACGACAGGTCTCCATAGCTGGTGGTGCCCAGGCCCGCTGGAGAGGAGACGGGAAAGAGCTATTCTTCCTTCAACCCGACGGAAAACTGATGTCGGTAGAGGTAAAGGAAGATGCGGTTCTAGAGACAGGTATTCCCAAGGTCCTTTTCCAGACACCCGTCAAAGGGCTTGGAAATCATAGATACGGCGTGACCAGCGACGGCCAGAAGTTTCTGTTCATTGAACGGGTGCAAGGGAATTCTGAACCTATCCACGTCGTCCAGAACTGGTTTGAGGAACTCAAGCGGATGGTTCCGACGGATAACTGAGACGAGGCACTGTGATCGGCCAGACCCTTTCCCACTACAAGATCACCTCCAAGCTGGGCGAAGGCGGCATGGGCGAGGTCTACCGCGCCACCGATACCAAGCTGAACCGCGATGTTGCTCTGAAGGTCCTACCTGAAGCCTTTGCCGCAGATCGGGAACGCATGGCCCGTTTCTCCCGAGAAGCCCAGGTGCTGGCGTCGCTGAATCATCCCAACATCGCCACGATTCATGGCCTGGAGGAGGCTGATGGCAAACAGGCGCTGGTGCTGGAGCTGGTGGAAGGGGAAGACCTGTCTGAGCGCATCAAGCGTGGGGCCATTCCTTTAGAGGAGAGCCTCAAGATTGTTCTTCAGATGGCTGAGGCGCTGGAAGCAGCTCACGAGAAGGGCATCATCCATCGGGACCTGAAACCGGCCAATGTGAAGATCACACCCGAGGGGAAGGTGAAGGTCCTGGACTTTGGTCTGGCGAAGGCACTTGAAGATGAGATCCCGGCTGCTGATCTGACTCATTCGCCGCCACGAACGGACCAGATGACGAATGTCGGTGTGATTATGGGCACGGCAGGCTACATGAGCCCCGAGCAGGCTCGTGGGCAGCCGGTGGATAAAAGAACCGACATCTGGGCCTTCGGTTGTGTCCTGTATGAGGTGCTGACAGGCAAGCAGGTGTTCGGCGGTGAGACCGTCACGGACATCCTAGCAGCGATTGTCCACAACGATCCGAATTGGGAGGCACTACCCGAGGGCACTCCCAGGGCCATCCAGAGATTGCTTCGCAGGTGTCTTGAAAAGGACCCGCATGATCGCCTCCACGACATAGCCGATGCCAGAATCGAGATCCGACACGCTCTGAGCGAGCCCTCAGATCATTCTCCTGGGGAAACTGCAACCGCGACCTCCGCCAGATGGAAGCAGCCAATACCCGTAGCGGCAGTTGGTCTGTTGATGGTTCTGATAGGCGTACTCCTGGGCTTTCTCCTCTGGAATCCCGAGAAGGACAGCCAGCCCGCACCACCCACGGTTACTCGGTTTCCTATCGTCCTCCCTGAAGATGAAGTAATTCCTGCACAGCCCTCGTTGGCATTATCCCCAGATGGGACCCAGTTGGTCTATGCTGCGGTCCGAGACAATACCCGGCGGCTGTACCTCCGCGGGATAGACCAACTGGAGGTTGAGCCGATTCCCGGCACAGAGGGTGGCTGGGGTCCATTCTTCTCTCCTGACGGGAAGTGGGTGGGCTTCTTCACCAATCCCGGGCGGGGTGCGGGGGTACTGAAGAAGTGGTCTCTGCTCGGTGGCGAGCCCGTGACAATTTGCGAAGTAGGGATAGGTCGGGGCGCGAGCTGGGGGGAGGACGGCACCATCATCTTCGGAAGGCGACCCGGACTCTGGCAAGTTCCGGCAAGCGGGGGCACTCCGGAGCCACTGATCCCAGAGGGAACTTACCACAACCCTCAGATTCTTCCCGAGGGTAAAGGGGTGCTCTTAACGATAGCAGGCTCTGGCGTTGGAGTGTTCTCCCTAGACACGGGTCAGCAAAGCATTCTTGTGGAAGGGGCCTCGAAAGCCCGCTACTTGCCCACAGGGCACCTAGTCTACGCCCAAGGCGCCTCCTCCCTGTTGGCAGCACCCTTCGATCTGGACTCCCTGGAGCCTCGGGGAGCGGGAGTATCAATAGTGGATGATGTGTGGGTGGTACTGTCGGTGCCAAAGTTCGAGGTCTCCCAGAGCGGATCACTCGTGTATGTCCCCGGAGCAGATGTGGACCCGGAGGACGCACTGGTCTGGGTGGATCGTGACGGAAAGCAGGAACTGTTCCTGGAAACCCAGATGAATGTGATCGTGCCGCGGCTTTCCCCGAATGGTAGTCGTCTGGCTGTCACAGCAGAAAAGAACGGGCCAGAGGACTTCGGTATTTGGACCTGCGACATCGAGCGGTGTGTCCTGTCCCCTTTGACCCCTGGAATTGCAAACGTCTGGAGTCCTGACGGCGCAGACCTCTTTCTCTATGCTGATGACATGATTCGGATTCCCGCGGACGGGAGTGGTGAGCCTGAGTTGCTTCTAAAAATGGCGTCCCTCGATCCAACCTATCGCCTCCTTGGTAGTGTTATTCCCAGCTCCTGTTCCCCCGACGGGAAGGTGCTGGCGTTTGGGGTGAATACAGAGGAGAATCGTAGAGTCATTCTTACACTTCGGTTGGACGGCAACTCGAGGTTCGAGCCGTTCCAGTTAACCCAGTTCAGCGAGCTACATCCGGTTTTTTCACCGGATGGGAACTGGATTGCCTTCACTTCCGACCGTTCTGGAAGAAACGAGATCTATGCAAAACGCTATCCGGCAGAAGGGGGTCTGCTCCGAATCTCAACGGAGGGTGGCACTCGTCCGCTTTGGTCGCCAGACGGGAAGGAGATCTTCTATCGCAATGGGGCGAAAATGATGGTGGTTGTCGTTCAAGGGCAGCAGAATCTCAGAGCAGGCAAACCCAGAGAGCTCTTCGAGTGGCCTCGCCTGCGCTGGCCTCCAGCTCGTCACTACGACGTTACCCCGGATGGTCAACGATTCGTGATGGTGAAGCGAAGAGAGGAGCCTCCTCGCAACCAGATCCATGTCGTCGTTAATTGGTTTGAAGAACTCAAGCGGCTGGTGCCCACTGGAAACTGAGATGATTGACCACACCAACCTTAGTTTGAGTCGTACCCTGGGAGCCATCGTGGGACATCTGCCTCGGCTCCAGACGGTTCGAAAGCTCGACCTGGAGCTTGGAGATTGCCTGTCGGTAAAGACCCGCAACTCGACCTACAGCATCCGCGTTCTGGGCAAGGATCTCTATTCCATCTCCGGTGGCTGGTTTGACCAGCAGGGTGTATCACCCTTCGAAACCAGCATCGCCGGATGCACCTGGGGAGGCCGTGCCATCCAGCCCGACCTGATGGCCGCCTGCGGCCTGCACCTGGAGTTCGGCAATCAGGTCATCACCAGCGCCATCCAGGAGGTGGAGGTGGTTCGCTTCCAGGGCGATCCCTGGATTAACTGAGGCTCATACGGATGACTGTTTTCGGGAGCTGATCAGCATGATCGGCCAAACCATTTCCCACTACAAGATCACTGACAAGCTCGGGGAAGGCGGGATGGGGGAGGTATATCGAGCCGAGGACACGACCCTAAAGCGCGAAGTCGCCATCAAGGTGCTGCCGGAGCAATTCACCCAGGATACCGAGAGACTGGCCCGCTTCCAAAGAGAGGCTCAGCTTCTAGCCTCCCTGAATCACCCCAACATTGCGGCGATCTACGGCCTGGAGAAAGCCGATGGAGTGCGCTTTCTGGTTCTGGAGCTGGTCGAGGGTGAGACCCTGGCCGAGCGCCTGAGCAAAGGACCCCTGGCTGTTGAGGAGGCTCTAGAAGTTTGTCGTCAGATTGCCGAGGGCCTGGAGGCTGCGCATGAGAGTGGGGTGATCCACCGGGACCTGAAGCCTGCCAACGTCAATATCACTCCCGAGGGTAAGGGTCTGCGCAGAAATTAATTGGCATTTTGCGGTGTTCAGTTCGGGCCAATGGTGTAGTTCCAGGCCGGAAGTTCTGAGTGGTTGGATAGGGGAATCTCTTTGAACTGACGGTTGGACAGCTTCTTGCCTTTGGTGTA
>JAKZYH010000227.1:0-8306 GCA_047514575.1 Acidobacteriota bacterium | reverse complement strand
GGCGCGATCGTGAAATGGATGCCGATCAGCCCGGTATCCCCATTGAGCAGGTGTTGGAGAGAGCTCGTGCTGCGCTGAAGTGAATTGCGTCTCTCACCCTGCGGCAGAACTGGATCTGCTCCAGGCAGCCGCATACTACGAAGAGCGAACTGCAGGTCTCGGTGCAGAATTCTTCGAGGAATTCCAGCGAGCTCTTTCCTTGATTCGCCGACACCCGGAAGGTGCACCCGCCGTTCGCGGAGAGCTCAGACGCCTTGTCTTGTCCCGGTTCCCATACAATGTTATCTACCGCGTAACCTCTAGCGCCATTCGTATTCTTGCCGTCGCACACCAGAAACGCTCGCCCGATTATTGGATCCAGCGGAGGTAAATGAAGCCCTGAGGGGGCAATTCAGAAACTTCTGCTTGTCCTCGACAAGTGATGTGCGATTCGGATCGCGCTGGTTTCCTCGGGGATGCAGGTGTAACCTTTTTCGACATTTCCTTTATTCGATTCGGTAATGGCAATCAGAGAGAGTTACAGTTTGCATGGGTGGTCCCTCGGGCGAGATTGTGCGGATGGGGAAGATCTCCTGTCGGGAGCTGCACATGGTCGGTAAACAGAAGTGTCCTGAATGTGGTACGGAACTGCCCTCTGGCAGCCCTGAGGGTCTTTGCCCCGCCTGTTTGATGAAGATGGGACTGCAAGCACCAGAAACGGTCGATCCCACCACCTTGACCGGGGGATCCGATCTCTCCCCTCCAGAGCGGATCGGTCCTTACAAGATTCTCCAGCCTCTGGGCGAAGGCGGCATGGGGATCGTCTACCAGGCCGAGCAGGAAACGCCAATCCGACGCCGGGTGGCGCTGAAGCTGATCAAGGTGGGCATGGACTCCAAAGAGGTGATTGCCCGCTTCGAATCCGAGCGCCAGGCGCTAGCCTTGATGGATCACCCCCACATTGCCAAGGTCTACGATGCCGGCACTACCGAGCAAGGTCGTCCCTACTTCGTGATGGAGCTGGTGCAGGGGATTCCGATTACCCGGTACTGTGATGACCAACGCCTGACGCCCAAGGAGCGCCTGGATCTGTTCATTCCGGTCTGCCGAGCCCTTCACCATGCCCACCAGCGCGGAATTATTCATCGGGATGTGAAGCCCAGTAACGTATTGGTCACGGTTCAGGACGGCAAAGCCGTCCCCAAGGTGATCGACTTTGGAGTGGCCAAGGCCCTACATCAGCGTTTGACGGAGAAGACGCTCTTTACCCAGCATGGGCTTTTGATCGGGACGCCCGAGTACATGAGTCCGGAACAGGCGGATCTAACCGGTCTGGACGTGGACACCACGACGGACGTCTACTCTCTGGGTGTCCTGCTCTACGAGCTGCTGACGGGATCGTTGCCCTTCGAGCCCGAGCGTCTTCGTCAGGCGGGTTATGCGGAGATGCAGCGGATCATCCGGGAGGAGGATCCGGCCAAACCCAGTACGAAGATCAGCAGCCTGGGGGCCACCGCAACCGAAGTGGGCGAGCATCGGAACGCGACACCGGCGGTCCTGGAGCGCTGGCTGCGAGGCGATCTGGACTGGGTCACGCTCAAGGCCCTGGAGAAGGACCGGACCCGAAGGTACCAGGCAGCTACTGAGCTGGCGGCGGATCTGGAGCGGTACCTTCAGCACGAGCCAGTGGTTGCTAGCCCTCCGGACATCCGCTATCGGCTGCGGAAATTCATCCGTCGGAATCGGTTCTGGGTGTCCGCCGCCAGCATGATAGCGCTGGTCATCGTCCTGGGAGTAGTAGCGGTACTGATCCAGGCGCAGCAGACCGAGCGGGAGCGGCAGCTACGCAATGCTCAGCTGGTGGATACCAGTGTGACGGCGGGAATGATGCTGACCGAACAGGGTGAGCACCTGAATGCGCTTCCCTGGCTGATGCGGGCTTTGCAATTGGAGGAAGGAGGCGAGGAGCGAGAGTACGTCCACCGCGTCCGTCTAGCCTCGGTGCTGGATGACCTGCCGAAGCTGGTCCAGGTGGGGTTTCATGACGCGCCCGTCACCTGGGTGGAGTTCGGTCCGAAAGGGAAGCGGGTCCTTTCAGCCAGCCTGGATGGCACGGCTCGCATCTGGGATGTGAGCACAGGGAAGCAGATGCTAGAGGTGAACCATCCCGACGCGGTTGAACAGGCGCGCTTCTCCAAGAGTGGTCGGATCTTTGCGATTGCCAGCGAGGATAATGCGGTGCGGGTCTGGAACGCCCACACAGGAAAGTTGGTCGCGGGGCCTATCGAACATTCAGGAAGGATCGAACACCTCGAGATCAGCCCGGATGAGCAGTTCGTTGTCTCGGATGGCAAGGACAAGCAGCTGATCATTTCGAGTCTGGACTCAGATGAAACGCCTCGGCGCGTGAGCTTCAGCCAGGAGTCTTGGGCGATGGCCATGGATCCCGCTTCTCGGTTTGTTGCAGTTTCCGTCCGCCCGGATCAGATTCGTGCAATCGACCTGGTAACAGGGAGGGATTGGTTCCCGCCTATTGTCGAGTCCGGCCCCAGACGAAATCCCGTCCACAGCCTGGCTGTGAGCCCCGATGGCCGACTCCTTGCTTCGGGAGAAAGACGAGGACCGCGACTCTGGGATACGGCTACCGGCAAAGAGGTAAGGGGACCTCTGGGGGCAACAGGGAATACTCCTTCTATCGTTTTCGGAAAGGTTGGAAATCGCCAGGTATTGTGGACGGGCAATCAGGATGGCGACATCCAGGGTTGGAGCATGCGGGACGGGTCCTCCTTCTTGAAAATGAGCCCAGGCGAATTTGTGAACAGACTCGAAGTGGCCTCCAATCGCCGCGATAGATTGCTCGTTCTCTCGGACAGCGCACGGGTCTTCGACACCTGGCAAGCAGACCAAGCCGATGTCTTGACTCCCCGGATTCTTCATTCTGGCTTCGCTCCGACCAGTGCCAGCCTCTCGCCCGACGGACGTTTCTTGGTTACCGCTGGAATCGACACCTCCGTACGGATCTGGGCCCTCTCAGATCGGTATGCCGACTATAACCTTTCGCCTCCTGGATCCAGCCGCGATGCTGTCTACAGCGCCAATGGTCATCGAATCATCGTCGGCGGGAGAACCTATGGAGCTCTTGTCGGCTACGGACAGGTCTGGGATGTGGGGGAAGACGAGCCGCTCGGTCCTCGTCTTCCTCTCCTCAACGGGGTTGAGTGGACTCATCTCACTGAAGATGGCTCCCGTGCCATGACAACGGGCTCTTCTGACCGGGTTTGGGATGTGGATAGTGGCGAACCGCTAACGGGTCCGCTTGACGCCGTTGCGATGAGCGGCAGTGGCCGCTGGCTGGCTGAAATACAGCCGCGTGCCGCAACGGCCAACTTCTGGCGGATCTGGGACCTGGATAATCCCAGTGCCGATCCTGCTCTCGGCGGCGACGATCTGCTTACCGACGTGATCTTCACGCCCGATAGCCGTTACGTTCTGATCGCCCGCGACGACGGCATCCTGGAGAAGTGGCACCTCGAGACGGCCCAACGCGTTCTCCCCCCGATGACCCACGGATCACGATTTGCGTCCCTGCTTACGAGTCCCGACGGAAGCATCATCCTGACGCATGGCCTGGACCAAAGGGTCCGATTCTGGTCTGCAGAGACCGGAGCCGAACTGAGAGATCCCATTGCCCTGCCGACTGGGACGCCGGTGCAAGCAGGAACGTTCTCTTCTTTGGATCAACCCTTCTCTTTTCACCCAGACGGGCGGTATCTGGCGGCCGCCCTCTCGGGAACCAGCGACACGATGGTCTGGGACCTGGATCTAGCCCGACCCTTTCCAAGGAGACTCCCAGGTGGAGGGGGTTTGGTGAAGTTCAGCCGAGATGGGAGGTGGCTCTTTTCTATGCGCGATGGTTACTTGCGGATTTGGGACGCGTCGACCGCTCATCAAGTTTCGCCACCCTTGTTCTACCCCAGAGGCTGGGATGTTGTGCCATCTCCAGCCACTAGCCACGAGTTTCTAGTCCCAGGACTCGGTGGGGTGTTCAAGGGACGCATCCCGGCGGAGAAACGACCGGTCGAGGATCTGGCACTGGAGGTGCTCCTTCTGTCGGGCCAAAGCATTGAAGCCGGTGGACTCGTCGCTACCCCCCACGAACAGTTGCGCGAAGCCTGGGCCAACCTTTCCACCAGGTACCCGGACCGTCACCAGCTTGAACCGGAAGAGGCGGCGAGGCAGTTTCGTCGCGAGACGTCCTATTACTTCTGCCGAGACCAAGGCGACGCGATGCAGGCGATGCAGAATCTGGACGCTTTGCTTGCGACGCCGTTCGCGAGATCCCGAGACTATGAGATGCGCGCCGATGTGCACGCCGGATTAGGGAACTGGCAGGAGGCACTGAGAGACTATGAAGAAGCGAGTCGTCGCCGCCCTGACAGCGTGAGGATAGTGGGTCGCCTGGCGTTGCTCCAACTGCAGATCGGTGATGAGGACACCTACCGCGACGTTTGTCGCGATCTGATCGAGCGTTTCGTCTCCTCGCGCAATCCGGACCGCGCCTCTCAGCTCGCCCATCACTGTGTCGCCGCCGAAGCACTGACCGGATTCGAGGAAGCCGCGGTTGCCCAGGCTGAATCCCTGCTGGAGTCGTTGGGCAGTAGGTCCAGCGAAGCCTGGGAGTATCTGGCACTATCGCGCTACCGAGCTGGCAATCCCAAGGCCGCCGTGAAAGCTGCCAATCGGCTAATCGACCTTCGTCAGCATACCTCGGATCTGGCCTTGGCAGCGATGGCTCATCACGCCGTTGGAAATCGACGGCGAGCGCAAAGCCTCCTGGCCCAAGCAAAAGCCGCCTCGCCATTCACGAGTCCCTATTGGCGAAAGCGGGAGCAGTCTTGGCGTGTACGGGAACAGATGCTGGTTAAAGAGGCCCGTGCTCTCATCAATTGAAGCTGCATGAAGGGAGTCAGCGGTATGGTTCTGGATGAACCCGGGTGATGAAGAACGAAGGAAGGTGCAAGATGCGGAAAGCACTCTTGACTCTGATTCCCTTATTGATGGGCAGTTCTCTTGGCTTCGGTCCCAGGCTCTCGGTCGTCGGTACGGTGACTGACGAAACCGGCGCCGTGATTCCCGGTGCCGGCG
Source organism: Acidobacteriota bacterium (assembly GCA_047514575.1). Classification (GTDB taxonomy): domain Bacteria; phylum Acidobacteriota; class UBA6911; order RPQK01; family JAJDTT01; genus CAUZIZ01. The sequence continues at coordinate 3,182 of JAKZYH010000227.1, read as the reverse complement.
TGACATTGACCCGGAAGGCGACGAACGAGGTGTTTGCCGTGCTGACGGGCGACACCGGAGACTTTGTCGTCACCGGGCTAGTCGGCTAGTCCCCGGGGTCTACGACTTTCAGGTTTCGTTGGTCGGCTTCAAGACCCACCAGCGTGCTGATCAAAAGCTGGACGTGGGCCAGACCTATCGGATGGACGCCCAACTCACTGTGGGCGAGGTGTCCGAGATCGTCCAGGTCACGGCCGCAACACCCATATTGAAGACCGAAGGGCCCGAGCTGGGCCAGGTCATCCACAATGAAAAGGTCAACGGCTTACCCCTGAACGATCGGGACGTCTTCGGGGCCTTTGGCGCTCTGGTGCCGGGTGTCCAGCCCACTCGGGATACCCTCGGCGAAGGATCGGGATTCAACGTGAAAGGCCAGCGGCGATCCGACAACGTGGCCATGATCGACGGTTCCCTGACGAGCGACACCAACAGCCTCTTGTTTTTGTTCATCAACCCGGACTCGGTCCAGGAGTTTGAGGTCAAGACTGGGCTCTACGGGGCCGAGTATGGTGTCAAACCCGGAGGCCAGTTCAGCCTGGTCACCAAGAGCGGGACCAACGATCTGCACGGCACCCTTTTCTGGTTTCATCGCAACGACAATCTGGATGCGCGTAACTTCTTCGATCCGGGGCCGCGACCCGAGTTCAAACGCAACCAGTTTGGAGCCTTGGCAGGGGGACCCCTGTATCTACCTGGTCTGTTTCAGGGCAGGGACAAGGCTTGGTGGTTCGTTTCCTACAACGGGGAGCGGATTCGGCGGTTCCTGTCGATTACCGGCAACGTACCCACTGCCGAAGAACGGGCAGGGCGATTTTCACAGACGATTCTGGATCCGTTGACCGGCGAGGATTTCCCCAACAACACGATTCCTGCAGAGCGTCACAATCCGGTTGCCCTCAAGCTCCTGGGCTTCTATCCGGATCCGAACACAGACCCTTCCCGTGGCTTCAACCACACCAGCTCGTCCTCGCGAAAAGAGGACCGCAACCAGTTTCTGGCCCGAATGGTTGACCGAGAGGGCAAGTCCGATAGGCACCTTCAGCCGCGAAGACGCCTTCACTAACTGGTTGCAGAACATCACCAACACCCGCACCATCCAGGACAACATCGTCAACGAGTTTGGCTTTCACTTCTACCGGCGGCCCTTTGTTCCGGGGACCCCTTGGATTCTAGCTCGTTCTGGCTTTGGTCAGACGCTGGGCATTCGCAACTGGCCCAGAGCGGGGATCGATTTCGACGGCGTGCCGCAGACTTCCATTGTAGGGATGTGGGGGATAGGAGATGGGGAATTTGGTCCCATCCCGGAGGGCAATTGGGAGATCAAGGATAACGTCAGCTTGATCCGAGGATCTCATTTCGTCAAGTTCGGCTACCATTATCGTTACCAATACCTCCTCTTTGGACAGAACTTTCGTTCCCGGTTTTTTTTCAGCAACGATCGCTATACCCGCAATGCCTTCGCGAATTTTCTGCTGGGTCATGCAACTCAGGCACGGGAAGCCGGCGAGTTCCGGACGAATCAGGGCCAGGCAGGTCATCACTTCTACTTCCAGGACAACTGGAAAGTCAGCCCCAAACTGACCTTGAACCTAGGCCTACGCTACGAATTGCGCCTACCCTGGCGGGACAAACGGGGCTTCCTGACGAACCTGAAGTTTGACTGTGTGAGTCAGGCGACCTCGCCGGTTCCCGACTGCTTCGATCCAGCGGTTGCCATCGCGGATCCTGTCTTCCCAGGGACCGGGCGCTTCGCAGCCAGCCAGCCGCTGTTTCGCTTGAGCAAGAACGGCTGGCAGCCTCGCCTCGGTCTTTCTTATCGATTGACGCCGAATACAGTGATCCGTGCGGGTGGCGGAATCTACGGGAATGAACTGCCAGGCGGGATGATCTATACTCTGGCCACCAATCCCCGTGCCAACGCGAATCCGCGCTTCTTTCTGTCCAGTCGCTCGGCGCCGAACCTGTCCCTCTCGGATCCCTTTGATCCCACTGTCCTGTTCAGTCCTCCTATCGGCAGAGTGCAGGGCATTCAAGATCCAATGCCCCAATGGTATGTCCCCAACTGGGGAATGTCGGTCCAGCACCGTCTGGGCCAGAACACCCTGCTGGAGGTGGGCTACCAGGGATCTCGCTCGGTCCACGAAATCCAGGTCGTGAGCGTGAACGACGCCACGCCGGGTCCCGGCAATGTGCAGCAGCGGAGGCCGTTTCCCACACTCCAGGAGTATCGCTTCCTGATGGGCAATGGGGATAGGAACTATCATGCCCTGGAAGTGAAATTCGAGAAGAGGCCCGGTCCAAGCGGTCTTTCCACGCTCCTAGCCTACACCTGGGCCAAGAGTCTGGACACGGTTGGGGGCCGGCTGTTCGTTCCGGGGGACGAAGGGTTGATCTCCCGTAACGTCACCAACCGAGACAACCGGGGGAGGGGAGAGGCCAATATCCCGGGTCGCCTCGCCGGCATGGTGGGTTACGATCTTCCCTTCGGAGCGATCGGGGCAGGGAACGTTCTGAGGCACATCATACGAGGGTGGAGCTTCTACGGGATCCTCACGCTTCAGAAGGGACAGTGGATCGAGCCGGACATGGCGGGTGACTTCGCCGGCGCCGGCAGCTCATACTCACAGCGTCCACAGTACTCCGGAGATCCAAATCTACCGCCCGATCAGCGGAGACCGGAAAGCTGGTTCAACAGCGACGCCTTTTCCCTTCCTCCCGAATTCCAGTATGGAAACGGCGGACGGGGCACTCTGGAGGGTCCTGGAATCGCCAACTTCGACCTATCGGTCGCACGAAGTTTCCGCACTTCTGAGAGCAGCCGGCTGGAATTCCGGTTCGACGCCTTCAATCTCACCAACCACACCAACTTCGGATTGCCGTTCAATCAATATCTGCATCCATTCTTCGGCGTGGTTGGCGACGCTCTGGAAGCCCGAGATCTCCAGTTCGGCCTCAAGTTCTATTTCTAGCCAAAGATATTTGGAATTCTGATTCTCAGGGATTGCACGCTAACCCTAAGTTACCTTGCGGAAAAGTGATGTAACCTGTTGTTACAGCTGAGGTAAAGTTAGGAATCTGGTGCGTCGCTACTGGGTACAACTAGAGGCGAACACCGAGAAGATCCAGCGCTCGCTGCTGAAGCG
>JAKZYH010000226.1:0-8195 GCA_047514575.1 Acidobacteriota bacterium | reverse complement strand
TCTCCAGCAACTGAGCGCGCCACGAAAGCAGCCCATCAAGTTCTTTGGTCATCTCGCAACCTCCTGAGAGGTATTATACTCTCAGAAATGTGTCAAGAAACATGGCTCTCGGGCAAAACCCACTTCTCTGACGCAGGCCCTTTCACTACGGCGGCCTGGGACCTCCTGCAACTTCCGTTATAATAACGGTGTCGCCCAGGCCCTCTCCGATAACAGTGGCTGGCAAACCGCCATGGGATGGGTCAATCCCATCGGTGCAAACCTGGTGACCGAGCTCAACGCCTCGCTCTGGAAATCCCGGAGTTACACCCAGCCCTTTGCGGTCGATGACGAGGTGAACTGGGCGCAGCGGCTGGGCTATGACGACGCCGATCGACATCCGGTGTTCTACCCGGATGGCAGCCGGGGACCGGGTGGCATGCCGAGCATTAACCCTTCCGGCTACACTGGGTGGTTTTCGTTCCGGAGCAACACAGACACCCGCTCCGATTGGGGGGTGAATGCCAAATACACGCTCTCTTGGAGAAAGGGTCCCCATTATCTGAAGTTGGGCTTCGAGCACATACGGAATCTGGACGTCAAGCTTCGCCAGATTCGTCTCTACGGCCAGGGTAGAGACAGCTTCGATGGGTTTGCCACCGGTCAGATCCAGCGCGATGACGAGGGTAATACAAGGGGAGCCAGCTTCGGCGAACCCTGGGCCGACTTCATGCTGGGACTACCTTCATTCGTCTCTGGGAACAAGTTGGGACACGACGCTTTGTTCGTCAGATTCAACCAGTCCTACTACAGCTGGTTCGTCGACGACCAGTGGAAGCTGGGACCGAATCTGACCCTGAGTCTGGGCCTGCGCTGGGAGCAGCCCAGACCTCCCGTGTTCGCCGGCTTGCCGGATGGCAACTTCCCTACCGACTATCATGATTGTGCCTTCGACTACAGCCGGGCTCAAGGACGTATCGATCCGGTCCAGATGATGCCGCGAGGCTTTGACGTCGCCCGCTGGCAGGGTCCGGGCGGCCTGGCCATACCCTTCGAGAACCTCGACCGTCGAGGCTGCCAGGAGGCAAGGTGGCATTACTTCGCTCCCCGTTTCGGACTGGCCTGGAGAATGTTCGGAAGCAATCGGACCGTGCTGCGGCTCGGCGCCGGCCTATCCTACGACCAGGAGAACGGAGCCACCTCCGCCGTGCCCCTGTTTCCGCCGTTCGGCGCCGTCACCGCTTTCCGTCCCAGAGGAACTGAGACGCCGGATTTGATCCTGGGCAAACGCCTCGATCTGCCCACCGAGACGGAGCTCGGCGAGTACCGGGCCAGCCCCCGGTTCAAAGAACTGGACTGGGAGGAAGGCCAGATCTACTCCTACAACCTTTCCATCCAACATGAAATCTTCACCGGTACCAAGCTGGAGGTGGGTTACGTGGGCAACCAGGGTCGCCATCTCCGCGACAACATACCCTTCAACGTCGCCCTACCGGAGGGCTTCGAGGTGCCTTTGGTGGGAGGCGAAACGGTGGCGGTCAGCAGTGACGCAATCACAGCCGGACCAAGGGCCTGGATCGCCGGTGACGGTGAACCCCGTTCCTGGTCGGGGCAGCGGGCCCGCCGACCCTATCCTCAGCTAATTCCCAACGTTCTGCGGAGGTCCCACGGGAATATGTACTACAGCTCGCTTCAGGCCAAGTTGGAGCGCCGCTTTCAGGACGGCTTGGCCCTCTCATTGGGCTACACCTGGTCCAAGGCCATGAGCTTGAACTACGGAAGGAGCTGGAGCGGAGCCACCCGACAATACGAACGCCATACCTTGAAGGCACCGATGGAACACGATCGCCTCCACACCTTCTACAACGCAACCGTCTGGCAGCTTCCCTTCTTCCAGAGCTCCAAGGGACTCACTCGCACCCTTCTGGGGGGCTGGGAGGCGACTGGCATCGTCACCTTGACCACCGGGAATCCCTATCAGGTTTTCTACGGACGGGATCTCTGGAACCAGGGACGTTTCAACCGCATCTACCCCGACCGGATCGGCGACGGCAATTTCTCAGAGACGGAGAGAAGCGTCGACCGCTGGTTCGATACCGCTGCCTTTGTGGCGCCCATCATGGACCCCAGTCTGCCCCCACACGAACAGGCGCGTCGGTCGCAGGGAAACTCGGCTGCCCTACCCCTGAGGGGAGACGGTGTAGAGATCGTGGACCTGGCCCTGCACAAGCGCTTCGCATTCGGGGAGAATCGATCCCTGGACTTCCGGGTAGACCTCTTCAACGCCTTCAACCACACCGTCTTCAACACTCCCAATGGAAACGTCGCTTCCGGATCGGCAGGGAGAGTGTTCGGCGCGGCGACGGCCCGTCAGGTCCAGTTTGGTTTCCGGTATTCCTTTTGAACCAGAGACTCTGCGAATATGACGAGCCCGCGTCGCACCTGGCGTGCTTTCCGGTGGTGAGGGCTTGAAATGATCGGGGAGTAGACCAGAAGGCTCGTATCCACAGCCCGCACCAATCAACGGCCATCCATCAGGTCAAACAGCTATCTCGATCCAGGATGTCTACTTCGGCTTGCTCCTGAGCCCTCCAACCCTTCAGTTCGAGCTTGAATGGCGGTTCTTGATTCACGGTGAGAGCCTTCCGCAGCAGATCGTTTGTGATGGACCGCAGAGTAGTTCCGGACCGCGCTGCCCGTTCCTTGAGGGCCTTCAAAACGTCGCTATCAATGTCCAGCGTGGTGCGCGGCATACATCAACGTGTAGAAATCAACATCCAGATGTCAAACTGTCGACTGCCCGCAAGCATTCGTTTCCTAGCTTGAAGAACCGCTCAGTTGGGCTCACCTTTCGGCTTCAGTTTTCTCAGTGTCTCAGTGGCCTCTTTCCGAATCTCCCGATCGATCATGCTGGTGGGTGCGTCCATGACCCGCTTGATGTCACTTCCTACTTGAGTCTCAGGCTGGCTGACCTTTTTGGGCCTCACCCGCTGCCGCTCCCTCTGTACAGCATCGGCGATCACGCGCTCTTGCCGCCGCGTCCGGCTATGCTGCAGCTCAAAGCTGGGATCGTCCTCCAGGATCTGATTTACAGCCTGCTCCAATAACGGGTAGGCCTTCCGCATGGCGTCCTCAGTTGCTTCTCCAAAGCCCTCAAACTCATAAGTGCCCTCGTCGGCCAGGCGAAAGTGCACCATGAACTCCCCGACGGCATAAAGAGGACAACCCTCTGCATTGCCTATCTCGTCCAGGGATTCTATTGCGTCCACCTTGTTGACTCCCGAGGCGAACGAAAAATCTCCGTTAGGCCAGCGACACAGATACAGTGGCATGATGCCTCCTTCCTTCTGGTCAATCGAATCCTGGCATTGGAGGATGTGAATCTCTCTCAGGTCAAGACGCGCTCGTGTGGTCTTGCCTGCGTTTGGGTTTCGAGCACTCTCAACTGAGAGCTGACTTGTTGATATTGACCTGCACCTGATCGAAGATCCGCTTGACCAACTGCACGAGTTCCGGCACACCGCTTTCGTCCAGTTCACCTTTTTCCTCAGCATGCTCCCGCACCCTGGCCACGACGGCCAGCGTATCGTCAGGAATAATGCCTTGAGCGACCCAACGTGACTGGATCAGGTTGAGCGGAACCCCTTCTTCGGCGGAGATCTGCTCCTCGTGGAGATGCGCCAAGGCTCCGAGACTGAGCTCGATACATTTGCCGAGTGGTGGAGCTGCCTCGATGGCGAATCCACTCTCGGACAGCAGGGCGGCCATACGCATCTGACGATCGGCCTTGGCAAGGATCGCCTGAGCCTCTTTGCATCGTCGCTCAGCAGCCTGGGTGTCCACCTTCGACAGTGCGGAACTTCGAAATATCTCGCGGCCAGATCCTTTCTTCACCTCCAGGAGGCCCGAATCGACAAGACGCTGGATCGTCTCAAAGGTCTCCCGGTCCATCAACTCCAGCTTGGGGCTTCCGTTTGCCGATCTGCCCGCGGATTCGAAGCTTTCGCGCAGGAGCCGCTGGGCCAAGGGCACGATCTGCTCGGTGGAACCCTCCACCACACCGAGCAGCGTCGCCTGTCCCGTTCCGTTCTGCCGAGATTCCAGCAGCAGCAGGCGGTCGGCCAGGCGGGCTACCAGCTGGTTTCCAAACACCTCGTAAGGATCGGCCTCGGGCTGGGATGGCGTCTGGGTCCTTTTGCCTGTTGTCGCCGCCACAGTCTCGGGGAGCTGGACTCCCATCAGAGCCTCCAGGCGCTCGATGAAGGCCGCCCGTCCCGACGGCAGCTTGATCGATTTCAGATCGCCTCTACCGTCGAGGACTCCGTCTGCAAGCTCCTGCTTCTGGGACAGCAGACCCAGCATGCGATGCTCGATGCTCTTTTCACAAACCAGGTTCACCACGGTGACCGGCTGGCTCTGGTGCTTGCGCCAAGCCCGTGCGATGCGCTGCTCCAGCTTGGCTGGATTCCAGGGGAGATCCAGATTCACCACCGTATTGGCCACCTGCAGGTTGAGTCCAGTGCTTCCCGAATCGGTTGACAGGAAAAGCTGGCAGGCAGGATCTTGCTTGAAGCGATTGATCTCTTCTCGGCGCTTTTTCTGCGGAACCGAACCGGTGTGCCAGGCATAACCCAGACCCATCTCGTCGGCGAGCTGGCGAACCAGTTGAAGCATCCTCTCCCACTCGGAGAAGATCAGGACCTTGCTGCCGTTGGCCTGCAGCACTTCATCGAGAAGGCTCTCCAGTTCCCCAAGCTTGGGACAGATGCGGCATTCCTGATCGAGAATGAAGGGGCTGTCACAGATCATCCGCATGCAAGCCAGCCACTTCTGGAGCTTTTCTCCCTCCTCCTTGGTGAGAGGGCGCCGCTTGGCGAGGCCCAGGAGTCTGGCCACTCTGGTGTTGAACTCGTCGTAGCGAAGCTCCTGCTCGGCCTCCATCGTCACGAAGTAGTTGTTGACGGTCCGTCCCGGCAGCTGGTCCTCCACCTCGTCCTTGCGCCTGCGCAGCATCAGGCGACGGATGCGACGATGTAGTTCGTCGAGGTTGCGGTATCCCTGGGGCCGACCCTGTTCGTCCAAGTCGTAAAAATCGCGGTTGAACCGGAACAGGGGACCCAGCAACTGCGGGTCGAGGAACTCCATGATGGAGTAGATCTCGTCGATCCGGTTCTCCAGGGGCGTTCCAGTCAAGACGAAGGCAAAGGGGCTGGACAGCCGCTTGACGGCCTTCGCCGTCTGGGTCTGCCAGTTCTTGATTCGCTGCGCTTCGTCTAGAATGACCACATCGGGTGCTAACATCCGCACGATGTCATCCCCGTCACTTCGAATCTGCTCGTAATTCGTCACGTAGAAGAAGGACTGCTGCCGGTAGAGCTTGAGGCGCAGCGCTCGAGGACCCAAGACGGTAAGGGTAGGCAAACCGCTGAACTTCGCGATCTGTTCCTCCCATTCCGCTTTGAGGGAGACGGGACAGACCACCAGGACCCGTTCGATCCTGCGGATCTGGCGAAGCAGCTCACAGGCCGCGATGGCCTGGATCGTCTTTCCCAGGCCCATGTCGTCGGCCAACAGGGCTCGCTCTTCGAATGCCAGGTGAAGCATGCCCTCTTCCTGGTAGGGGTAGAGGGTGTGCCTCAGGCAATTCAGGCTGCGTTTGCCGGCCTTGACGTCTTCCAGAAAAGCCGCTCTCGATTCGAGGCGCTGGCTGCGCCGGCGAAGTTCTGAGACCCAGTAATCCACCTCTCGGGCAATACGAATCTCCGCACGGAGACGGTCGGAAGCATCGCTGAGAACCCTCTTCAAGGCCGGCACTCCCGAGGTCGGATCCGCAAGCAGCACGCCCTCGCTCGAGAAGTAAGGGGAGAGTAGCTTCTTGGCCCGGGTGGACGCCTGTTGAGGCCAGGCCACGCGCACCTGCCGGTTGGATCCAGGGGAAAGATAGACCTCTACTCGGGGAGAGCCTTCCCGCTCAGCCTTTGAGAACAGCCGGCTTCGGCCCTTGCGCAGGCTGGCCAGTACTCCCTCGATGTGTTTGCAGGTGCCCAGACCGTTTACTCGATAATCAGGGCATTCACAGGAGTTGCTGAGGTCCTCGAGGGAGCGGATTTCCACCGTGTAGGGTCTTCCGCCGTCGCTGGAACGAACCCGGTAGGTCCCGTAAAAGGGCTGTTGGGGCTCCAGGCGCTCCAGCTGCAACGGCTCGATTGATGCCCGAAGTCGACGCCGCTCGATCTCCTCTTCGTCGGTTGTCTTCCAGCCGCGAAAGGCTACCTTGCGGGCCAGGACCTGCTGAGCGGCGCGTCTCTTCTGTCGGGATGGGAAGGGTTGTCCACGGGGCATGCTAGAAGGGCTGGTCCTCTGCTAGTCTGAACTGGTATTCGAAAAAATCCGAGCCCGGATCCCCCCCGAACTCCTCACGGATGAGTCTGTCCAGCAGGTCGCGCCTGTATCTCCCAAGGAGTTTGAATCGGCGCCGCTTGTGGGGCTTGACCCTGGCGACCTTCAGGATCAATGAGGCCCGATCTCTCACCTTCAGATTGCTGTGCTCACACAACTCTGTCAGTCGGATGACATTCTTGCGGGAGATGTTCGACTGCTCTAGAAATCCGGAGAGCTCGTCCCTGACCTCGATGTACTCCCGCTCCGCCTTCGGCAACCTCTGGCAGGCTTTGCAGATGTGAATCCGGTGGCCCTTACCCGAAAATCGTTCATTCGCCCGAGACCTACCACAGATTCGGCAGTAGTGTCCCATTACTTCAAACGCGAAACGGAGGATTGTCGTGAAGGAATCGAGGAAGACCAAGCATTGAACGTATGGTAGCAGAGCGGGCTGATAAGACTTTACTCAGCCCCCGTATTCCTCATCCCATGACCAGTCCAATGCGGCGGTGCACGACACAGGCTGGTTGTATAGGTCATAATTATGTTCTATATTCTGACCTATGTGAAAGGAGTCATCACACATGGACCTGAGCGAACAGATCAAGCCTATCACCTATCTCAAGAATCGAACTGCCGAACTGGTCCGGGAAGTTTCGGAAAGCGGGAAAACGGTGCTCATCACCCAGAACGGCAAAGCCAAGGTCGCTGTCATGGGAGTGGAAACCTACGACATGTGGCGAAAGGCAATGGGATTACTCAAACTCGCGGCCCATTCCGAAGCCGACTTGGAAGCAGGTAGGACCCTCACCCAGGAAGAGGCCTTTGCCGAGGCTGAGGAGGCGATACGACGAGCGGAAGAGAATGGATAGGCAACCGCTACCGGGTCCTATGGGCGCGCGCCGCAACTCACGACCTGGTCGAGATCGTCGAGTTTCTGGCAGCGGATTCTGCCATGAACGCAAGACGAGTGGCTCGAAGGCTAAGATCGAAGGCGTGCACCCTGGAGGTTTCTCCGGAGCGAGGCCGCCTGATTCCCGAACTTCAAAGATTCGGAATTCGGGCCTTTCGTGGACTACTGGTAGGACCCTACAGGCTGATGTACCGCGTTACCCAGGATTGCGTCTTCGTCATCGCTGTCTTTGATGGACGTCGTACAATCGAGGAGGTCCTCTTCCAAAGATTGCTGAAAGACCCTACCTGACAGCACTCGACAGACATGGAATGGACCGCTCCATCGGTTGTCCTCCCAGCCATGCTGTTGTAGATCATCCGCTTCGAACGACGATCTCAATACGCGGTGGACGTCACTCGATGACGAATTGGCCACCCAGCTGTCGATCGTGTAATCGGTCCTATCTCCCAAGAGCATCGTTATCGTTCAGGTAGCAACCGCGGTGTGATTCTTCGTCTGCAAATTGAGCTTCAACTTGGCACCGCTAAATACAAACTCATTGTCCCCAGAGTCTTGCCCCGCCGGCAGGCCGTCATCCCCACACGCCTGCAAACAGCGTACTGAGGTTGGTTGAAGTCATTGACGTTCATTGATACCGTTGAAATATGGACGCCGCAGAGGGAGGCACCAATTGGTTCAAGTGAGCGCACGGCTGCCGGAGGAACTGGTGCAGCAGATCGACCAGGCAGCTGAAAGGTTAAAGCGCAGTCGCGCCGAAGTGGTCAGACAGGCTCTAGAGTCACTACTGTCCGGTTGAGGGACTCACAAAATCCTCTAAGGTATTTTGTGTCAATAAGTTGCAGTCTAAAATGGGTGTGAGCGCTTTGAATTTTCGACCACTTATTCCGTACCAGATCCGAGCGTCAAGATCTTGAGGGAT
>JAKZYH010000225.1:0-6331 GCA_047514575.1 Acidobacteriota bacterium | reverse complement strand
GTCTGGTCGTGGTGCTGTTGGAAAACAGGCTGTCTTAGGTCTTCGCGAGCGTGGGGGAAAATCGGTTGCCGTGCCGATTGACTCCACGAATCAGGAGACGCTGCACTCGGAAATCTCTAAACGGGTCGAACCTGGGTCCGTAGTCTATACGGATGAGCACCGAGGCTATGAGGGGCTTCAAGGGTATCACCGAGGAACAGTTAGTCACAGCACGCATGAGTATGTCGGTCCTGGAGATATCAGCGTGAACGGAGTAGAGTCTATGTGGGCTGTCCTAAAACGTGGGCTGTACGGCACTTGGCACCACGTCACTGCCAAGCACTTAGGTAGATATGTCAATGAATGCACCTTCCGCCTGAACGAAGGCAATGTTGCGGTCCACACTCTTGACCGCTTGGATATGTTCGTGGCGAAAGCATTCCGGCACCGGATCACCTACAAGGAGTTGATCGCATGACGGATAAAGAGAAGGATGACTTCTCCCTGTCAGCCCCGGACATGAAAGAGGAACACGACACTACGCCTGAATTGGATCGGATCATAGATAGGGTGCTGGCCTATCGTCCTGGAGGAGATCTGAAAATTATTTCGGACATCTCCGAAGATCTTGATGAGCATGAAGGTCGGGTTAAGAAGAAGTCTCGGGCCATCAAAAGGAGGGTAAGAAGTGGGGCAAGACGAACATCTGGGAAGCTTATTTGACATACTCTACGCTGATGAAGGACGCTTGAAGTCCTTCTATACACAAGTATTTTTCGGCTCGTTAGAGCAAGTCACCACGCAGTCTCATACTAAAGATACCCACAGAAAGGACTTGTCTGTCGGCCCAGCGAGCCTGAGGGGAAGTAAATCTGGTGAAACATCTTCTAGTGAGCGGATCGAGGAGGTTTCCGTTCCGGGGGATCTGGTGCATATCGATGTTCTTACCAGGCTTAGAGAGATGGGCTACTTGAAGTCCATCTTGGACAATGTTCGGGTAGGGAACCTAGTCAGCCTGGAGGTTGTAACGATCTCGATATTTGACGCCTCGAATCTACATGAATTCATGAATGCAATCCCAATCAAAGAAATGGGTTCCGTAAAAAATCAAGCGAAACGGGAGGAAACAAAGAACTGGAAGCTTGCTCAGAAATGGATTAGTGCCATGTATAAGATGTTTCCTCTCGGAATTCAGGTGCGGTGTAAAACTGTATCTGGGAAGATGATGTGGGGAACTCTGGAAAACAAATTTCTCCGGGAAAACCCAACCTCGCTAATCCTTAAACACGGTTCTCAGCTCCAGGGAAGGTGGCGAGTTATTGGCATTGTAGACGCAATTCCAGGCAATTATCAGATGGAAGAATCAGGAAATGTCATCCACGAATCCTTCGGAAGTTTGCACAATGCAATGCGGGATCAGCTGGGACGTTCGCATGACGAGTATGGTCTTTTACCCATTTTGATTTTCAGAGAGCTCCTGAAATAGTGGAGTCAAGCGTATAATTCCCAATTCTCCAGACTATTCTCCGAAGACCGTGGCGGTGGCCTCCAGGCCGCCGTTTTTCGAGCCAAAAGCTCGACGGAAGGAATACGGCGGCTTGGAAGCCACCACCACGCCGGCCGAAGTTTCTTTTTCGAATGATCCGGCGGTCCGCAGCCGGTGGCGGGGCTAAGGCGCAACCTCCTTGCCCGCAGACGAATCCAAGACCGATTCGACCAACTCCATGGGGGACAGGGCCTCCACCCCCGCAAAGTGACGAATCTGATGGCGGCAGGAGAACCCACTCGCTACCACTACTGCTCCAGGTCCCATGGCCTCCACGGCCGGAAACAGTCTTCGCGCCCCCACCGCACGCGACACCTCGTAGTGTTCGCGTTCATAGCCGAAGGAGCCGGCCATTCCGCAGCAGCCGCTGTCTACTTCGGTGACCTCAGCTCCCGGGACACGGCGTAGCAGATCGAGTGCAGGCCCGGTACCGACCAGGGCTTTCTGGTGGCAGTGACCGTGCACCAATATCTGCTTGGGTCCGAATCCAAAGCGGTCGCTGTCATCGACTTGAGGCTCACCGCCGCCGGTGCCCAGAACGGTTTCAGCCCACTCTTCAAACGTCACTGCGGAGGCGGATACCCTCTTCGCGTCCTGCTTGAGGGATTGTCCCACCAGCAATGGATGGTCGTCTCGAACCGCCGAATAGCAGCTCGGTTCACAGAACAGAATAGGAAGCCCTTTCTCTGCCAGCGGAGCCAGAATCTGGGTTGTTGCCTCAGCCTGTCGGCGGGCCTCCCGCAGAAAACCCTTGGAGATCAGGGGACGACCACAGCAGACACGTGGGGGAACGGTCATCCGGACTCCGAGCTGGTGAGCCACACGCACCGCAGCCTGGGCGTGTTGGGGCTCATGGTAATTGGTAAAGGTGTCGGCAAAAACGACCAGCTGTGGGTCCTCTTCCTCAGCCCCATATTGCTCACCGTTCCTTGCCCACCAATCGAGAAAGGTTTGGCGAGCAAACGATGGTGGCAGACGACGGTGATCCAACCCCCATAGCTTCTCGTTCAGCCACCGTACCAGGAAGTTTCCAGCGACCCAGTTGGAGATCGGGGCGAAGCGGCTTCCCCAGACTGCGAGCGTCTCTGCGTTTGCCAGTATTCGTGCCCGCCAAGTGGTTCCATGGCGCAGCTGATACTGGTGGAGAAACTCGCTCTTCAGCCGAGCCATATCCACGCCCGTAGGGCACTCAGTCTTGCAGGCTTTGCACTCCAGACACAGGTCCAGTACCGGATACAGATCCTTCTGCGCCAGGCCATCGGCTCCGAGCTGGCCGGACAACGCCAGCCTGAGGGCATTGGCCCGTCCTCGAGTGACGTCCGATTCATCCCGTGTTGCCATGTAGGACGGGCACATCGTCCCGCTCAACGTCTTCCTGCAGGCCCCCACCCCGGTGCACTGTTCGGCTGCTCGCACAATCCCTCCGAAATCGGAAAAGTCGTAAGCCGTTTTTGGTGCCGTACTGGCGTAGTGGGGAGGAAATCTCAGATTGTCCGTAATCGGCGGAGCGCGGACAATCTTCCCGGGGTTGAAAATCCCCTTGGGATCAAATGTCGACTTCAACTGGCAGAAGGCCTGGTAGAGCACGGATCCATACATCTTCTCCTGAAACGGGGCTCGAACCAGACCGTCTCCATGTTCGCCAGAAAGGGCTCCTCCATAGTCGAGCACGAGGTCGGCCACTTCCCCAGCGATCCGCGCAAACTTGGCCACGCCGTCGGCCGACTTCATGTTGACCACAGGACGCACGTGGAGCAGGCCAACCGAAGCATGTGCATAGAAACCGGCTCGGGTATCGTGCCTCTCCAGGAGAGCCATAAAACGCTCGATGTATTCCCGCATGTTCTCCAATGAAACCGCGGTGTCTTCCACAAAGGAGATTGCCTTGGCATCGCCCCGCTGGGACATCGACAGGCCCAGACCGGCCTTTCGGAGCTGCCAGATACGAGCCTGAGCCCGAGAATCGATGGCGCGGTGGAAGTGGCTGCCGATACCACGCTCTCTGAGATCATCTTCCAGGTGCTCGATCCGATCCACCAGGGCCTCGGTGGAATCGCCATGAAACTCCACCAGGAGAACGCCTCCAGGATCTCCCTGAATGAAGTCGCGTAGCGGTTCGTAGGCGATCTTGCCGCGGGTCGTGTCCAAGATGAAGCGGTCCAGCAGCTCGACTGCGGACGGATCATGCTCGAGTATCAAAGGGGTCGCGGACAACGCATCCAATAGCTCGTCGAACTGGACCACGCAGAGAACCCTGGACCGGGGCAGATCCACCAGGCGCAGCTTGGCCTCTACGACCATGCCCAGGGTCCCCTCGGAGCCCACCATCATCCGTGCCAGGTTGAAAGGCTGGGTGGGAGAGGCGAAATCGTCGAGGTTGTAGCCCCCTACCCGACGCATGATCTTGGGGTAGCGGCGCTCGATCTCCTCAGAATGCTCTGCAGCCAACTGTCGTATCACCCGGTAGCACTGGCCCTCCAGATCAGCCTGATCACACTTGGCCTCGAGGCTGCCAGCCTCGTGCGGTTTCATCTGCACGACACTGCCGTCGGCGAGCACGACCGTGAGCTCGAGGACATAGTCGATCGTCTTTCCGTAGACGACAGACCGAGTCCCTGCCGAGTTGTTGGCGATTGCTCCCCCGACTGTGGCACGGCTGGAGGTGGACAGGTCCAGAGGCAGTTGGAGCCCATGACCTTCGAGAGATCGGTTCAACTCATCCAGGACGATGCCGGGCTCCACGGACACCTCGCGCTGCCCCACATCCAGATCAATGATTCGGTTCAGATACTTGGAGCAGTCCAGCTGCAGTCCTTCACCCACAGCCTGTCCTGCCTGCGAAGTCCCGCCGCCCCGGGCAGTGATCGAAATCCCATATTCGTCGGCAATCTTCACGGTCTGGATGACGTCCTCGCGCGATCGTGGAATGACGACACCGGTAGGAATGATCTGGTAAACGCTGGCGTCGGTGGAATAGATCCCTCGCGAGACCAGATCGAATCGGACCTCACCCCGAATCGAGGACTCAAGCGCTTGCTTCAGCGCCCCAGCTCGATCGGCCGGAAGGACAGTTTCCAGGACCACTCTATCCGCTTCCTTTCAGCCACCCTCCGCTTTTCAACCCCCGCCGAGAGGGACTAGGCCGCGAATTCGGCGATGGCCTAAGCTCGGAGTTCGATGAATCCCGCAGCCTCAAAGTCGCCATCAAAGGCTAGGGTTGACTGGACTCGGAGCGCTCTCATGAGTGCAAAGCTGGTGGCATCAACAAATGAATACTCTCTCTCGTCGTGTCTGCGAAGCCATCCGAGTGCGGACTCTTCATGTACCCGTTCCACCGGAGACACGCGAATCCGAGGAGAGTGTTCGAGAGAATCTAGAAACTCCACGGCAGCGGCGTGTCCAACACGGCGGCGAAGATATGTCCAGGTCTCGCCACGGACCTGGTTGGAGGTAAGCAGCGCGCCATCCGCATGCTTCCTTAGAAGATCTACCGCCACTCCATGGTGGGAGTTGCGGCGGTTGCGAAGGGCAACCCAAAAGGATGTATCCACAAAGATCATCGGTAGACCACCTCATCGATGCTCCCCGGTTCTAAATCATCTGCTCCCTTCATCCTCCAGATGGGGTCACTTTCCAGTGGTTGCAGAGGGGTGAGATGGATCCGAACATATTTCCGGATTAACGCCCCTTTGGAGGTGCCTTCGGAGAGAGCTTGTCGCTGCAACGCTTCATCGAGTTCCTCGTCTATCAGAATCTGCAGCCTTTTCATGAAGAAAGCATACATCATTGTGAACCGGGACCCTTAGTCGCCTGACTCGGCGAGGCAGTTAGCAGACCACAGGGCGAGACAAAAAGCGTTTCAATCGACTCGTTCCAAGGCTAGCTGATCGATCATCAACGCACTAGTCATCGACCCCCTTCGGTTTCGAAGCAGCACGACACTTTCCCCCACGCCTAAGAACCAGTCGACGGGAGCATCTCTCCAGGACCACTGCGACGAGGGCTCTATATCCCACTTCATGTAGGGCTCGTCTAGCAGACCAATCTGGGCGATGGCAGGCTGCGGTCCTTCTGCCACCGCTCTCATCCTAAACCGATATGTTCCCGCTTCGTCGATCAGAAACTTGAGAATAAGGTCAGCTCCCACCATATATGAATCGGAGCTTTTCGGTTGATCAGACCGGGTTATGGCCCGTCCCGGATTTAGTGTATGGGCATCCTCTACCCCGATTGGTCTGCCGACGGGCAAACTTGGTATCCGTTCCTCGAAACCCTCTGGTCTCAGAACGGTGTCGAACTCGAAGCGGTCTCTCTCGACAGTGAAGAGATACGCCTCATCTCTCAAGTCCGCGTTGAGGGAGTGAAAGTAGCGTCTCCTTGGTGTCCCGCAGTGCTTCGCACGCAGCAGAGAGACTCCTTCGGAAGCGGAGGGCGACGTCCCCACCGACTCGAGAACCGTGGTCTTGATGTCTAGAAGCGTCGTTTCTGCATCGGAGATGTAGACTTCCCCCTCTGCCCCCTGTCCCGGTGGCTTCCATAGAAGGAGCGCTTTCGAGAAAAGATGGCTCCACTCGACACTTCTTGGATCCCGGGGTAGTTCTCTCAGTTTACCTCCCTCGAACTCGAAGCCCAGACCGTGATCAGCGTGTATGAGAACCAACGACTCTTTAAAACGAGCCAGTTTCTTGAGGGTTTGGATCAGTTTACGGATCATCGTGTTAGCGCAGCGAAACTGCTCGATTGGATCGGCACCCGCCTGGGGTCCACATTCCGAATTCAGGAGGAACGGGGGGTGTGGGAGAATCA
>JAKZYH010000224.1:0-10399 GCA_047514575.1 Acidobacteriota bacterium | reverse complement strand
CTCTTGTGTCACCTCCAACGTCAGCGTCGGCGAATTGGCCGATTCCTGGTGCGAGACGTCGGTCTCCAGAGCCTTGGCCAGGCCGAAGTCCAGGACCTTGACCTTCCCCTCGGGGGTGATCTTCACGTTCGCTGGCTTCAGATCCCGGTGGATGATTCCCTTCTCGTGGGCTGTCTCCAGGGCGTGTGCGATCTCCAGAGCAATCTTGAGGGCGTCCTCTACAGGTATGGGACCCTCTGCGATCCGCTCGGCTAAGGTTGGACCCTCGACCAGCTCTAGCACCAGCGCCCGAACGCCATCCGCTTCCTCCAACCCGTGGATGATGCTGATGTTGGGATGATTGAGGTAGGCCAAGACCTCCGCCTCTCGCTGAAAGCGGCTCATTCTCTGGCGATCCCGGACGAACCTCTCAGGCAGGATCTTCAGCGCCACCTCTCGACCCAGCTCAGTATCGGTGGCACGGTATACCGCACCCATTCCGCCTTCGCCGAGTTTGGCGGTGATCTTGTAGTGACTGATCGTCTGGCCTAGCAGTGCGGACCTCCAGAATCCCGTGAAGTGCTACCGCGGCCATACTAGACTAGATCCAGGCCTTGAGGAATAGCAACATCCTCAACGGATGGATTCCCCACGGTTGACCCTAAAATCCAAATACACGTATACTAATATCCTATTATACGTATACTAGGGATTCTGCATGAAAGCCAAGCTGACCGTAACCATTGACGAGGCGCTCATCCCGAGGGCGAAGAAGGCGGCCCGTATTCAGGGACGCTCGCTTTCACAGCTGATCGAGCATGCACTCCGTCGTACCGTGCTCGAGAGCCGGGATTCATTTTCGGCTCGATGGCAAGGAAGGTTCGTCCCGGGCCAGCTCGAGGATGAACGATATAAGGCCCTGGCCAAGCGGTTCCTATGACCCTCCTGCTGGACACAGACGTCCTGATCGACCTCGCTCTTGATCGGCAACCCTTCGCACAATCGGCCTCCGAATTACTCGATATCCTTGAGAGAAATCCGGGGACCGGCTTTGTAGCGTGGCATACCCTTTCCAACTTCTACTATCTGGTTTCATCTGGAAAGGGGGACCAACGCACCCGAGCGTTCCTCGGCGAGCTCGTGGGTTTCGTCGCTGTGGCCCCAACCGTCACAGAGAGTCTGCGACAAGCCCTTTCCTTCAAGATGCGGGATCTGGAAGATGCGATGCAGGTGGCCGCTGCCCTCGCCTGTCGAGCCGATCGGATCGTGACCCGCAACCTGAAGCATTACCTCAGGTCCCCGATTCCGGCGAAGAGTCCCTCCTCCGTCCTCGCCGAATGGGACAATCCCTCGTAGTAGCCTGGATACGTGACGGTGAGAAGGACTGGATTCGAGCTGGTCGAGAGCGCATCTGAAGCGCCTCTTTCACACCGACCGTTCAGTTGGCCCACAGCAACTCTACATCGTACTGATTGAACTGCCTGTCCGCCGTCAGGACCGGGATGCGCTCGGTCTGAGCCTGGGCGTTGATGAGACGATCGAAAGGATCCCTGTGATGGGACGGCAGTGACGCCACCTTCAGGGCATGGAGATGCTGAATCGGCAGCGCGCCGACACCGCTGCTTCGCATGCGCCGCGGCACGTACTCTTGCGGAGACTGCGGCAGCGGAAGTCTCCCCGGAGCAGACTTGATTGCAATTTCCCAGGAGCTTGCGGCGGAGAGAAGGAGCTGATTCTCAGGTTCTGAAAGGAGCGTCAGCGCGTTGAAAGAGAATCGTTCGGGTGAGACCTGCATCCAGAGCCAGACTTGAGTGTCCAGCGGAACCTTCACAACCCAAACCCCTCCAGAAGGTCTTCAGGGAGAGGCTGATCGAAGTCCTCAGGCACCTCGAAGAGGCCTTTGTCGAGGCCCAGCTCCCGAACCGGAGGGCGCGCCAACGGAACCAGACGGGCCACAGGTTTTCCGCCTTTCGCAATGACGATCTCTTCACCCGCAGCGACCCGGCGCAGCAACTGCGACAAGTGCGTCTTGGCCTCGTGGATCCCAACCTGGGCCATGCGGTCAGATTGGACTAAGTAGTTGACTAAGTCAAGTTTGACACGCCGTACAACAAGGCTTGTCGAGTAGGCATCTCCTGGCTCATACTGGATGGATGGAAGTCCCCTCGCGTCGGCAGCAGGAACGCTGGATGCGGCAGTGGCGATACGCGGCCGAGAATCTGCCCAGATTGGAATACCAAGAGCTCCGGACCCTGACGAGCAGCCAGATGATGGCCCGGATCGACGCGGTTCTGTCCCTGGCGGGGGATCCGGAATATCTCGATCAGGATCGTCGATCGACGTCCGGGCTTGTCGAGCAACAGGCTCTGTTTCGAAAGCTGCTGGAGTCATGAATCCGATCTTCGAGGCAGCCTGGGAGCTCGAACAGTTCCTGGCCTCCCGAAACTGGGGTTACTGCTTCATCGGAGGACTGGCGGTCCAACGGTGGGGTAAACCTCGTTTCACTGCCGATGCTGACCTGACACTGATGACCGGGTTCGGCGGCGAGGAAGGCTACATCGATCCGATCCTAGCCCGGTTTCAGGGGCGAATCCTCGAAGCACGGCAGTTCGCGCTTGACTCACGAGTCCTGCTGGTGCAGGGCAGCAACGAGATACCGGTAGATATCTCTCTCGGAGCCCTTCCTTTTGAAAAGGCAACCGTGGAGAGATCCAGCCGCTGGGACATGGACGCCCAGGTCGGTCTCACCACCTGCAGCGCGGAGGACTTGATCGTTCACAAGTGTTTTGCCAACCGGCCTCAGGATTGGCTCGATGTCGAGACGATCATCCGCCGGCAGCAGAGCCTGGATGACGAACTGATCCTACGAGAGCTGAAACCACTGACCGAGCTCAAGAAGGCCCCCGAGATCCTGGATCGGCTGCAGCGTCTCTTGGAGACAAAGCGGTGATCTCTCCCCAAGATTCCTGGGAGCGGTCGGGGCGAAGAACTCAGTCGCTGGGAGCCCGGCGCCGGACTTCTTCAGACCAGTTGAGGACGATGTTCACCTTTCTGCCCAGGTAATCGCGCAGCATCCTCTCCTCCCCGGGACCATCTCGGGAAACCATCAGCAAGCGATTGTAAGAGGCGACATCGTAGCTTCGGTGGGGAAAGCCAGCCACACAGTCTTTCTCAAACAGGGAGACCGGAATTCCTGGCGTCAATGTATCCCCGCGCATCCTGATATCGACCACCCAATACTTCTTTGTTGCCCAGGAGGAACCCTGGAAGGTCAGATAGAAAAGCTGATTCCCACTCCCGGACCAGGACGGAGTCAGGCCCCCATCGGTGGAGATTCGCTGTTTGGCTCCCTCTGGATAACGCTGGACGTAGATTTCAAGCTGGCCGGTCTCGTTTGAGGTGTAGGCCAGCCAGCGACCATCTGGAGAGAACTCGGGAGATGCTTCCAGAAAGCTGGTCTCCAGGAAGGGCTGGGCGGAGTGGCTGCCGTCCATCGAAAGTATCCAGATATCGGAGTCA
Source organism: Acidobacteriota bacterium (assembly GCA_047514575.1). Taxonomy (GTDB): domain Bacteria; phylum Acidobacteriota; class UBA6911; order RPQK01; family JAJDTT01; genus CAUZIZ01. The sequence goes on along the minus strand of JAKZYH010000224.1, from coordinate 6,901 downwards.
TTGAATGTGTCCGGTTTGGTCTGGGTGAAGGCAAACCTCGTCCCGTCCGGATGCCAGGAACCTCCGAACTGTGGTTCGGAGCTGGGACTTAGCTGTTTGGCAACACCGATTCCGTCGACCGCGCTGGAGAACAGACTGCGAACCCCATCGCGATGCGATTCAAAGACCAGGCTTGAACCGTCCGTTGACCAGATCGGCCGACTCCCTTGGTGTATCTGGATCTCAAGAGCATGCCGAACCAGATCGTAGGTCCAGATCTGGCCACTCTTGGCGAGTGCCACCCTTGCACCATCGGGCGAGAGCCGGACCGTGCTGTATCGGGCCGACTCGACCCCGATCGACTCCGCGTTTCCGCCGTGATCTACCCAGATGACCTCTCTTCCGCTGTCGGGATAGACTGACCCCTCTATATAGGCGAGCGACCCGGTGTTGGAAACGGCAAACTGGGCACTGCCGTTGCTGTCTCGCCCATTCCCTACGTTGAGTGCGTGACTGACGCCCTCCAGGACCGGAAACTCGGGGCCAGTAACAGCCAGGCCAGCAGGGTCGAAGGGTGCTGCCCACAGTGTTCCGTCCCTGGCAAAAACCAAATGTCCCGATGAGACATAGCGGGCGTCCCAACCTCCATTGATGAGGGCCTTCTGTTCTCCACTTTCCAGGGACCGAACTGCGATCACGCCATCGCTCGATTTCGGGTCAGCGTAGTTGTCCAGAAGCACGGTAAAGAGCACGGCCTTTGTGCCTGGGATTGAGTGAGGAAGTCGATGGCTTACCTCTCCAGCTTCTGGGTCGAGCTCGGTGAGCTGCTCCGGCTCCCCTCCCAGGGCCGAAACCCGCCACAGGGGGCCACCTATCTCACAGGTGAAGATAATGCTGTCGTCCCAGACCCAGGTGGCCCCGTACGGCTCCTTACAATCACAGATTGTGCTGGCAGTGCCAGCGTTGACAGAGTACTTTTTGAGCTTGAGGCCTGAACCGTCTTCGGCACGTGCCACGGCGCCAAGCCAGCGTCCATCCGGTGAGAAAAACGGCATCAAGTTGATGTCGTCGGAAAGGCGCTCTGCCTCCCATCGATCCAGGGACCGGAGGTAGATTGACTGCTGGTCTTTGGCCCGAGTAGAAACAAACGCCAGGCGTGAGCCATCCGGGGACAACGACAATCCGGTACGAAACTGGTGGGCAAGAACCTGGCCGTCCAACGGCATCTCCCACCTTGAAATCGCCACGTGCGGAATCGGGTGGAACAGGGAGCGGAGTACCCAGGCCACGGCCATCAGAACCGGCACCGCCGCCCATGAACCCAGCTGCCTCCAGAGCGGCCTGTCCGCGAACGTCGCGGCCGACAGCTCGGAGACCTGTGTAGTGCCGCTGAGACATTCGGCCAGCGCGATGCGGACGTCCCCGATGTCCCGCCAACGTATGCTGGTATCTTTGCGCAGACAGCGCTCGATCAGCTTGCGGATCGGCTCGGGGGTCTCGGGAGGCAGCTCATCCAGTTTGGGATCCTCGTGAATAACTGCGGCAAGTGTTTCGGGCAGACTCCTTCCGGAGTACATCCCTGTGCCGCTCAGCATCTCGAACAGCACCAGGCCGAAGGAGAAGATGTCGGTTCGTTTGTCGAGAGGCTGCCCCCGCGCCTGTTCCGGACTCATGTAGGCGGCCGTGCCCAGGATGGTCCCCTGCTGGGTGGCATCCGGCATCACGGTCTCCGAGTCCGCAGCCCCTTCGTCGGGGCCCGTCTCCAGCGCCTTGGCCAGGCCGAAGTCCAGGACTTTGACCGATCCCTCCGGCGTGATCTTGATGTTGGCCGGCTTCAGATCGCGGTGGATGATGCCCTTCTCGTGGGCCGCCTCCAGGGCCTGCGCGATCTCCAAGGCAATCTGGAGGGCTTCGTCCGCCGGGATGGGGCCTCGGCCGATCCGCTCCGCCAGCGTCGGACCCTCCACCAGCTCCAGGACGAGCGCTCGCAGCTCGCCCGATTCCTCCAGGCCGTGGATGATACTGATGTGGGGATGATTGAGCGACGCCAGCAGCTCCGCTTCCCGCTGAAACCGGCCCAGCATCTGGCGATCCCGGACGAACCTCTCCGGCAGAATCTTGAGCGCCACCTCACGGCTCAGCTGAGTATCGGTGGCCCGATACACTGCACCCATTCCGCCTTCGCCGAGTTTGGCCGTAATCTGGTAATGGTTGATGCTCTGTCCGATCAAGGGAACCTCTGCTGGTGGGGGTGGCCTCCAGGCCGCCATAGCCGAGCCAACGGCTCGGAAGGAGAATACTTCGGCCTGGAGACCGAAGCCACGCCCCAGGTCAATTCGATTGCGCCGCTGTCCGCTCTCTCCTAGGAGCTTGACCTACTCTCGGAGACGGGTCAAGTTGGCCGCATCTCTGCTGGCCAGGGCTTTCCCCGACTGCTCACCATTCACTGTTTTTCAGTGGCACTGTTGGGCTCCTGCGCTGTTGCTTCTCAATCCTCTGTCAAAGTATACTCCCACATATATGTCTCTGGAGGTTGATCTATGGCACAAGTGACGATCTATGTTGATAGGGCGACCGAAAAGCGAATGCGGGGCGCCGCCGCTGAGGCCGGCCTGTCCCTCAGTAAGTGGATTTCAAAACTCATCCGGGAAAAGACCAGAGATGAGTGGCCTGAGCGAGTCAAAGGCATGGCCGGCGCCTGGTCCGACTTACCGACCGCCGAAGAAATCAGGCCAAATCGAGAAACCGATCTTGCCCGGGAGACACTTTGAGGTACGTTCTCGACACCAATACTCTGATCTATTTCTTCAAGGGCATGGGAAAGGTCTCGCAACGTCTGCTGAGTTCCCCACCTGAACACGTCGCCATTCCTGCAATCGTCCTCTACGAGTTGGAGGTTGGAATCGCCAAGTCGAGGAACGCCAGACGGCGTCGGGAGCAGCTCGATGAGTTCGTTGAAGTCGTGGCGGTTCTGGATTTCGGCAAAGCTGAAGCTCTCGCTGCTGCCGCCATCCGAGCCTGGTTGGAGAAAAAAGGAACTCCGATCGGAACTCTCGATATCCTGATTGCCGCTACCGCCCATGCTCAGAGCGCCACTCTGGTGACACACAACACTCAGGAATTCGGTCGGGTGAAGGGGCTAAAGCTGGAAGACTGGTTTGGGTCCGATTAGGGCGTTGACACTAATCGACGTCCTGGCAATGCCTCTAGGCCGCCCCTTCCGGTACTACTCACTGATCACTGTTGACCACTGCATCACTTGCGCTGGACTGACATCAGCTCCCTGTCGTGGACACCAGCTGCTTGAGTTCCTCAAACCAGTTGAGGACGATGCGCACCTTGTTTCCGTAGTAGGCGGCCTGAAGGGTGCGGTCGATTTCGGCCTCATCCTCTCGGATCATCAGGAAGCGCTGACCGTCGGGGTGCACATCGTAGGATCGGAACTGCACATTGGAAAGGTAGGGTCCTCCAAAGAGCGGTTCCGGACTGCCCGGACTACCGTCCTCGCCGATCTTGACCGCCCACAGCTTTCGCTCGTAGCGATAGAACAGCTCCCGACTGCTTGCTGACCAGGCCGGGGAGAAGCCTCCCCGAGTCGAAATCTGTTGCTTTCCCCCAGGTCCCGGATAGGCCTGAAGGTAAACCTGGTGTCCACCGGAGTCTGTCGAGACGTAGGCCAGCCAGCGGCCGTCGGGAGAGAACTCGGGCTGAGACTGATCAAAGCGAGCCTCGAGGAAAGCCTCAGAGGAATCCGAGCCCTCCTTCGACACCGTCCAGATATCACCGCCGGCGGCTGCGTCCAGCTGCACGAAGGCAAGTCTTTCTCCGTTCGGGGACCAGGAACCCGGAACCTGGGGTCGATCTCCGGAAGCCAAACGCTCGGCACCGCCTCCCGAGTCGACCGGCTTCCAGAAGAGCATGCGCTGTCCCTCTCTTTCCGAGGCAAAGGTCACCCGGCTACCGTCCGCCGACCAGATGGGCCACATGTTGTCACCCTCGAAGGTTTGCGGCGCCCTTGCTCCCCGGACCAGATCGAACGTCCAGATGCTGGAACTCTTATACAGAGTGTCCAGAAGGAGGCGGTCGCCATCCGGAGAGAGCCGGACGGAGACGTACTTGGCGGGCTCGAGGTTGATGGGTTCTTCTACTCCCTTGCGGTCTACCCACACCAGTTGCCGCTTGGCCTCGGGGAAGAGCGAGCCGCTGATGTAGGCGAGCGTTCCCGAGTTGGAAAAGGCAAACTGACCGGCACCGGTTTCCTGGCCCGACACTCCCGAGTAGATCGCATGACTGACATTCTCCTGAACGGGCACGATGGGGCCACTCAGCTCCAGCTTCTGGAGATCGAAGGGAGCCGCCATCAGAGTCCCTTCCAGGGCGTAGACCAGGTGTCCAGTGAGGTTTCCGGTGGGAACATATCGGGCATCTGAGCCCCCCTCTATCAAGATCCTTTTCTCCTGGCCTCCCAGTGACTGGACCGCGATCTGCGACTTGCTCCAACCGGTGGTGTCCGTCTGAAAGCGCATCACCGTGAAGAGCACCGCCTCTGCGCCCGGGAGCACGTGGGGAAGACGATGGCTCACCTCTCCAGCTGCCCGATCCAGCTCCGTGAGCGCCGCCGGTTCTCCTCCCGATGCCGACACCCTCCAGAGTGCACTCTCCTGATCCGGAGCGAACACGATGGTGTCGTCCGAGGCCCAACTCGCCCCGAAGGGCAATTCGGCATCGCAAATTGTCGTGGGGGTGCCTCCTGCAAGAGGATATTTCTTCAGTTTTCGATCGGTCGAAGACCAGACGCCCAGCCACTCGCCATCGTGAGAAAAGAAAGGAAGCGTGGCGTTTCCGGCGTCGCGGAGGGGCGTCGTCTGACCCCTCTCCAAGGAGTGGACATAGACCTTCCTCTTGGAAGCGTCCCCCGGGGGAGCTGCCACGAACGCCAGCTGTTTTCCGTCTGGCGAAAGGTCGACCCCACGACGAAACTGATGGTCGAGAACCTCGGCTTCTGCTGCCGGAATCTCGAACCGCGCTATCTTCTTTTCGGCGTCGTCGGGCGGGTGCGGCCAGAAATACACTACCGCGGCCAACACCACCGCCACCGCCACCGGCAGCAGACGTGCCCACAGAGGGGTTTCTCGGGGACGCTCCGCTGCCTCTGGCTCATCAGGCTGGGTGATGGCCTCGTGAATCGTGATGCGAGCTTCGCCCATGTCCCGTATCCTCAGCTGGGGATCTTTCCTGAGACACCGCTCCAAGAGGTCCCTGATCCTCAGGGGGGTGTCCTGGGGAAGGGCATCCAGGTTCGGTTCCTCGTGGATGACTGCGGCGAGGGTCTCGGTGAGGCTTCTGCCCGTATACATCCCCTTGCCGGTCAACATTTCGAAGAACACCAGGCCGAAGGCCCAGATGTCCGACCGCTTGTCCACCGCTTGGCCCCGCGCCTGTTCCGGACTCATATAGGCCACCGTTCCCAGGATGATGCCCTCCTGGGTGGCCTCCAATGTCAGGGTAGGAGAGTTGGCCAGCTCCCGCCGTGACAGCTCCCCCTCCATCGCCTTGGCGAGGCCAAAGTCCAGGACCTTCACCGCTCCTTCGGGCGTGATCTTCACATTGGCTGGCTTCAGATCTCGGTGAATGATGCCCTTCTCGTGTGCCGCCTCGAGGGCTTGCGTCATCTCCCGAGCCATGGGAAGAGCTTCGTCAACTGGAATGGGACCCTCGGCGATCCTCTCACCGAGAGTCGGACCTTCCACCAGTTCCAGGACCAACGCCCGGACTTCGCCTTGTTCCTCCAGCCCGTGGATAGTGCTGATGTGGGGATGATTCAGGGATGCTAGAACCTCGGCCTCCCGCTGAAATCGCCCCATTCGCTGGCGATCCTGGACAAATTTCTCGGGCAGGATCTTCAGCGCCACCTCTCGACCCAGGCGGGTATCGGTGGCCTGATAGACGGCACCCATCCCGCCCTCGCCGATCTTCTTCGTAATCTTGTAATGATTGATGGTTTGTCCTACCACGGCAGGCCTCCAGATTTCGATTGGAGTCAGGGTCTTCTGTAGAGCCCCTGACTCAGTACTCGTACCGCGAAAGTACCCTGTTACACCCCTGATTTCAGGTCGCAATCAGTCAGAGAGACAATTGCGGCGATACCTTCGTCAGGATGGAGTTGAACACCTAATACTCTCCCCTTTCGTGATTAGTTGCAACTGGCGTTCCAAAAAGCCGAAAGGGCTTCCACGACGGTGGGGAAGCGGCTGCAAGTCATTGACTTCGGGGAAGAAGCGGCCAGTCGGAAGGCGCCCAGTTGCTTCTCAAGGCGGGAGAGGGTCCCTATCCTTTCGGATAGTAGGCCTATCTATCTGGATAGTGGAGGCAGATCTGGACAAGGAGTCCCTCAGGCTGGCTTTCCCTGACTATCCGCTACGATGAGTTGACTATCCCAAGAGATAGGCAAAGGAGCTGCTGGTCCGCTGCCGTAGTCGCGAAGACTGTAGTTTCTTGGTCGCTTAATCCCTCCAGTTCAGTTAGTTACGGTCCCGCTACCGGTTCGTCGATGCTCCGCGTGGTCTTTGGCACAATCGTTGCATTGCAATCCTCTGGCTCTACAGGGTCCTAGTGTCTGAATGGCGAACATCGGGGTGGGTTACGTCATTGGGATCAAATTGTAGGCTAGGGTGTTCCGCCTGAATTCAGCCGAATCGGAGCACCCGTCTATAGGGTCATGGAAGGGAGAAACTATGGACCTATGCTTGAAGTGGCTGGACTCGCAAGGCCAGGAGCAGGAGCGCGTCCTCAGAGAGGATGAGATCGTGGTGGGACGCAAGGACGCCGATATCGTTCTGGGATCCCCCTACGTGTCGCGTCGACATCTGAAGCTGGTCAAGAACGAGGCTGGTTACCGGCTAGAAGACCTGAACAGCAGCGG
>JAKZYH010000223.1:0-4667 GCA_047514575.1 Acidobacteriota bacterium | reverse complement strand
GGCGAGGAGAGGACTTTCGTTCGTGTGGGCATGATCTCTGCGGTGATCATCCTTGTCGTGTCCATCGTCCTGGCTGGGTTCATCGATCGCATCAGCGGGAGCCTGTTCATCTACATCCAATCTCTCTACGCGTTCTTTGCTCCCCCATTCGGGGCGGTGTTTCTGCTCGGTATCCTGTTTCGTCGCATCAACGGGCTGGGAGCTCTCGTCGCCGTCGTCTCCGGCTTCACGTTCGGAATCGCGATGAAGTTGTACATCCAATACGTCCCCGACCACGTTCAGTGGCTGGAACCCTATGCCATGCAAGGCATTGTCAATTGGGGCTTCTGCGTGATCGTCTGCGTAATCGTAAGCCTCAGCACGCCGGCGCCCAGGCCGGAACAGGTCACCGATCAACTCAGCTTCAACTGGCGATCCCTCCATATTCTGGGGGAACCTGTGGGACCCTGGTGCATTCGGGTGTCTCTCTGGTGGGCCATTTTCGTCGCATTGAGCATGGGACTGGTGGTGATATTCTCGGGCTGGTTTCTCTGAGGGCGTTGTCTCAGATTAGTGCCCCCCCCCAGCGGTGCTGCCCCATTCGAGAAAGAAACTTCGGCCAGCGTGGCGGTGGCTTCCAAGCCGCCGTGTTCCTTCCGTCGAGCCTTTGGCTCGAAAAACGGCGGCCTGGAGGCCACCGCCACGGTTTTCGGACAATAGTCTGGAAAATTCACTATCCAATTTAAAATCAATAGATTACGTCCTTTCTCCATCCTAATCTGGAAATCAAGTTTCAGCAGCTAGAGGAGGTTGGGAGGTTGACCTCAGACCCGTGCTACCATTGACAGACGTGTTCTTCAGAGGGACCAAACGGGGAGTGATTGTGATCAGCAGAATACCGAACAACCGAATGTCGAACGACCGCTGTCGCATGGGCCAAAATCCTGGCTACCCGAGTCTTTTCGCCCGGGTACCCATCGGGGAAGCTTCCCGGGATTTCCCAGGTTCTCCGGTGCTGCTGGCATCCCAGAAAGTCGGACTGAGACCAGAGGTGGGCCAACCATGAACAAGCGAATCGGCCGAAGGCCATTCCTTTCCATCGCATCCGGTGGAGTGCTGGCGAACCGGATCAATGGGTTGACGCTGGGAAGCAGCCTCAATCGTTCGGTTGCCCCTGCGATCCAGGTCAAGACACGCGAGGGAGAAGAGCTCCCCCTGAAGCTGGAAGCGCTTGATCGGCGGATCTGGGAGGAAGAACTGTCCGATTTCGTCCCCACGCGAATCTTCGATGCCCATTGCCACCTCTACCGGCGAGAGTTCGATTTGAACTATCAGGACGCCCAGACCAGCGGAAGTGACTTTACTACCGAGACCGTGTGGAGGGACTGCGACCTCCAGATCGTGCGCACCGCAGAGAGCGTCGCCTTACCCGGACGCAGCATCACTCGTCTGGCCTTTCCTTTCCCTTTCCGGCGCTGTGACTTCGAGAGATCCAACCAGTTCATCGCTGCCGAGATCGCCGGGGAACCGGGGTCCTCAGCGCTGATGCTGGTCGAACCCGCGATGTCCGCAGAACTGGTCGAGAAAACGATCCTGCAGCATCGCCTGCTCGGTCCCAAGCCCTACCCAAGGTACTGTCTAACGGAGGTTGGAGGAACCTTTACCCCGACCGGAATAGAGTGTCGAATCCGCGACTTCCTCCCCGAACACCAGATTGCCGTGGCCGACCACTACGGTCTCCTGATCATGCTGCACGTGGGACTGAGGCGGTCCTTTGCCGACCCGAGGAACATCGACGACCTGGTCAACTTGACGAAAAAGTATCCTCGAGCGAAATGGATTCTGGCTCATGGGGCACGCAGCTTTGCCCCCTTCCCGATCGAAAAGGCGGCTCCCCGGTTGCGGGGGATTCCCAACGTCTGGTACGAAGTGTCGGCGGTCTGCGTGATGGAATCCTTCGATGCCCTCTTCGAGGGGGTGGAGATCGATCGGATCATGCACGGTGCGGATTCGGGGGATGTGGGATTCGGTCGTGGCAAGATTGTCTTCTACGGGCAGAGTTGGGGTGATCTGACGCCCCGGACCAACAACCTCGGTGGCGAATTGACCTTCTTCCTCTACGAGCAGCTTCGGGCCATGCGCAAGGCAGCTCTTCGCCACGGGCTGGATCAGGCCCAGCTGGAGAACATCTTCTTTACGACCGCGAATCGGCTGGTTGGCTCCGTGGCTGGGGCGATGAAGAAGGAATGGAGCGTCTAGTGGATACTAGTACGTTGTATTACAGTCCCGCCGCATATTCGACTGTGACCAAGATCTGGTGCACGATGACGGGACGGCTCTCCTCGGGTTCGACTCTCTTTGCCACTCCCGCCTCCAGAACCGGTTTGCCCTTCGCAAACTCCTCCACCAGGGTTCCCGGGTCCCGCTTCCAACCCAACCAGTCCTTCTTCTTGACTCCGGGAGGAGGGACTACGCCGGGGAAGGGACCTCCTGCTGGAACGCTCGACAGGACACCGAGCTCGTTGTAGCCGCTGCGCATGATCCCTGGGGGCACCTCGATGTGATACCAGGGCTCCTCGCGGACCGGTTGGGGGAGCAGCGTGTGGTTCAACCGAACCCACAAACGCGTATCCTCTCGACTTTTGGCGGTCCACAGGCTGATGCGAAAGCGCGCCCTGGGATCGGTGGCATCCGGACCCATCAGCAACGGCAGCTTGCTCTCCACCCGGTCCAGGACCACAGGAAGGAGGGCCGACTCGGATCCCTGGATGATGGGCCCACCGGTGTGAGCGGTCGCCTGGATGCCGTATACCTTGTTCTTTCCCGCCAGTGTCTCGGGTTCCCCCAGGGCGCTGAGAGCTCCGCTGAACTCCTCGGGGCTCAGCTCCTGGGTCGGCTCGTTGGCGAAGTTAAACAGGTAGATCCCGTCCGCACCCTCCTGATGGTAATAGGCGGCGGAGGCCCGCATGCCCTCCCGAAACAGCGCGCGGTCGTAAAGCTCTTCCCAGGCCCCTGCTCGATAAGAGTTGGCGTTGAGGGTGGCATAGACGGGAACCCCGTGAGCCTTCCCCAAAGCCAGGAACTGGTCCAGGCGAAGGCGGGTGGGTAGATGTCCCATGCCCACGAGAAGCACATCCACCAGTCCTTCCTCGACCCACCGCTCGACCTCCATCCCCAGCTCCAACGAACGCTCCAGGGAGTCCATCACGTGGACGGCAAGGGTGTAGGGACGACCCCGACGCCGGCCCACCGCGTCCAGACGCTGGCGGGCCTCGCGAACCAACTCGGTCAACAGATGAGCGTGCTTCCTCTCTTGACCCAACGGGAAGCTGATGCCCATGCGGTTGAAGTCCAGCTCGTAGCCATCGAAGTCATGGGCGGCGGCCGTCCGCTCGATGAAGTCCAGACGGTGCCGTCGTACCTCCGGATGAACGAAGTTCAAACCGGCCCACAGGAGTTGCTCGGTCAGTTCTGGGGAAAGGTCGCGATTGCTCTCGGGAGCCAGCAGGAACTCCGGATGCTCGGTCTTGAAGCGATCGTCCAGGTCCTGGATGGAGTTGGACCGCCATGCCGCGTGCAGATCGTTCATCCGCAGGGAGGCCCACACCTCCATGCCCCGAGCATGGCAGGCCTCGATGACGAGGTCACGCACCTCCTCGTAGGAGCTGAAGCAAGGCCAGAGCATCTCTTCGGGGATGTTGTAGGGAGGATCCGCGCCGTTGCCGATGTGGAAGACGTAGGTGTCCACCTGAGTGTCGAATGTCAGATTGGTGCGGGCATCGAGAAACGCCGTGTGGTCGGCGATGTCGGTGATCAGCTTCGTGTAGGGGATCTTCCGCCCCTGGTCGATATAACCCCAGGACTGCTGTGAAACCGCGTCATAGTAAAGGATGCGACGCTTCCGATCCTTGGGGAAGATCGGCTTCTGGGCGTCGAGGCCTTCGCCTTCTCCCTCGGGTGAGCAGGCACCCGCAAGCAGTGTCACCATCCACAGGACCAGGGACCAGCGATGAGCTCTCATCTTTTCCTCCTTTTGACGTACCCGAGTCTCGCCCTACAACCGGAACCGCCAGGGAGAGTCCTTTCAGAAAGAGATACTATAGCTGATTCCAGGGTCTTTACCGCCTTCGAGGATGACGGAAATGCTGTGCTCCTTTCGCCGATAGGTGAGGGTGGGGTGCACCCTCACGCCGTCAAAGATGATCAGCGAAGAGAATGTTTCGGTGAATCGAACGTGAAGGCCACCGATCGCCCGGGTGCGATCGTCGAAGGTTCCATAGGTGGCTCCGACATAGGGCGCCAGTGGCAGGCCAGTCCAGGGCTTCAGGTCTTTGCTCAACGTGAAGTAGTAGGATTGCCCTCTAGGTGTTCCGATCCGATCGGAGCTGGTTCCCACGATCAGAGCCGGACGGCTCCCGGTTTCCGTGATCAGGTGCAGATTGGCCAGAGGCGAAACGCCGTCAGAGAGCGGATTGTACTCCACTCCTGCCTGAAATCTTCCGAGGAAGCGGTAGGTTAGCGTCGTGCGGAGCGTGGCGCGGTCGATCTGACGGGAGACAGCTCGCACGCCCAAGGTCCAGGGAGATTTATCTCGCTCAGCGATCCCACGGATCGCTCGACCCTCTCCGGGTCAGAGCGGTCAGGAGGGCACCTCCGAGCTAGCTTCGACAGGCGTCGCCTCTTCATGA
>JAKZYH010000222.1:0-6742 GCA_047514575.1 Acidobacteriota bacterium | reverse complement strand
TCGATGTCGCTCGGAGTTTTCCACAGTTCCCACGGCCTCTGCTACTGCAGCCGACTATATGGACAAGCGAACGGGGAGCAGATTTGGGATCCGGAAGGTGCCAACCACGTCCCCACCTCCCCATTTACCGGATGACCCTCCTTTTCCCGGGTAGCCGGACCACACTGCTTCATCAACGTTCCTGACTGTCTGAGTGTGGCTGCCGCCCATAGCTCTCGCGGCGCGCCTTTCCGGGGCCACATGACTGGCCTTGGCACGGCCTGGGGAGCCGCTTCGCCGAGACCTGCAGCCCTGAAGCTCCCGGATGTTGGGCAGCACCTTGAGCTGTGTGTTCAGACTGGCCATGGCCGGCTACTGAGACTCCTCTTCAGCCATTCTCTCGAATTGCTTCACTGATTCGGACACCCGGCTGAGGTTCTGGTAAGAGTCTCTGCAGGCGACGCCAGGAATCGATCATTCGGGGACCGGCGAATCGTGCCAACTCAGTAGTTTCCAGAAACCACCGTCTCGGATCAAGCTCAGCGTCAACCGGAGCCTCTCCTCTGAAACCCCCGAACCTTTTCGATCGACTTCGATCCTGGCCAATCCCCACACCATTCCTACGTCACCGATCCGGCGAAAACTGAAGTCAGTCTCCTTGAAATGGATCTTGTCGATTCGACTGAAAAAATCTACCCACATCTCGGACCAGTCATTAGAGCCCACCTCTGCCCGATCGAAAGGGAAGAGAAACTTGCGGCTGTGAAGGGTGGACTTCTTATGCCACTTCGCCTGGAAAGACTCCCCATCGCGGGACTCGATGTCCTCGACGACTTCATCCAAGAAGACCTGGAGATCCTTGGTGTCATTCCCTTTCTGGGCGAACAGGGTGAGGTTTAGCGCTGCAACAAGAATGATTTGAGTTAGCATCGCGGTTTAATCCGTAGCTCGAAAAAAAAGATCGCACGAGCGACCGTCCTTCGTCCGGAACATAGGACACCCGGTAGCGTGATCGGCGCAGAAGGATCGGCTGGGCGCCGGGTAGACCGACCGCTAGCTTACCCCAAGTGTCTTCACAAGTTCAGGGTACACCATCGGACGGAAGCTCACTCAAGAAACAAGTCTTGATCACATCTACTTTCGAAATCTAGTATGCTAATCATCGATCAACCCAGGCCGCTCCAAAGCGTCATGAATCGATTGGAGGACAACCCCATGAAGTCAACAAAGTGTTCACTACCCCGAGTGTTGTCTCTTTTATTACTCCTGGGAACGGGTACGGCGACAGCCGCTGAAAAGGCATCCAATTTGGATGGCGAACCCTCTTTTAGCGAAGGTTATGACGCCGGTTACTTCGTCTGGAAGGAAGGGGATACCTGGAAGGTCCGCTGGACCACGAAAGGACTGCAACGACACTTCGCTGGCAACGTGATCGCCGACTCCGGAAAACTCAAGTCGCTCAAGAGAATTGACGTCGAGAAAGCATCGAAAGTGGTCCGAAGAGGACGCCCGGCCAGGGTGGTTCGAGGGCCACGCGGGCGGACTCGGGTAAGGCGAGGTCGGCGTCCGGTGGTAGTAACCAAAACCCAGGATCAGATCGAGAAAGATGGCGATCGCAAGATCTGGTTTGATTCGAAGACAGATGCGGATATCGACGGCTTCGACTTCAAGCCGGACAAGAACGTCGAGACCTTACGTTTTGCTCTGAGAATGGGCGGAGAATCCAGAATCGGCCTGATCCATCTGGGAAAAGACAGGAAACGGCCGACTCGGAACCCTTTTGCAGTCTCTCTGGAGTGAGAAAACCGTTCTAAGGGTCTGCGCAAGAATAACTTGGCATTTTGGCATCTCAGCTTCACACCATCTTCGGCCGCTCCTCAATCGCGAAATCCTCAACGTAGGCCTGGCTACGCCTGCGGTTTCGCTCAATCGTTCGCGGCCAAATCTGGCACAAATCTGAGCGCCAATTCTACCAAGTTATTCTTGCGCAGACCCTTAGGAGCTTGAGCAGCTGGGATGGTCAGACGGGCGGGCTCTCGGAACCCCCAGATAAGAGCCGCTCGGCCTCTTCCACGGTGTCCACATCAAAGGGCTTTTCCAGTGCCACTTCTCCAACCGACGAAACGCTTCCCAGGAGGGCCTTCGCGCCTGACTCCCCCGTCAGCTTGAGTAGCTGTGGAAACAGCTCGCGGCCCACCACGGCGGGAGGCTCGGCCGGCTATTGCCACCATAGGAGGCAAGGATGAAATCAGCCAATATTCTAATCGCAGTGGTGGGCCTGATATCGTCCGCCTTATTGGCACAGGCCTTCAAAGGGATTGTTCCCACCCAGGTCAACCGAAGCCGGCAGAATCTCGCCTGTTCGCAACCGCAGAGTTTCTTGACCTTACTCGCTGTGCCAACTGGACATACAATTAGATGTACGTGTGGAGGTATGACGTGGGCAAGATTCCAAAAATCGTTCCTGTTAGTGACCTACGGCAAGACGTGGCCGCTGTCTTGAAGAGACCGGAGCTGTCGCGGGAACCCCTTATTATTACCCAGCGTGGACGGGCGGCGGCAGTGCTGCTCAGTGTCGGTGCGTATGAACTGCTAGAACAGGAGCGTGAGCTTCTGCGTCTCCTTGCGCACGGAGAAAGAGAGATCGCGGAGGGCAAAGGTGGGGACCTGAGCTCGGTCCTGGCGGAGGCCGATGCACTCCTCGCGGCTGACTGAAGGTGGAGGTCAGGTTCACACCGACGGCACGGATTCAGTTCCTTCGTGGTCTGGCCTTGTCTGGCCTATATCAAGCGAGACAACTCCACAGCAGCCCTTCGGCTCCGGAAGCGAGCGGAGAAGATCCTCCGTCGACTCGAAACTCATCCGGAGTCTGGCCGAAAAATTCCAGAGTTCCCCGAGCTGCCGCACCGTGAGGTCATCGTCAAGCCATACCGGTTCTTCTACCGCATCGAGCGCAAGACGGTCTGGATTGTCGCAGTGTGGCACGGGGCTCAACTGCCAGAGGGGCCAGGCGGTTAACAAGCAGTGTACTTGACAGTCGTCTTCGCCGACCCAACGGGCCCCGCGGTCGGAAATCCGACCCATCGATCACATCACCATTCGATCCACCACCGCGCAGGACATGGGGACGCTTGCGATGGAGATTTTGATGGCGATGAACAGGAAAGGCCGGGCCCTAAGGGCCATCGCCCGGGGCCATCACCCAGACGCAGCTCCAGAAGGCGATCCTGGCGAGTCATGTCCCCAAACCCCCAGATAAGAGCCGCTCGGCCTGTTCCACGGTGTCCACATCAAAGGGCTTTTCCAGTGCCACTTCTCCAACCGACGAAACGCTTCCCAGGAGGGCCTTCGCGCCTGACTCCCCCGTCAGCTTTAGAAGCTGTGGAAACAGCTCGCGGCCCACCACGGCGGGGGCTCCCAGAATTCCACAATAGGCCGACAGGACCAGAGAATGCTTCTGATCGCGAAAAACCTGGACCAGGGCCAAGAGATGAGAGGTGTCGACAAAGGGCTGATCCGGGAGGACGATCAGGGCGGCCTCGACCTGAGCAGGAAGAGCGGAGATCCCGGCCCGCAGCGAGGCCGCCAAGCCCTCTCTCCATTCGGGATTCCGGACTACCTCGGCGCCGGCTGCTTCTGCTACCGGGGCGTAGGCATCGGCGTAGGCGCCCACGACGACCATAACAGATGGGCTGGCGCTTGCGGCCATCTCCACCGTGCCTGCCAACAGACTCTTCCCCTCGACTTCGAGTAGGAGCTTGGCGAAACCCATTCGGCGGCTTTTCCCGCCAGCCGGAATCAGCGCGGCAATCATCTTCGCGTCACCGCCAGGTATCGGTCAAGCTCTCGCAGACTTTCCAGATTGTGAGCCGGGGCAAAGACGTCCAGGAAAGGCAGGACGATTTTCATTCCGGCTGCCGAGGGCTCGTAGCCAGGGCTGCCGGCGAGAGGATTGAGCCAGAGAATCCGATCCGTTCTCTGCTTCAACCCTGCCATCGCCTTTCGAAGGACATCCAACTCGCCTGTGTCCCACCCATCGCTCAGGATCACGACCGTGGTCTTCGGGCCCAGGCACTCCCTGTGACGATCCAGTAGGGTCTCAAGACAAGAGCCGATTCGCGTGCCGCCACGTCTTGGCATGGACAACCGAAGTTCCCTCAGAGCCTGGCGAACACCTCGACGTCGGAGCACGCCGCTGAGGCGGTAGAGTTCGGTGCTGAAGGCGAAGGTCTCGACCCGTCCCCGCTTTCCGCAGGTTGTGAATAGATAGGCCAGATGGAAGAGGAAGCGGCCGTACAGCTCCATCGACCCACTCACATCCACCACCAGCACCAGGTCCGCTTTCTCCCGGCGACGCTGCTTGTAAAGCAGCTGAAACAATTCGCCGCCGCTTCCCAGGTTTCGTCGGAGGCTGCGTCTCAAGTTGGGTACCCGACCTTGAGGGCTCGCCATTCGGCGCCGGGAGATGCGGGTAGCAAGCCGTCGGATCAATGACTTCACCAGCGGCTCCAGACGCCTCATCTCCTCTTCGTCGACCTGTCCGAAGTCCTTTTCCAACAGTGTCTCAAGTGGACTATAGGACATGAGTCCAGACTCGCCTTCTGGATCCTTCCCGCTATTCCAGGAGAGAAGGCTGAGTCCTTCCTTCGGCTGTGGTAAAGATTCTTCACGAACCTTGGCCGGATCTCCAGGATCACGGTTCAGCGCTCCACCACTGAAGTACCAGTCGAAGCACCGGTCGAAGATTTCTTGTCCACGGCGGCTGTAGGAGAAGGTGGATCGGAGGGCAAGCCGAAAATCCTCCTTGTCGGTGACATCGACTGCAGAAAGGGCTTCAATGCCGCCTGCTACGTCTCCAGGACCCAGACTGGAGCCTCGGGATCGAAGCAGGTGGGCGAAGGCGAGCAGGGTTTCTTCGAGGCTTCCGGAGTCAGGATCTTTCACGGAGGATCATCTTCCCTGTATGGCTGCCTCGACCCTCTGGAAGGCACGCTCCAGCCCAGCGCTGGGAAAAGTCTCCAGACCGCTGAGCAGAGCCTCCAGGTAGAGGCTCTTCATTCGGTTCTGATCCTCGGAGTGCTTGAGAATGAGTCCCAACGTGCTCTCGACCAACTCCCTCGAAAGCTGGTCGCGCTCGAAGTGAATCAAAGCGGCAACCCAGTCCAATGTCTCCGAGATACCGGGAGACTTCTCCAGCGAAAGACGCCGAAGCATCTGCACGAATGCGACGATCTGGGAGCGGAGAGCTTCGCTCGCCTGCGGCACCTTGGTTCGCACGATCTCCAGCTCCTTGTCGAACGAAGGGAAGTCGATCCAGAGGTAGAAACAGCGCCGCCTCAAGGCGTCGGAGAGCTCTCGGGTCCGATTGCTGGTCAGTACGGTGTAGGGCCTCTGTCGAGCACGAATGGTGCCCAGCTCCGGGATCGAGACTTGCCAATCCGAGAGAAGCTCCAAGAGGAAGGCCTCGAACTCTTCGTCACTGCGATCGATCTCGTCCAAAAGCAGGACTGGAGACTTGTCCAGGGTGATGGCTTGAAGCAAAGGACGCTTTAAGAGATAGGACTCACCGAAGATCTCTTCCTCGGTCGTTCCTGGGGTCTCGCTGAGTCGAATATGAAGCAGCTGTTTCTGGTAGTTCCACTCGTAGAGCGCGGCATTCGTGTCTATTCCCTCGTAGCACTGCAGTCGGATCAGCTCTGTCCCCAAGACCTGCGCCATCACGTTTGCAATCTCGGTCTTCCCCACACCGCTGGGTCCTTCGACGAGTAGAGGACGACCCAGAGTCGAGGCCAGGTGGATCGCGGTGACGACAGGACGTTCCGCGATGTATTGATGGCGCTTCAGATCCTGGGTGAGTCGTTCGATTTCCGAGTGCATGGAGGTGTGCGGCTACAGGTTACAAGTTTCAGGTTGGGGGTTGCAAGAGAGAGAGGAGGTGACACCCATTGGATTTCAAACCTGTAAGGGTTGCGTCGCGATAGCTAGTACGCTGTCAAAGAACTCGCCGATCTTGATTTGTGGCTAAAGGTTGGCTATATTATAGCCAGAATGCGTCACGAGATCGTCTTCGCGCGGGAGGCCGTCGAGGATCTCAAGCGCCTTCGATCCCATGTCAAAGCTGAAGTGAAGGATGCGATCAAGACGCACCTTCAGGACCAACCCACCAAGGTCAGCCGAAGCCGGATCAAAAGGCTCAAGGGTTTGGCACAGCCTCAGTTTCGATTGCGGGTGAACGACGTAAGGGTGTTTTATGACGTCATCGAGGGCCGGGTGCAGGTTCTGGCAATTGTCTCAAAACCCGATGCCGCAGATTGGCTGACCAACATTGGTACGGAATCATGAAGAAAGTTGCTCTCTCTGAAGTAAAGGACGAGCTCTCGAAGTACTTACGGCTCGCCGAGAAGGAACAGGTCGTGATTACGCGACATGGCAAACCCGCCGGTGTTCTCATCGGTTTCAAGACCGAGGATGAATGGTTTGAGTACAGACTCCAGAACGATCCTCGGTTTCTGGCGCGAGTCGAATCGACCAGAAGAAACCTGCTGGACCGGGGAGGAACACGTTTCGAGGATTTGCCCGATTGACGCACGGGGACTGAGGCCGACCCTCGGCTCCAAGCCGTGGGGTTCGGAGGATGTCGAATCGAATTCGACTACGCGGCTGGTCTTCGTCGTGGCGGTGGCCTCCAGGCCGCCGTGGGTCGAGCTAGGCTCGACCGCCTTACTTCGGCCTGGAGGCCAAACCCACGTCACAGACTGAATGT
>JAKZYH010000221.1:0-28610 GCA_047514575.1 Acidobacteriota bacterium | reverse complement strand
GAAGATCGTGGGACGCTTGAAGCTATGGGTGATCTCGGGATAACGATCAAGCTCCTCTCGTATTTGTAGGATCGTCGTCCTCTCGGCGACCTTGTCGCGGCGGTCGCTCATCACCACTCGAAGCTGGCCGACGTTTTCTTCTAAGGCAGTGCTCGCAAATTGGTTCTTGTTACTGCCTCCGACGCTCGAGAACACGGTCTCTATGCCCTCAAGAGTAGCGACCCTGGTCTCGAGATCGCGAATGACCCGGTTCGTCACCTCGAGTGGTCGACCCTTGGGCAGTCGGATCTCAAAAGAAAATTCTCCCTGGGATAATGGGGGGATGAGCTCCGCTCCCAGAGAGCCATAGACTCCAATCGAGCAAACTACCATCACGGCCACGAGTCCGAATACCACCAGCTTATGGTCGAGAGACCAGTGAAGTAGTTTGGGGTAGGTCGACTGCAATCCGCCGAATGCCCTGTCGAACAGGTTCAGGATCGGTGACACCAGGCGAAGGAGAAAGCGTCCCAGTAGCCCTAGCAAGCGGCGCAAATCGGTGAGGGTGACCGTGATCAGGTCGACAAAGATGAAGCGGTAGAGGCTCCGGCCTTTGCTGGCTGCTCTTCCCATCAGGCCACCAGGGAGAGGCCCTCTCCGCTGCGCTGTTTCTGTCGTCGGTTTGTCTGAAGGAGCGACTCCGGAATGGCTAACCCTGAAGGCCAAGACCATGGGGATAAATGTCAGCGCGACGGCTAGGGATGCCAGCAGCGAGTAGGTAATCGTCAGAGCCTGATCCTTGAACAGCTGTCCCGCAATGCCCTCAACGAAGACCAGAGGGACGAAGACGGCTACCGTGGTGAGAGTCGATGCGGTGACGGCCCGACCTACCTCGACCGTGCCCCTGAAGACAGCGTCGGCGGGAGCGCCTTTTCCCCGGTGGCGATGGACCGACTCGAGCACGACGATGGAGTTGTCCACGAGCATTCCCACCCCCAGGGCGATGCCTCCCAGGGACATGATATTCAGGGTGATTCCGGTCTGATACATCAAGGCAAAGGTTGCCATGATCGAGATCGGGATGGAGAAACCGATGATCAGGGTGCTGCGTAGATCGCGTAGGAACAGAAACAGGATCAGCGTCGACAGCAATCCTCCCAGTACTGCTGCTGCGAGCACGTTGCTGACAGACTGGCCGATGAACTCGGCCTGGTCAAAGACGATGCTATGCTCGATTCCACCAGGAAAGGTCTTTTCTTCCTTCAGGTTTTTCAACCGCTCACGGATCGCCCTGGAAACGGTGACGGTATTGGCATCTCCTTCTTTGTAGATGCCCAGCTCGACACACTCCTTGCCATTGAAACGGGCGATGACCTCGCGTTCCTTGCTCCCTCTCCAAACCCTGGCGATTTCTCCTAGCACTACCTGACGCCCTTCTTCGTCCCGGACGATGAGGTTCTTGATCTCATCCACGGATTTGAATTCATTCAGCACTCGGACCAGATAGTTGGAATCAAGATCGTAGAGGCTACCGCTTGCCTGGTTCAGATTGGCCTGTTTGACGACATTGGCTACATTAGTGATGGGTATTCCCAGTTCCGCCAAGCGTTTTTCGTCGACCTCGATTCGGATTTGCTCTTCTTTTCCGCCCACAACCTTGACGGCTGCCACGCCTGCAGTCGACTCGAGGCCTTTTTTGACCTGTCGTTCAGCCACATCGCGCAGTCGACCGAGACTGAGGTCTCCGAAGAGCTGAAGGCGCATGATCGGGTCATAGGAGGGATCGAAGCGTAGGATCACCGGCTTCTCGACATCGCGAGGGAGTCGCACCAGGTCAAGTTTCTCCCGGACGTCCATACTTGCCAGGTCCATATCGGTGTCCCAGGCAAATTCGAGGACGACCTCCGACTGACCCGAACGGGAGACCGAGCTCAGCCGTCTCAGTCCGGGTACCACTCCCACGGTTTCCTCGATGAGGCGGGTGACGAGCGACTCGATCTCCTCGGGCGCAGCGTCCTCGAACTCAGTCTGGATGGTGAGCGAAGGATAGGAGATATCGGGCAGTAGGTTCAGCGCCAGACGGTCGACTGACACCAGACCGAAGAGGGTGATCGCGACCACGAACATCGATACGGTCACGGGACGCCGGATGGCGGTTTGGGTAAGCTTCATTGAAGAAAATTCCAAGATACAAGATACAAGATACAAACAAATCCCAAATCACAAGCACCAAGGTACAAACAGGTGGTGAAGTCGTTGATGCTCACCAAACTCTGACACCTCCCACACAAATCGAGCTACTTCTGTGTCTGCCGATTCTTGCAATCTGAAATTCGGGAATCTTTGTTTGGAATTTGGTGCTTGGAATTTGTTTGTATCTTGTATCTTGGGATTTTCTCAACCCCTAGCTACCGACGATCCGCACCTTCGCCCCCTGCGTCAGATTCCCCTGGCCTGCAATGACAACTTGGTCGCCGGGTGAAACACCCTGGCGTACCTCGACGTCCTGGTCGTCACTGTAGCCTAGCTTGATTTCTCGGCGGTCCGCAGTAGTTCCCTGGACCACGAACACGAAGTCCTTGCCGTCCTCTTCAAGGAGCGCACGCTTGGAAATGAGAAGGGCCTCTGCTCGAGTATCGGTTTCGATATCGACTCGGACGAAAGAACCCGGCTTGAAGGATTTACCCGAAGGAGGCAGGTTGATCGTGACCTTCACCGTTCCGGTAGCTTCATCAACGATGGGACTGATTCGGACGACCTTGCCCTCAATCCGATCGGTTCCGGCCGAGCCCAGGCTGACCATGGCCTTCTGGCCAGGGTTTATCCGGGAGGCTTCCCGCTCGGAAAGATGAACGTCGGCGAAGAGGGGAGAGAACGCGCCCAGACGGAAGAGGGCGTCGAGGTTACGCACGGTTTGCCCGAGTTCAACCGTTCGGTGTGTGATGTATCCTCCGAACGGAGCTAATATTCGAGTGCGCGAGACTTCAAGCTCGACCTGTTCCCCTTCTGCCCTGAGTTCTTCAACCCGGTGGCCGAACTCCCGAACTTCCGATGCCGCAACTTGCTCATCCTGCTTGAGTTCCGCGACTTTGTAGCGAAGGGTTGCCACCTCCTCCTCGCTTACTAGCTTGTCGGCATAGGCGTCTTGCTTGCGCACCAATTCAATTTTGGTATTAGCGATCTGGATCTGCGCCTTTCGCTCTCTGATGCTGGCCTTTTCGAGCTGAAGCTTGGCCTGTGCCTGCTTTTGCTCGGTCAGCTTGAGGCGAATCAGCAGCTCGGTGTCATCGAGCAGGCACAGGAGCCTGCCGTTCTCGACCCGGTCACCCTCCTCGACCAGGACCTTCGTGACCACACCGGTCGCCTGAGTTGTCAGCACAACGTTCCTAAGGGGCCGAAGGTTCGAGGTGGAGGTCAGGAAGGATGAGATCGGTCCTTGCCGAGCGGCCTCCAGCTGGACCGGTACAGGGGCCTCTTTAGCATCGCTGCTGCTCTTATCGGCCTCGGAGTCCGCCTTGGCAACGTCATCTCCGGGGTAGTACTTGACGGCCACATACCAGACACCCAAAGCCACGACCACGAGAGTGATGAATCCATACACTTTGAGTCTGATGTTCACGGCAGGACCGCTCCTATGTGGTTCGCGACTCGCGAGAGACCAGTGGGAGGCAGAAAAGGTCGCACAATTGTCATTCCCGGCTCAAGCTTACCTGACGATCTTAACCAAATTGAGGGTCGCACTTCCAGAAGACCTCCGCGGATACTGGATAGTACGCAGGCGGACATCGAGAAGTTCCCAGTAGTTTTGGCCGATCCTCGGCTGTCAAGGTAAGGAATCGATTGACGTAAAAACAGCCGCGCCTGGGGACGAATGCTAGCGAAATCAAACCCAGTTCTGAGGAGGAAGCGGAACTGAGGTTTTCACGGGGACGATCCAACGTGGCAGCTGGCACGACTTAATGCAAAGGCAACGGTGAAGTACGGCAGCCACGAGTCCAAAGCTACCCGAGAGAGGGATCCCAGTGGGTGTCGGGTTCGAAGGGAAACATCGGTTTGATGCGATGGCGATAGGTGAAGCGTGAGGGATTGGCGGCTGTGATCCCGGGAGAGTCGACTTCCAGCATGCCTGCCGAGACCGGTTCGTAGGCAGCCCGTGGAGCGATCGCTCCCTTTGCGATCAGGACTCGCTTGCGCCCTGGCTTCACCCCTAAGCTCAGAATCTGTTCCAGGCTGAATGGAGCCATGCGAAGCGAGGTCAGGACCACCGTGTGACGCTCTCTGGTTTCCACGACTGCGGTGAGACCCTGCTGGTTGATGCGGCTTCCTCCGTGTCGGGGCTCTTCCTCGATAAACATGCCATCGTGCAGACAGCGCACCCGACCCTCGATCGGCACCGGTTCTCCATGAAGGCGGTCGCTCTTTCCGCCGACCTCGAGTGCGACGGACCCCCCAACTCCGGTAGCAGCGCAGGCCAGGACGGCTGCAGGATCGAAGAGAACCACCAGCCCATCCTCGACACCCGCGTCTGAAAGGGCCTGGAAAATCACGGTTCCATCGCCCGGACTCCCGCCCCCGACGTTGTCTCCCGCGTCCAGCAGAGTGATGGGTGTCAACTCAGATTGGGAAACCTGCTCCACTGCTTCTCCCACCGGCGTGCCGGTAAGGTTGAGCCTTTCCCTCTGTCTCCATGCCTGGTCCGCCAGCTTGGCGGCTCCCTCTCGAGCCCTTTCCCAGTCGCCATCGGACACGACGAGAAACGATGACCCCATCTCCTCGACGTCGGCGTAGGCGAAGCCTGGAGCGATACTGGCGGAGATCACCCCCGGCTGCTGGATGGTCTCCTCGAGCGCTCGATAGAGTCCAGCCATGGGCTCTTTGGTGGTCTCCTGGGCCAAGATGGTGATGGCCAACGGAGGCTTCACCAGGCTTTGAACCGGACGAGTCTCTCCTTCCAGAATCTGATTCATGATCCTGGCGGCCTCCCTGCCTCTTTCTCTCTGATCCAGGTGAGGATAGGTCCGATAGATGGTCGTGGCCGTGACGTTTTCAACCATGCGCGTGGAGACGTTGGCGTGCAGGTCGAGAGTCAGCACGACCGGAAGTGAAGGCCCTACCAGCTGTCGAATTTTCTCCGCGGTACTGCCATCAGCATCGCGGATGTGGCTGCTGACCATGGCTCCATGTAGGGAAAGCAACAGTCCATCAATAGACTCACCGGAGACCCGATTCAGAATCTCCTCCAGGATCCCCTCATATGCCTGTTCCAGCAGCGGCCCCGCCGGCATAACCCAGGCAGCCACGAGTGGCACCAAGTCCATTCCAACACGACCCGCCTCTTCAATCATGCCTCCGACTTCATGGTGAGTCTCACCCCACCGATGAGTCACCTCATCACCAAACACCACATCATCGTCAAACATTTCCCGCGTAGTAAGAACCGGGTTGAAAGTATTCGACTCGTGGATGAAGGATACTAAGCCGACTCTCTTCATTTTCTCGAAGGTAACATTGAGGTGTTTAGGGAGGTTAAGAGTCGCACGTCTGAACGTCGGAACGTCGCACGTCTCTTAGCCGGCTGCAGACAGCTTTG
This sequence comes from Acidobacteriota bacterium, assembly GCA_047514575.1. GTDB lineage: Bacteria > Acidobacteriota > UBA6911 > RPQK01 > JAJDTT01 > CAUZIZ01. The sequence goes on along the minus strand of JAKZYH010000221.1, from coordinate 23,041 downwards.
CAACTGACAGCGGCGGTAACCTGAGAGTTTGGAAAGCCATCACCGGTGTGCCACGACCTGGGACATGCGACGTTCAGACGTGCGACCCTGAAGTGTGAGGCACAGATCAACGCCGACCTCGAATTAACGAAGTCTAGGAGGTTTCGGATGCTAGGTCAGGAAATTACCAGTCCCGTGATTTGAAGCCGCCGCCGCCGCCGCCGCCGCCGCGGGGACTTGACTCACGCTCGTGGGCTCGATCGACTCGCAGCGTGCGGCCGTCCAGGTCCTTGCCGTTCAGGGTCGAAATGGCGTCATCCACGTCCTGACCCTCATCCAGTTCAACGAAGCCAAATCCCCGAGATCTCCCGGAATATGCGTCTCTGATTATGTTGACGTTCTGGACCTCGACGCCTGCGTCTCGAATAAAAGTCTCTAGAACACCTTCTTCAAGGTTGAAGTTGAGGTTTCCGACAAAAATCTTGCTCATTGAAAACTCCTCGTGTCTCTTCAGCCTGGTCAGCGTCGCAGCCTGTTTCCCAGGCTGCAGTCTAGTTTCTCGGCCCCTACAGGCGCACCGTCCTGGGTACGCCTCGGCCGCCGCCGCCACGCGTTGGAAGAAAAAGCTTCGAACCACTTCACCAAGGACCAGGCTCAGCCGGGCGACCCTCAAAGGATAGTCCCAAGATTTGGTTTTGTAAACCTTCGCGCGGATTGTGCCGGGTGTAAACTGAAGGTTACCCGGTTATTAGAAGCTTCAGAGCCAGGATAACAATGGCGGCCGTCACGAACTGCTTGATCCATCCATGACCCTTCAAGATGGTCAGGCGGACACCCACCAAGCCTCCCGTCAGAGTGCCAGCGGCTAGCACCAGGCCGGTGATCCACTCTACCTTGCCCTGGGAGGCGAATAGAAGCAGCGAGACGACGGTGAAGGCGAGGATGCTCAGTACCTTGACTGCGTTTCCGCGAACCAGGTCGAGACCTGCCATGGTGGTAGCTGCCAAGACCAAAAAGCCGACACCGGCTTGTACAAAACCGCCATAGATCCCAACTAGAAAGAAACCGAAGGCGAGCGCAGCGATGTGGACCCCTTGCGAATTCTCGGTACTCTTGCTTCGTCGACTCAGAGGATCCCAAAGAGTCCAGAGGCTGACGCCGATCATCAGAAAAGCCAGGATCTTCTTGAAGGTCAAGTCTCCGACCACCAAGGCCCCCCACGTCCCCAGGATCGACCCCAGGGTGGCAGGCAGTGCTGCCCACAAGATACAGCGCCAGTCCAGGACTCGATGACGGTGAAATCCCCAGACAGCCCCCATGTTCTGGAGAAGGATTCCGACGCGGTTGGTTCCGTTGGCTACCGTTGCAGGAAGTCCCATGAAGATGAGGATGGGAAGCGTCAGGAACGAACCGCCGCCCGCAATCACGTTGAGGACCCCGGCGACAAAGCCGACGACGACCAGGATGGGATATTGGATCCAGTCACTCACGATATTGAGATACGCCTCCTGGCGCAGCTTATGTCACAGCGGTCCGGAGATTTCAACCCGGTCCGGAGACTTCAACCCGGTCTGGAGACTTCAGCCCCTAGCTCGTGGACCGCGCTTGGTTTAAGATCATCGCCTGTCCTCGACTCTAGGATGGTGTTTGATTTTCACGAAGATGAAATATTCGGCCCCTCCCATAAGTTTGACTCTCGTCCTCTTGTTGCAGCTGAATCCCTCCGTTCTTGGTCAGTCCTTTCCATCCGATCCAAGCCCTCTGGAGTTGTTGGAATCGGCTCGGGAGTTTCAGGCAGATCATCGAGATTCAGAAGCGCTGGCGCTCTACGCCAAAGTTCTTCAAGTCGAACCCGATCACTTCGATGCCTTGTGCGCCGCCAGTTATCTTCATGGCCAGGTGGGTAAGAGGCTGAGGAAATCAGGCCGCGAGCGGCACTACAGACAGGCGCTCGAGCTTGCCGAGAAAGCCCTCGAGCAGCGAGCCGATCACCCCGAGTCAAATTTTGTCATGGCCTGGGCATGTGGCGGGATCGCAATGATCTCGGGTGCCCGGAAGAAGGCACAATTGGCAAGAAAGATCAGGGACCGAGTTGAATTCACTCTGGAGAAGGATCCCAGCCATCATCGGGCCTGGTACGTCCTGGCCAACTGGTATTACAAGATAGCGGATGCGAACTTTCTGGAGCGCGCCGCGGCGCGGCTGCTGTTCGGAGGGCTGCCTCAAGGTGTGAGTTTTGAAAAGGCGGCTGCTGCCTACCAGAAGGCAGTCGATCTTCAGCCCAACCGCATTCTCTACCACTACGAACTTGCGCTGGCCCTAAGCAAGGCTGGTCGAAACGGAGAGGCTTTAGCGCAACTTGAATACGCTTCAGGGCTGGACCCGCTGACGTCGGACGATCCCGCTACACTTGGAGCGTGCAGCAAACTGATGCGCGAGCTCCGTTAGACGAAGATCTTCCATCTCAGGCTCGCTGTGGCACATCGCACTGGGGCGAGGTGCACCCAGCCATGAACGCTTACCTGTTTGCTGAACCCGGAGCTCTGCGGAGGCTGGAGTCGAGTGAGGGAGGGGTCCAGGAGGTGCTGGGCTCAGTCGCCCGGGGCACTCCAGCCGAGGCACTCGTTGTCTGCGTCTATTTGCTTCGGCGCAGTCGAAGCTGGCGTGGGGTCTACTATCGCTTGTGGCAGGACCTCGACAGTTTTCGTGTCCGAAGAGGCCACTGGCGGATCAGCACTCGATTCGAGACACCCGCCGATCTGCCTCAGCGCTATTGTCTGATTCGCCTTCTGATCGGTGCTCGGCTGACTTACCCGATGCGGGCGCGCGACAGGACCGGATTCGAGCACAGCTACCAGTCTTTTCACGATCACCTGGCCGACCTCTTTGCGCATGAGCTGCACCATTACCGGCGCTATCACCTGGGGCTTCATCCGCGGGAAGGAGAAGTAGGTGCAAATAAGTGGGCATTGAAGCGGGTCAAGTCCCTCGGTTTCGCAGTCGAAGGTAGGCAAATCGGACGTCCGAAGCATAGGGGCTTCAGTCCTACTATCCAGATCCGGGATCTGCATCACGAGCGGCTTCGTTTGGCGCCCGCTGGAAGCAAGCTGCGCGTAACCTACAGATTCGACGACAGGTTGAAACGAGGAGAGATCGTGACTTTGGTGCGACCGCTGAGGAGACCTTCACCTCGGATCGCAGTGAGAACCGCTCAGGGAAAGGAATGGTGGGCACCGATGGATTGGCTAGAGCTCTCGACCTTCTGATTCACATCACGTAGGATCTGCTCTCGTCCGGATCTTCCTCCCACTCAACCTCCTCGGCCGCGCGAATCGCTTCCTTCTTCCTCTGGAAATAGTGCAGTGCCATGATCGCGCCAAGGCCAAAACCGATCGCATGTGTGCGATAACTGACGTTCTGTTGCAGGGTAGTCGGAATCAGGACAATCAGGCCAAACCCGAAGCTGCGAAGCAATCGCTGTCGAAGGGTGCGGCTCCGCTCGATCAGGATGTATATGGTCAACCAGAAGCCTGCCATGAGGTAGGTCACGCCGGAGGCCCCCAGCAACCTGATCTCGGGTGGGTAGGTCAGTAAGGCCAGGTAGTTGGTGAGTGATCCCAGGACGATTACGCCGAAGGGGTACACCCAGAACCCAAAGTACCCATAGAGCAAGTAGCTGAAGAGGGTCAGGAAAGCTGCATTCGAAACCAGATGTCTCCAATCCGAATGCACCCCCATGGCAGTAACCAGCCGCCAGTACTCCTGATGCTCATTCACCCGCTCAGGGATAGCTGCCAGTTTTGAAAAGAGCTCCGGATATTCCCTCCAGCAGAGCAGAGAGACCGCCGAAACGATCATGGCACTCAGAAGAGCGATCGCGCCACTATTCTCGCGGGTCTTCTCAGAAAGAAGCGTCCGTTTGACGACGATCACTGTTGTTGCCCGTCACTTGGTGTCATTCCCCGCCACCATATGGAAGGAGTTTGGAACCCGACCCCCGCCTTGTCAAGGTCGTACGTCGGGGATCGGAGGTCGCAAGTCGCAGGTCGACGGTACCAGATCCCAGGTTCTGAAGTTTCAGGTTATCGCCGCTGTCAGTTCTAAAGCTGTTTGCTCCCGGCTAAGAGACCTGCGACTTGCAGACGTTCAGACCTGCGACCTCTTTTGTGACCTGCGACCTCTTTTTTTTCGGTTACCGAATCGAAAACCGAACACCGACCCTGGCGTTGAACTTGGACGACGGATAGAAGGCTCTTTCTGCGGGAAACCCCCCCAGGACTCCATACTCGGAGTATTCCCGATTCAGGATGTTGTTCAGGTCCAGAAACAACGTGGCTCGGCTTAGGGGATACCGCAGTCGTGCGTTGAGCAGGAAGTAGCCATCCTGTTTTCCGAAGACATTGCTCCAATCACTCTGGAAGTACTTCTTGCCCACGTAGGTGCCGCTCAGACCGGCGGTGAGCTTGGGAGTGAGCTGGACCTGCGACTCGATCGTCATCTTGTGTCTCGATATACCGGGAACACCGCTGCCCTGATATTGGCCATCCCTGACATCTGCATCCGTGAAGCCGTAGCTACCCCGCAGTGTGGTTCTGTAGGCATAGGCGCCGAGGGACAGCTCCAGGCCCTTTTTTCGGGTCTTTCCCTCAAAATTCGCGTTGGCGCCGAATCCGAAATCTCCGCCGATCGGATTGAAGAAGATCTCATTGTCCATGTCGATGTGGAAGAAGTTCAGATTTCCGAAGAAGCTCTCCGTGAAATAGTGCCTCAGACCTACTTCGAGATCCTCGCCAGTCTGCGGTCTCAGATTGGTGTCGACAGTATTGCCGAAGAAGTTGAACATTTCGTCTAGAACCGGGTAGCGGAAGCTTCTCGAATAGCCGAAGTAGAGGAATGTGTCTTGGTAGAAACGATAGTTGAGGCCGGCGGTGTAGAGGTTTTCATCGTGGCTGATTTGATCGGGACTGCTGGGAGCGAACCGGAAAGTAGCCCGATCGTAACGGTAGCCTGCCGACAAGGCCAGGCTTTCGAGCGGATAGACCTCATCATAGAAATAGAGGCCGTGGTTTCTCTTTTTCAGGGTGAAGAGACTCGGAGATTCGAAGCCGGAAAACACGGTCGTGTTGAAGATGTCCTCGGTAGCATCCACGAAATCGTAGCCGACGCTTAGACTGTTCGTGAGCCCGGCAATCTTCTCCTGGAGGAGGAGCCTAGGAGAGACCGTATAAAAATCCGTCTCAGTTGTTCCCTCGAAGGTGCCACCGATAAAGCTGCTGAAGAAGGTCGAATCGCGCCTCCTGGCCGAGAAGTCCAATTGAAGGGTGCTCTGGTTTAGAAGCCTGAGCTCCGGCCTCACCAGAATGTAGTAGTCATCGGTGTTCACGAAGTCGTCCAGGTGGAGCGAGTCTTCCCGGGAGGCACCTGACCCGAACTCACTCTAGAGAATCGCTCCGGGCTGTCCGGTCTTGTCCGTGTGGAGGCCTCCGCTGAACTCAAGATTCCCCCGGTCGCCCAGACGCAGACCCAGACTACCTCCGAAGTCTCCCCCCTCAGATTGGCTGTTACTTCGGTATCCGTCACCGCGGAAATAGCCTCCCGAAGCGGCATAGTGGAGGGTCGGTCCCGAACCTCCAAACTGAGCGCTCGAACGGAAGGTCTTGTAGCTTCCTCCTGAGAGTTCCACTTCTGCGCTCGGCGGGCCTTCCTCCCCGGTAATGATGTTGATGACCCCTGCCCCGGCGTTGTCTCCATAGAGGACGCTTCCCCGCCCCCCTCGGACGATCTCGATGCGCTTGACCCTCTCGAGGGGTATTTGCATCCAGTCAACCCCGTTCAAGCTGGGCTGGTTGACCCGTCGTCCGTCCACCAGGACCAGGGTATTGGCTGGAGCCGTCTCACCGAAGCCCCGAAGATCGACGTTGTAGAAGCGTTGATTTCCGGCGATATCCGTGACCTGGATATTGACCTGACTGCGAAGCAGACCAGGAATGTCGGTAGCGGTCGAGTTGGCGATATCCTCTTCCGTGATCACGGAGACATTGGCCACAACCCCAGCAGTCTTTTCTTGGTAGCGACTCGCAGTGACGGTGACTTCCTCCGTCGTAGGCAGCCGCATCAGACTCTTGTCGGACGAGTTGTCCTGCGCCGCCAAGGGAACTCCGGCGAAGAGACATACGACCAGAATCGGGGAAGCAATCCTCCCCCATCGCGCCAAGTCTTTTGGAGCTGGAATCGAGTTCTTTACATCTTTCCCGGCAAACCCCAGATAGGGGAAATAGCTGTTTTTCTTTCGAATCAGATTCATTGTTTTGACCTTCTTGTCCGAGGAGCCCGGTCTCGACCGTCCCGCGCAGGTGCGAATGCTGAGATGGATGAGACCGCAAGTTCGGTGCGGGCTAAGACAGTCGAGGTATGAAGGCCTACTGGTCAGGATGTTGGAACCCGTCTGGCACCAGTGTCAGAGCCGCAGCCGAGTGTTCTAGATGACTTCGGGAATCCTGGGTCGGTCAGTGTGGGGTAAGACTCATTGATACCTCCTGCTTCCCCTTCGGAAGCTTTGAGAGGTCACGATTGGGCTGGTTCCTGGCTCGCAGGGTTTTCACCCCTGCTCACAGTTGCGAGGGCAGCGCCGGCCTTACACCGGACTTCCCGTAGACCCGACCATGACTGTTCGTTGGTCAGTAACGGGGGATATGGTAATGGGTGGTGTAGAGAGAGTCAACTGCGGCTTTGGCAGCGCAAATCACAAGTCGCACGTGCTGAGACCTCAACTCGCGGGCCGAGCCCTTCGCGATGCCTAGGTATCTTATGAAGACTGCTTCGGTTTGGCTCTCGTAGCCTTCAGCGATATTGCCCATGATGCTGACTGCCGCACGACAAACCTGGTACTTCATTCCAAAGTCTTTGGCGACTTCAATCTTTTCGAAAGGCTTAATTGTACTCATCACTACTGTCCGGTTAGAAGTCAAATGATATCAAGTGGTTAGCGATGTACCGTTCGTAACCATGCAGGTCCCAATTTCTAAGTGGTTGAAGAATTGGGACTTGCTCGGACAGAGTAATTCTGGCATTGGGCGTCAGCTGCTGGTGTGATGGGGCCTGAGCGCACAGGAGGGAGGTGAATCCTGAAGGGATTCCGTATTTCAGCCCAGGGTTTCCCAACCCTGGGTCAGCGGCACTTGCCCTGAATTTCAACCCAGAATGGGTTGCGTACAGAAGAGCAGAAAATGCTCAGGACGCAACCCTTGCAGGGTTGATTATTAAGGCGTTAACGCTCTTACCCAGGGTTCGGAAACCCTGGGCTAGAATACGCAATCCCGTTGGGATTGACCTCGCTTGGTCTGACGGGATCCATTTCCCATCCTTCCGATGTCCGGGTCGAACCGAACCCACACGAGTTGGGTAACGGCGGAAATCCCAGTCGAAATCGTTTCCAGTCTATTATCCTTTTAATTGATTGATTACAATCATGTTGTCACGATATTTAAATCGTTTAACCGGACAGTAGTGTGAACTCATATGAGAATAGACGCAGTTTTCCCCAAACTACGGACCAACCATCGACAAAGGACGTGCGACGTTCTTTTAGATCTGAGAATAAGAGGTCGGTAACAGAAAATGGCTGGTAATGTTGGAAACCGTGTCCTTGTACCGTTCAATCTTCTTCATCTGCTCCCAATCCGGGTGTTCGAGGAAGTCTTTGAAGTGCTGCTTGTGCGACGCCATGTCGTCCGCGGACAGCATGTAGGTCAGGTTGGGAACGTCGTCGCTGATCAGGGTTTCTCCGAAGAATACGGGTCCTAGCTGCACCTTTCGCATGAGCTCGGTTTCGCCCTTGTTAAACATTTCGACCTTGCGAAGCGCAGCATCCTCGTTGTGACTCTCATAGATCCGTAGCTCCAGGAGGCGAGTCTTGGACGACCTGCTGGGCATTTCTAGAACCGGCATACCAGTGAAGGCCTTCATCAGGCGACTGTCGATCCGAGTGTAGGCGGGATCGTCTTTAGAGAGAGCGAATAGGCTCGCAGCAGCTTTCTGGTAACGGCCATCGGAGGCCAACTTCGGGTTCAACTGCGAGAAGGCATCCAGCGTCGCATAGGGTACGAGCACGAAGATCGAAAAGTCGTTGGGAGTATCCTTCAAGGTGAACACGCCGACCCTATCGATTCCCATGCGATTCAGGGCAGGGACGAGTGCCTTCTCCAGATAGTCGCTCACGATCTTCTGCTTGGCGGCGCTCGGAATGCGGTAGACGCGTAGCTCGTAGTACTCCTGTGTAGCCATGGCGCTAGCCTCCTCGACGGGCAGCCAGGAGATCAAACCCACTAGCATCAGGAAAGTGATGGGGCCCATTAGGATCCGCTTGCACCAAACCGAACCGATCATGGTATTTCTCCCTTGTTGCTGAAATAGGTGGATTCTGCGTCGCCCGGGCACTGAAAGCAAGGTCCCCGGTCGAATCGATGTTCTCGGCGTCGTGCTCGGCTTGCTATTTCTTGGGCTTGCTGCGGCCGGTCAGCCACCAGAAGGAATGGCTGGTCCCGTCCATCTGGAAGGAATAGCTACTGGCTTTTTTCACTTTGAACTTCTTTCCGGTCACCTGGTTGATCAGCACGGATTTCTTGAGCAGAGAGGGATCCCCCTCCCAGCGGAGAGTCACTTTTTGATTAGGTTCGGAGGAGACGGCCTCGAACTCCCACTGGTCTTTGACCTTTTTCTGGAGAGTGGAAGTCGCTGTTGTAGTCGTCCGCCTTCTCTCCCCACTCCGGATGTGGGAATACGATCGTAAGGGAGGGGACGTCGAAAGGTGCCGGCTCCGAGAGGTCGTGTCGATCGTAGCCCTCCACGCTATCGGGAAGCTGTCCCACCACGTTGCCGTCGTCGCGGAGCTCGCCCGATTCGGCGATCAGACGAATAAACCAACCGCTGGGCTGTTTCTTTGCCAGCCGAACGTCACTGTGGGGTCCGTAGACCTGGACGGACGCTGGAGGCGGACTAGCAGGGGCCGCCATACTGGTACAATTGCTCCCGGGAGTGGCAGGAATCCTCAACTTGATGCCGCTCTTGTAGGCTTTTACCCAGAAACCGTCGAAAGTGACGAGCGAGCCTTCCATCCCCATCGTCTCGCCGTCGAAAGAGTCATAGGAGGCACCGGTGGAGTTGTACTTGAAAGCCTTGCGGGACATGACACAGTTGGCTGCCGCTGAAGGGGTTTCGTCACACGCACGGGTGGAGCCGTTCAAAGGGTCTGCCATAGCCAGGGACAGGGTGCTGGCACCGTCGACCACCAGGACATCTTCCCAGCAGACCTCGAAGTTGAAAGGGTGTCCCACCTGGTCGAAGCGGCCAACGGCGGAATCGTTTTCCAGGGGAACCTCAACAGTGCTCCCATTACCACCCTCGACGCTAACACTCTGGCTCGCCAGGAGTGTCTTGATCCAGGAACCCTTGCCGACGCTCAGGGAATCCGTCTCCGCCAATTGGGTGTAGACCTGGTTGTCTGCGTCCCGCTCGAAAACGATCCAATCGCTGGCATAGGTCCCGGAGTCACTAAAAAGGTCCGCGACGGTATCCGACGTACCCAAGCTGCAGGATAGCGAGATTTGCTTCCACTGTCCGGTAGGCAGAGGGAAGGTCTCGGGGCAGGTGCAGGTAGCGACCATAGGCCGAATCATTCGAAGAGGTAGAAGCCTGGAAAGGGAGCCCCTCTTTCCAAGCGGGGGAAAGGGCGCTTACGGGGGCAAGCGACGCCGTCATCAGCTCGAGAACGCACGGCGCTACCAGGCTGGGGCGGGTTTAAGCCGGATCGGGATGGATTGAGCCCGAGGCCTCGAGAAACGTAAGCTGATCGCGAGGCGACGCGTCCAAGATGACGGATTCTCCGGGTCTGCTGTGCTACCAACAAACCCTATGCCCAAACCACCTACAGATCAGCGAATCATTCCACTCGAGTCCATCCAGCAGCGGATTTACTTGATCCGGGGTCACAAGGTCATGCTGGACTCCGATTTGGCTGAGCTGTACGACGTGTCTACGAAAGTGCTCAACCAGGGTGTTCGAAGAAACCTCGATCGATTCCCCGAGGATTTTATGTTTCGGCTCAATGGTAAGGAGGTGGATGCACTGAACCGGTCACAGATTGTGACTGGTTCCCAAAGGCACCGGGATCCTCGCTATCCGCCTTACGCTTTCACCCAGGAGGGAGTGGCAATGCTCTCGGGTGTGCTCCGGAGCCAGCGCGCCGTGCAGGTCAACATCTTGATCATGCGGGCCTTCGTCCGACTCCGTGAGGTCCTGGCTACCCACGAAGACCCGGCTCAGAAACTGGAGGAGCTCGAAAAGAAGGTGACGGGACATGATAAGGAGATCAAGGCCATCTTTGAAGCTATCCGTAGGCTCCTGGAACCAGGCGAGCTGCCCAAGCGCCAGCAGATTGGGTTTCAGGCAGCGAAGGATCGTCGCTAGCGTATCCTACCAAGCCGTACCCATTGAGCACGTGATCCGAGGGTGACTGAGTGAAAGCAGTCCTGCCACCTAGCCAACCGATGAACCTATCTAAGAGGAGGACGTCCGTAACCCTCTAAACAACAACCAACCGGTCGGCCCGTCGAAGTAAACTCCGGCAACCCCGAGAACCTCAGGCACCACTTCCAGCACAGGAAAGGAGGCCGGGTCGCCTAACCGGTACCAGGAGAGCGTCAAGGGGCTGACTATCTAGAGGCCGGACTCCCTCGACCCCACCGGCTGTAACAACCGGCCAGCCGCCGAAACCGCCCAGCTAAGGACCTGTGACCTGCGACCTCTTGTTCTTGACCTGCAACCTGCGAACTGGGACCGACAGGACCGGCGCAGAGAAAGCACGGAATTGCGACCTGCGACCCTTCCTTGCTTGGGCACAAGCACCTCAACTTCAGTAGCTCGTTCTGCTAGTTCCTCCTTAAGACTGCAAAAAATCGCTTGCTGTGGACCCCACATAGGGCAAGGTGCTGAAGACCAGCGTCTTGACAGTCTGGATCTGCTCATCCGGGATGGGTTGCGGTTCCCCATTGAATCCGACGATCCGAACGACCGATCGGAGCCTCAATACATCCACGCGACGCTTTCGAGCCGGAAAACGAGCAAAAAGATAGCCGGGGAATAGTGGCCGCTGAACCTGCTTTAGGCGGTCTTTCCATTGCGAAGTGGTCTCCCTCAACGGGAGAAAGGACTCGATATCGCGCTGCGACAGTTCCTCTGCCACTACCTTCTCGTGGCGCGCGCGAGTATGGACGGCATACCATCTGGATTCTGAGCTCGCTTCCATCCTGTCTCGTTCTCCGTCCACCGCCTTGAGTGCGGATTGTTCCGATTGCAAGTAGCCGCTCGTCGGCACTCCAAGATCCAAGTGTCTGTTAGCTGCTCCAGACCTTGATCACCGAGAAGTAAGCGCTGACGAGGGCGACTGCGAAGAGCACGCCTACCAATGCGTTTTCCCACCAGCGGTTCTTGTATTCTGGGCCTATGTATTTGTCGCTGGCTGTTATGACCCAAACGCCTCCTACCAGGAAGGGGAGGACCATTACCTGGGCTGCGTTGATTGTTACCGTTAGGCCGACGAAGTCGCCGTGGCCCAGGAAGAGCCAGATCGTTGGGGAGAGCACGACCCAGTATATGACCCATTGGTAGACAGGGTGGCGCTTGTAGTCTCCTCCGCACTGGGCCAGAGCACGGGGACGCAAGTTGATGTAGGCATCGGATATCAGGAGACCATAGGCTGCTCCGTTTCCTACCATCGAGCTGAACAGGGCGGCGAAGACTCCCAGGTAGAATAGCTGGGTTCCGAGGTGTCCCATTGCCTCTCCCAACAATTGCGAGAGGCTCGCCAGGTCCACCACCTGGATTCCCCGGGGATGTAGTATCTCTGCCCCCACTACCCAGATCGAGAGGTCCAGGATGATCAGGACGATGATCCCAAAGATCAGGTCGTAGCGTTGGACCTTGCGGTGCTGGGGCGTCGTCCAGCCTTTTTCTTTCATGAAATAGGGATACATCAGATTGGCGACGCTACCTGCTATTGCTCCTACCAGAGCTACCATCAGGAAGATCGCATCGAATCGACCTAGCGTGGAGGGGATGCTGAAGCCCACGATGCCCTTGGCAATGCCTCCGGCCGAAGGCCCTGCCCACCCTGCCAGGACAATCAAGGAAACTGTGAGCGTCCCAGCCAGGATGAAGAAAAGTAGCTCGATGCGGCGATACTGGGGACGGAAGACCAAGAGAAAGACCACCGCCGTCAGGCCCAGGGCCCAGGGGATTGTGGTGCCAAATCCCGTGAGTTTGATGCAGACCTCAGAGGATCCTACCAGGAGGAAGACGCCTACCCCGTGCGACAGGAGAAGCGCGCCAATGAGGACGATCACCCCCAGGAGAGGGTGGACCCGAATCATTCCCGCCAGGACGCTTTCTCCGTGCTGATTGCAGAGTTGGTACTTGGCGATGATGGAGACGAACAGATAGCGCAGCACCAGGCACAGACAGAATGCCCACATCAGCGCGTAGCCGTAGTTTCCCCCGGCCATGGCCGATTCCACGATGTCTCCGGCGCCCAGCCAGGTCAGGACTACTACGATGCCCGGTCCCATCGACTTGACGTAGTCGAAGAAGGATTTCGGGATGGGGGAGGAGTGTTGTTGCATGATTTCGTGGCGGCGGGCTCCAAGCCGCCGTACCTCGAGCCAAAGGCTCGCAAGAAGAAGAATACTTTGGCCTGGAGGCCAAAGCCACTGCCGCCAAGCTTAGTTTTCCCAGACATTCTGGAAGAGACGGAGCCAGTTTTTGCCTAGGATCTTTAGGATGTCCTCGGTGTCGTAGCCACGATCCATCAGCGCTGCCGCCAGGTTGGGGAATTCGTCTGGTTTCTCCATGCCTTCTGGCTGGAAGCGCAGCTCTTCGTAGCGCCATGCCGTGTTGGTGAAGGTCGAAGGGTATTTGGTGCCTTGCTGGGCGCTGATGTAGTGCCAGAAAGAGAGTGGCTGATCCTGGGTGGTGTCCGTGCCTACGGCTACGTGATCGATGCCGATCCGCTCGACCATGTCGTCGATTGCGTCTACGTAGTCCACTACAGTGGAATCGAAGCCGGTGGGAAGAAAGGGGCAAAACGAACATGCACCTATGACTCCTCCTTTCTCGGCCAGAAGCTTGAGAGCGTCGTCTTGCTTATTGCGTGGATGGTCGTGGTAGGCACGCGCGTTGGCGTGAGTGATTGTCACCGGCTTTTCGGATGCTTCGATGGCTTCCAAGGTGGTGCGGTCCCCGACATGGGAGAGATCGATCAGAATCCCCAGCTGGTTCATTTCCCGCACCGCGTCAAGCCCGAAATTACTCAGACCGTCGTCCCGCCGCTCGAAGCAACCGTTCCCGAGCAGATTGCGCTCATGATAGGTCAGCTGGATGACGCGGACTCCCAGGGCATGGAAGATTCCCAGGCGGTCCAGGTCGTTCTCAATCGGTGAGGCATTCTGAAAGCTAAGGATGATGCCCGTTTTTCCAGCCTTCTTGGCGGTCAGGACGTCTTGCGTGTCCTTGACCTGCAGGACGTCGTCTCGCTCGCGAAATCGTCGCAGCCAGGGGCCAATCTGGTCCATCGTTTGCTGGAAGTTGTCCCAGGTAGCCACCGTGGCGCTGATCGCCGTGAGGTTGCCGGCCCGCAGACTGGCGAACACGTCCTCGCTCTCCCAGTTGCTGACGTTCAGGCCGTCTATGACGATGGCGTTGTCGTAGAGTGTTTTGGCGTCGGTTTGCATAGGTTTCCTAGCTTATCCAGGGGATAGTTTGTCTGAAAGCCGATCTCCGATTCGGAACAGGTCCCCCAGGGTATTGGACTTGTCCTCGAGAGCATCGGCAATGACCCCGCCAATCGATCCGCCGAACTTGAAACCGTGACCGCTTCCGCAGCCTGCGATCAGGATTCGTTGGGAATCGGGGGCCCAGTCGATGATGAAATTGTCGTCGTGGGTGTTGGTGTAAAGGCAGGAGCGGCCTCCGATCAGCTCTCCCTCGGCCAGGGCAGGAATGCGGGCGGCTACGAATTGGCGTGCCCGTTCCAGGAACTCTTCCGTGGGTTCTCGATCGACATCGGGATCTGCCAGATCCACCTTCAGGTCGTCGGCTACCTTGACGTAGCCCTCCTGCAGATAGGGGAAACCGTACCAGGCTTCTCCCTGGGAGGTCACCGACCATACTGGAAATTGGGTGCCGTCAAAGACTTCTGGCTGCTTCGGCTGGAAGAAGGCCATCTGGTTTCGGGTAATGCGCAGATGGCGTCCCAGTTCGGGCAGCAGGCGCACGACCCAGGCGCCGGCGGCCACTACGGCTCTGTCATAGGCCTGTAGCTCATCGCTTCTGAGCTGGACGCCTTCTCTGATCTCCTCGATTTCGGTTATCGTCGTCTCCTCTCGGAACTGGACTCCCTCGGACCGCGCCAATGTCGCCAGATCGGTCAGGGCCTGTCCGCTGCGGAGATAGCCGGTCCAGGGATCGTGGAAAAGGATGTCCTCCTGGTCGAGCCCGAATTGGGGGAAGCGCTTGCGGGCTTCTTCCAGCGACAATCTCCGAATGCCGTCCTTCCGGTCCCCAAAGGTCTCCCAGTTATTTTGGGCGAGGCTGCCGAGGGAGAAGTCGCGCTCGACCATCAGCATGCCGGTCTGGTAGTAGATCGCTCGGCTGAGCTGCTCATGCCAGATCTGCCACTGCCGTCGGGACAGCTCGACCAGTTCCCGGTAGGTCTGATCTGGATAGCCGGTGCGGCGGATTACCTTGGAGACGTCGGTGGAACTGGCCCTGGGGCAGGGAATTCGTTCCTGCTCAAATACGGTGACATCGTGTCCTCGGCGACGAAGCTCCAAGGCTGCGGCCATACCGAAGATTCCGGCACCGATTACCGTGATGCGCATGGTTGGGTGCTCGATGGCATCTTATCACCTGAGATTACGGTTCGCAGATCGCACGGACTCAACGTTCTAATCGATATGGGAAACGACGGGAGCTGTAGCCTGCCCTATCCACTCGCGTATCTGATCACTTTCACCTGCTACGGCACCTTTTTGCACGGCGACGCTCGCGGAGCAACCGATCGGAAGCACAACAGGTTTGATGCACCTTTTGTAACCCCGAATTATTTCTAGGTCCAAGACTCTCGTCGAAGGATGAAATTCCCTGCCTATCGGCTGACTGAGAGACACCGTTTCCTCGTCATGGCGACTATCCATGAAGTGTGCTCGCATCGGTCGTGGATGCTGCGGGCGGCCCATGTTCGTTCGAATCATCTTCACGCAGTGATTTCCGCAGCATGCGCACCGGAACCAATTCAGGAAGCTTTGAAGGCTTACGCGAGTCGAAATCTCAACCGAGCTGAGCTCGATCTCGGCCGACCCAAGCGGTGGATCCGACATCTCGATGTCGGAAGCCAGGCGCGATTGAACGGACAGGCGCCCGGGTAATGGAATCGGAATGGGATCCGATCTGTTGATCGGATCCCGCTCCCTGACGGTCACGGCTCTGAAATTGCTTTAGACTGGCCTATCGAAACTGGAACGAAAGCAGCTTGGCGTTTCGGATCTGGAAGCGTAGCTGGATCGGTCTATCGGCCAGTGCACTGACGTTGGTCTTGCCCTTCCAGCTGATGCGGTGCTTTCCTGTCGTCCTTATGGGATCGGCGGATTCCATGCTGAAACCGCCGGCGGCGTCGGTGTCCGCGCCCAGAACCTCGACCTTGATCTCGGGCTGCCCCGCTCCATGGTTGTACTTGGACGCTTCCATGTTGACGTAGAGGGCCTCTCCCTCGAAGCTGAACAGCCGGGTGACCAGCTCTCCTGGATGGATCTTGCCCGCATCGACTGAAACGAAGCCGTCCTCCTTGACCGTGGCCAGACCGATAGCGAAACGTGCCTTGTCTCCTTTTTCATAAAGGGCTTCCGAACCCCTCCAATTGCCCCCGTAGTAGTAAATCCGGATCTCGCCCTCGTGGACGAAGGGCTGGCTGACGTAGATCGTGCTTTCATCGAAATCTCCGAAATCGCCCAGGCTTACCAAAGCTTGCCGATAAGGTCGCTGGTAACGAATCCCGTCCCGACTGAAGGCCAACTCAGGGTAGTGAAGCGTGTTGGTCGTGCGGAAGATCCAGGGGACCCCGATGTAGACGCCTTCATATGCCATCACCGGCATGGCGTAGAACTCGGTGTCCGGGTAGTCGTTTTCGTCGGGCACCATGATGGTCTGATCCTGGCTCCATTGGGTCATGTCGGCACTCTCGGATCGTCCGATGATCCTTTTCCCCATGCGGCAGCCTCGATGCAGGCAGTTCTCCATATGGACCGCGTAGACCTTTCGAATCGGATCCCAACCCATGTGATTGGTCGGTCCCCATCGACCCACCCGGTTGCCCGTGTCGTATACGGGATTTCCCTCATAGGGAGTCCAGTTGAACCCATCGGGGGAGTAGTGCAGGTAGAGGCGCATTCCCTTCGGCTGTCCCTCCCGCCAGGCATGCGGCGTTGTCCCTTCGGAGGTGATGGTTTTGTAGCGCTTGGCCGGATCAGGCTCGCGGTGGTCGAGAAACAGGGGCACTAGCATACCCCGGGGCAGGATGTTGTTGTTTTTGGATCCTTTGAATTCGACCTTGCCCAGGTTTGGCTTTTCCCAGTGAATTCCATCGCGCGAAGTGGCATAGCAGAGCAACCAGCCCTCATCATCGGGGTAACCCGAGTATCCATAGGGGTCGTCCACCTTGTGGCGGACCGCTCGGCCATTCTCCCAGCCCCAGTCGTACCGATAGGGTCGTGATCGATCGGCTGCCTTGCTGGAGGCGAAGCCGCCCGTGGTTCGATACCACAGCCGGAAGAGACCCGTTTCCTCTTCGTAGATGATTTTGTTCAGACCGACATAGCTCCCGTCCCAGGGCCGATCCGCCTTCAAAAGCGGATTGTCTGGATGCTTAATCGCAGGGTTGAGGACCTGTTTGGCGTGGGACAGACTCAGGATGATGTAGTCGTCGATGAATAGCTGTCTGCTCGAACCGATCTCAATGAGACCGGAAGCCGGCGAGGCTGGTAGACCCCAGGAGATCGAAGCCAGTGCCAGGACAGCGAGGAGGACACTAGTTCGACGATTCGGATTCCGCATATCGGTAGACTCCCTTCAGCAAAAGGCGACGGCTGTG
Source organism: Acidobacteriota bacterium (assembly GCA_047514575.1). Taxonomy (GTDB): domain Bacteria; phylum Acidobacteriota; class UBA6911; order RPQK01; family JAJDTT01; genus CAUZIZ01. Next base: position 5,868 of record JAKZYH010000221.1, on the reverse strand, counting down.
CAGGCGTAGACCAGCGCGACCCGGTTCAACTCCTCCAGAGGGACCGCCTCGTTGACGGTGTGTGCCCCGGTGGCGTTGGGGCCGTGGGTAATAGCTGGGACACCGCTCTCTTCCAGAAACGTGTTGCCATCGTCGACGAATGGCTTCGGTCCTCGAGGAAGAGGGTTGCCCGTCACGGTCTGGTGGGCGGATTGAAAGGCCTCCACGAGGGGGGTCTCCGGGTCGAGCTGGAAGGCATCCTTGATGTACTCGATCTCACCCTTCACCTCAACTCCCGCCTCGCGTTCTCCCTGATTCACTACCTCGTAGAACTCCCGCTCGACGTCGGTCCAGGCCGTTCCCGGGATCCATCTACGAGTCCCCGAGAGCTGAAATCGTATCGGCGACTGATTGAAGATTTCGCCCGAGCTGATCTTTCCGATGAAAAGGCTCTCCCGACCTGCGAGCGGGTGGGTTTTCGCGGACAGCCGTCGATCCAGGGCTCTCAGGCGCTGGACCAGTTCTGCCCCAGCTCCGATGACACTGGGTTGATCCATTCCTCCCATTACCTCGTGCACGGGGATTCCCTCGCGGGTGATCTCCACTTCGACTCGGGACATTCCTCGACCCACTACGGGCACGCGGTCGTAGGTGTATTCGGGCAGCAGCACCCCGTCCCCCACGTAGCCCTCTCGGATCAGGGTTTTCAGCTGGCTTCCGTCGCCCCAGGGTGTTTCGTGCAGATCGTGGGCCGTCAGGAGAATCTCTCCGGTCTCGAGAATTCCCGTCTCCTTCAACACGATGAGGGCTTCGGACATTGCGGCCAGCCCGCCCTTCATGTCCGAGCATCCGCTCCCGCGTAGGATCCCGTCCTCGATGCTTGGGGGGGTATAGGGAAGGTGGACGACGTCCATGTGGGCATTGAATTGCAGAGTCTTTCCCGGACTCGGAGACTGGTAACGGGCCACCACGGCGGGTGCCGGGGCCCAGGAGGCCTCGGGGCGTTCCACCTCGAAGCCAGCTTCGCCGAGCAACTCCGAAAGGCGGTCAGCAACAGCTCCGGCCTCTCCGGTGGGACTGGGGACCTCGATCAGCTTGACCGCCCTCTCCCGCACACGTTCAGGCTGAACCGCTGCTCTCAATGTCTCAACAATCTCGGGTGTAAGTTTCATTCTTCTCTAGCGCTGCCTCTAAGGCTGACAAGAAAGCTCCAACAGCGAGGAAATCGTGCAGGAGCCGCCAGTTGACAGAGCCGTGACCGTGAGGGAGCGGGATCCGGACGTCAGATTCCAACCACATCTAGGATCAAACAGGCTCCGTGTAATTTGCTTCACTGGTCTTGACCGCTATGTTGAAGCACCGGATCCCACTCCCTCACGGTCATGGCTCTGTCAAGCTTGCCAACGATGGTTATGCTAGCGGCGAACCCAGTTCTCTATTTCCCCGGCGCCGTGATCAATACCGCGTCCTCTCCGGAGGTGGGCCGGGCTCCGACGACCAGGTAGTCAACGTCGTATTCTTTGAACAACCGAAGCAGTTCTCTGAAGTCTGGCTGAGGTTCCATAGAGCTGCCTCCGAAGGGATTCCAGGGCTGCGATTCGCTCATCAGGCTCCCTGTTGAGCCAATGGGTCACGTACCCATCTTAGCAAAGATGCGACGGGAATACGGCCCCCTGGAAAAGGTGTAGTCGGGAGGTGGACCCCGCTACGGTTCTCGCCAAGGCACGAGAGGTGCGTGAGCGTGAGCTTCATCGCCGCGGATCACTTCCGGGGAGCGGTGATCAACAGCGCGTCCTCTCCGTAGGTGGGGCCAGAAGGATTGTGGGCTACCAATCGGTAGTGATAGGTGGTGCCTGGCTTGAGGCCTGCCAGGTGGGTCAACACCGTTCGTGGAGTAATCTGGAGTCCCCCGTAAGTACCGGGTACCGGAGGGTAGATGATTCCCGAAGAGGTGTCCCCATGCCGCTTGGCGCCGACGTTGGCACTGTGGGGATTCTCGAACGGCGTATCGCCATAGTTGGTATCGGTTCCGTACTGGAAGTAGTAGTAGGTGGTTGTGCCCCGAGGATTGATCCGCCCTTCGAGTCTGGCGGTGGTCGTCGTGATTCGGCTGGCCGTCCCGGTCTCGACCAGGGGGGCACTCCCTTCGGGCATCTCGAACCTCTGGTCCAGCCCATGGCTGATCCCGGTCTCGTTCTCAGCCACCAGCCGGTAGTACACCGTGTCGCCCGGAACCAGGTCATGGACGTCTGTGTTGACCGGGCAGGGAGCGTCTTCGGGAAGCTTTTGAGCGCCCGATCCAAAGACTTCGATCTCGCCTAGTCCCCAGTGCTGGACCTGGTATCCGGACAGCAAGCGAACCTTGAGGTAGAGGGCATTTGCGGAGAGGTTTTGGACCGACGAGTAGGCGTAGTTGGGACCGTGATCGCTGGACTCGGGCAGCGTCGCGCGGGCGATCTCGGTGTAGGACGCGCCGTCAGCCGAAACCTGGACCTGGACCTCCTTCGTGGGCCACTCCGGATTCTGGTGGAGCTGCAGCCTCTCGATTGTGACTTCCTTCTGAAACGAGTAGACGATCTCCTGCGGTCCGGAGGGATCGGCTCCACTATGCCACATGCGATCGGGGCCGTGACGCCAGCCGTCGGTGAGTCTCGCCGGATCTTGTCCCGAACTTCCGGGCGCACTCTCTAAACGTCCTCCATTGCTGGGCAGCAGCAAGGAATGGTTGCGGTACTTGATCTCGAGTGAATCGAAGTCGATGGCGCCGCTGGGAGGCCGGGAAGGGGTCACGAAGGCTGAGAGGAGAAGGAAGTTGCAGTTCCAGTGGGCCAAGGACTCGTTGATGGACCAGTACTCGTACCGGTCGGCCTTGGGTCCCTGTTGGATGGGGTTATGTCCTCCGTAGGACCACTGAGCCGGATCGTTGTGGAGGACCCAGCGCGTTTCCTGCCAGTCGCCTTTCAAGAGGTGCTGCGTGAGGTAGGTTCCGACGAAGGCCCAGTTGGCGCGTCTCCAGCCTTTTTCGTTCAGCAGCTCGATATTGCTCTGGCTCTGAAGCCAACAGACGAACTCGGATCCGTTCGGTACCCAGTCCCGACCCCGCACCGAGAGCGATACCTCGGCGTCTCTCAGGTCGGGATCGCCTCCCCCTAACATGACGCTGGGATCGTTGACGGGTCCGGTATTCATTCCGGTCATCAGATGGAGGGCACCGCTGGCCTCGTGATTGAAATCGTTGAGGAGGTCCTGATCGGTGACGCGGATGTATCCCCCGGAGGCTCCACCTGAAGTGAAGTGTTGAGATTCGCAGTCGTAGTAAACCTGCCATCCGGAGAAATGCTGATCCCAACCCTCAGCGTAATAGGCGGCTAGTCGAGGAGGAAGTTCCAGATCCACGGTTCGGGAGCCGTAGTCTGGCGTAGCGCCGTACTCGAAATAGTAGGTAGCGTAGCCGCCATGGGGGTGGATCGTACCGCTTAGGGTGAGCGAAGTCCGACCCAGAGCAGAGGCCAGACCGGTCGTCACGTCCAGGTCCTGGGCCTCTGGCCGACTCCCTTCCTCTCCCTTGCTTTGGTCCTCAGATTCGACGCCGCAGCCGATGAGAACGAGAGCGGCCCAGCAGAAGAGGGCGGCAGGGATGATCTTCCAAGGACACTGTCTAGTGAACATCTGTTTCGGTGGGCGGTACAGGGCAAAACGCTGTGGCCCTCACTGCAAGGGTTTTAGCACTAAGAGCCCATATCTGCAAGACTTAAGGTTTGTGGGGGTTGTGAGCGATGCCATCATAGCAGATGTCCGGCATCTAGTTGTGTCCTGAGCGATCGCCACTGCGCAGGAAATCGAGTTTATCGTGACCAGCAAGGGTCGAGCCGTAAAAGACAACCACTTGGTCTGTGACGCGACCATCACACCTTCGACCTGCGCGGCGAACCCGATAGCCTTCCACAGATTCCTCAAGACTATCCGGCGGTTTTCGCACCTAAAAGCGGACATTCAAATTGTGCCAGGAAACGTCGAACGAACGGCCGAAAGCGGTCATTGGCCAGTGCCCTCGACTATGTTCGAATCGCGCCACATTTAGAAGGGTAGGGGATCCCGTAGAGTGCCAAAACTCCACCGACCGGTAAGCGACCGAAGTCAGCGGGACGGCCATTGTCGCCTTGAGGATACCTTTCCCGGCAAAAAGAGCATACAATTGATATTTGTAACCGTGGTTGGCGGAAAACTGGCCGAAAAGGATCGTTGGGTGTCCGGGCCGCCAGGAATCCGTCGAAACCCAACCACAACACGGGCGGGCTGGCATTCTGGTTCATTCGTGTCGAGCGCTACAAGCGTTCCGAGGGTATGCCGTTCCGATCAGTGCAAGAGCGCTGCCAAAAACTTGCGGCCGATTAAGTCGTAAGGCTATTCGAGCACCAGCGCAACGTGTTCTACGCCTCGCACGGTCTCATTCCACGTGCGCGTCAGGATTTCGTTTTAGTGAGCGTACGGTGAACCGCACTTCGGCGGTTTGATGACGCTGCTGTTGGCCGTCGTGAGTGGGCGAGGTGTTCGATGCGGCGGATCAGCTCGCCGAAGATCCCAGAGTCGCATACAGGGTTTGTTTACCGTAGGAAATGATCGTCAATTTTCTGGAGACGGAACTCTCCGACAGTTAGGCGGCCAACGCGTGATCCCTTTACGGCGTTCACGGGAAAGACAGTCAGAGGAAACAACACACGATGCACATGGATACAGAATGCAATCGGGTGGCAACCGCGCTGCTGCTTGCGGCAGGAATCGGTAGTAGGCTGCAACCGCTAACGGAGAATCAGCCCAAGTGCCTCACCGAAGTCGACGGGATCTCCATTCTTGAGCGTTTGGTTTATTGCCTGGGTCAGCAGGGCGTCGGGCGTCTGGTGGTCGTGGTGGGACACCTTGAGCACAGGATCCGCGAGTTCCTCGGGGAGCAAAGGGACGGCGTCTCGATCGAGTACGTGGTGAATCCTCAATATCGCACGACCAATAATCTGTATTCACTGTGGTTGGCACGGGAAGTCATCCAGGAGCCGTTTCTGCTCGTCGAATCTGACGTTCTCTTCCAGCCATCGCTACTCGCTGATCTTCTCCAACCCGACAGGATCGCCGTCTCATCAATGCGACAGTGGATGAACGGCAGCACTGTTACAGTCGACCTTTTCCAGTCGGTTCGCGCTTTTCAGCTTGGCGAGGAGCATGCGACCGACGAGCTGCGTTACAAGACCGTCAACATTTGCACTCTCTCCCTCAAGTCATGGCGGCGGATCATTCTGGAATTGGAGCGGCAGGTTGCCGAGGGTCAAGTAAACAGGTTTTACGAGAGCGTTTTTGCGGAAATGGTGGCCGACGGCAGACTCTCCTTTCAAGCGGTCTTTTTTGATCCCGGATCATGGTACGAGATCGACACCCCTCAAGACCTTGATCAAGCCGAACTGCTCTTTGCGGCTGGCGGGACCGACGGATAACAGAACATGCCGGAACTGAATTACGGAGCGGTCAACAAATACTGGCACAATGCCCGGCCATCGATCCTGGGGCCGTACGTGATGGACGGCTTTGGATTCCCCGCCGTTGCCGGCCGTTTTCGTTTTTACGCAGAAACCCGGATTGCGCAACAGTTGATTCGGGGACTGAATCCGGCCGGTACGGTGCTCGACCTGGGAAGCGGTATCGGCTTCTGGACAGAACACTTTGCACAGCATTTCGCGAAGGTTGTCGCCGTTGAGGCCAGCACGCCGCTGTATGAGGCACTGGTTCAGCGTTGTGCCGAGTATTCCAACGTCGAGGTTGTGCAGGGCGACGTTGTGTCGTTCGAACCGGAGGACAGCGTCGAGCTGGTGTTCCTCGGTGGTCTGCTGATGTACCTTAACG
>JAKZYH010000220.1:0-3854 GCA_047514575.1 Acidobacteriota bacterium | reverse complement strand
CGGGTGCCGGGTCCCGCAACCCCCAGCCGACCTCAAAAGAGGTTAGCCGGGTTTAGGCTGTTTCCCTTTCGCTCGCCGCTACTCAGGAAATCGAATTTTCTTTCTCTTCCTCCAGGTACTAAGATGGTTCACTTCCCTGGGTTTGCTTCCGCTCCCTATGAATTCAGAAACGGATGATCCCGATTACTCGAGACCGGGTTCCCCCATTCGGACATCCCCGGGTCTTCGCTTGCTAGCAGCTTACCGGAGCTTTTCGCAGCTTGCCACGTCCTTCATCGCCTCTCCGCGCCTAGGCATCCACCGTTTACCCTTAGTAGCTTGACCTAGAATTTTTTGTGGCTCAAAAAATTCCAGCTATTGCTTGTGGTTGCCCTCTATCCCAAATTGTCAAAGAACACGGTCCCCGAGGACCTTCGAAACGATGATTCTACGGGAGTGGGGTGACGCTTGTCAACGCGCTTCGCGAATTTACCAGACCCTGCTCTAGCAGATTCCAGAATCACGTACTAGTAGACTGGCGATGAGCAACCCGTTAGGCTCTCAGGCCAACTCTCTATGAATCGTTGCTGTCTCCAGTCGAAAGGGTGCCAGTCATGAGATGCTCAATCGTTCTCGCTCTTGTTTGCGTACTCTTCTCGACGACTCTTCTCTGCCGCGCCCAGGAACAACCGACGCCGACATCTCGCATCAGCATCCCGATCCTTGATCTCGACGGACACGAGTCCCGCCAGGTGGTCGTCGACAGGGAGGAGGGTCAGTACCTGGGCCACCCGACCACCAGTCTCCTCGAAGACGGAAAGACGATGCTTTGCGTCTACCCGAAGGGGCATGGCAAAGGAGCCATCGTCTACAAGCGATCGACCGACGGCGGCCGCACCTGGAGTGATCGTCTGCCCACTCCGAAGAGCTGGGCCACGTCGAAGGAAGTCCCGACGCTGCACCGGGTGATCGCACCCGACGGCACCAAGCGAATCATCATGTGGTCTGGTCTGTACCCCGCCCGGCTGGCGGTGACGGAAGACGACGGTGAGACCTGGAGCGAGCTCAAGCCAGTTGGCGATTGGGGTGGCATCGTGGTCATGGGGGCCGTCGTTTCTCTGAACAGCCGTGGGCACTACATGGCCATGTTCCACGACGACGGACGCTTCTTCAGAAAAGGGATGAAGCAGAAGAAACCCATCGTCTTCACGCTCTACAAAACGTTCAGCGGGGATGGCGGTCTCAGCTGGTCGTTCCCCGAAGCGATCCTGGCGCGTGCAGACCTACACCTTTGCGAGCCCGGGGTCGTGCGAAGCCCGGACGGCCGGCAGTTGGCCTGCCTGCTCCGCGAGAACTCGCGTCGGAAGAACTCCCATATCATATTCTCGGACGACGAAGGCGAGACCTGGAGCCGGCCGCGCGAGCTTCCCTTGTCGCTAAGCGGTGATCGACACACCGGGAAGTACGGACTCGACGGGCGTCTCTTCATCAGCTTTCGCTCCCGGCTTGCAGCTCATCTTGACACGCCGGTCGAGGGCGACTGGGTCGGCTGGGTCGGCACCTACCAGGACCTTGTCGATGCACGCGAAGGGCAGTTCCAGGTGCGATTGAAGGACAACAAGAAAGGCTCTGACTGCGCCTATCCGGCCGTCGAAGTGCTGCCCGACGGCACCTTCGTCACCACGACCTACGGCCACTGGGACCGAGGAGCCCTCCCCTACATCCTGAGCGTTCATTTCCAGCTGAGTGACCTCGACAGGATCGCTCGGAGCTCTTCGTCAATCGGGAGGTGAGCGCTGGTCGGGCGGGATCCCCTTGGGGAGTGGCCGGATCGTTCGAGAATGAAACTCCGAAGAAGGGTATCCGTCGAGGAGCCTGCGTTGTTCTATTCGTCGAGAAATCGGGGAAATATGAGCCGATTTTACCGCTTTCGCAGTAGATCAGTTTCTACCGCTCAGGCTCCTAGCGTCATCTTCCTGAAGGAGGATTATAGAGTGACACGGTGTGGGTTTGAGCGATGGTTCCGAGTGGTTGTGCTGCTGGGGATCTACGTGTTCTGCGGCCCAGGCGTTGCTCATGGGGAAGCAGCCCTGAGACTGAAATCGGGTCTGAAGCAACTGTTCATCGACGAAAGGTTCTTTGCCAAGCGGCAGGGGATCGACCTTACGGTCAACCCGCCGGTCAAAGCGGGGCGCGTGCTGACACCCGAGATGCCCTGGGAAAAGCGGGTGCTGGGTCTCTACACCACGGTCCTGGAAGACAACGGTATCTACCGGATGTGGTATGACGCCTACGTCGGGCTCGTGGAAGACCAATATCGTTCTGCGCCGCGCAGCCTCTGCTACGCCACCAGCAAGGACGGCATCCACTGGAAACGTGAAATGGTCAATCTGTATGACTGGTTCGGGCACCGCGAGAACAACATCGTCATGCCTGGTGGCTCGGCCTCGGTGCTGATTGATCCAAAGGCGCCTCAGGAGAGTCGATACAAGGCCCTTGGCATCTTCTTCGCCAACGATCTCTGGGAAGGGGCGGAGGGCGCCGGCTGGCACAAGGCGGGCGGTGGGATCCACGTCTTCACCAGTCCGGACGGCATCCGTTGGAAGAGGGTCCAACCCATGGCTTCGCCCTTCTTCCACGATTCGCTCAACCTGTTGACGTACGACACCCGGATCGGCAAATACGTGGCGTACCTGCGGACTGGGCAACCGGGAGTCCCGCGCGACAAGTCGAGGATGTGGTTCGACCGCAGCGTCGTCTTCTGGGACCACGTCAACCGACAGTATCAGGCTGATCCCAGCGGCGGAGTTCAGTACTTCGGTCAGAGCCGGACGGTTGGGCGCATTGAGCTGGACGATCCCACCAAAACGCCCTGGCCGTACCGCAAACCGCAGCCAGGTCACACCGGTGCCTGGAGGCACGGCGATGCCTATGATTCGGTGATGACCTGCGACGAGAAGGACCCTCCGGACACCGACGTCCAGATGGCCACAGTGACCAGGTATCCGTATGCGCAGGACGTCTACCTGGCGATGTGGGTCAACTACCGCCACTTTGGTTATTCACCAAACGCCAGGGATCTCGGCTTCCCTGGAGGGACCCAGCTCAATGATGGCGTGCAGGACGTTCAGTTGGCGGTCAGTCGCGATGGGGTCAGCTGGTCGCGTCCCGATCGGCGTCCGTACGTTGAACTGGGACGGGCTGATGGACCGGAAGGCGGCGTGCTCTGGCCTACCCACGGAATGCTCCGTCGGGGCGATGAGATCTATGAGTACTACTGCGGTCAGGCCCGCACCCACGGCGACCCGCCGACCTATGAAGGCCAGGGGGGCATCTATCGGCTGGTGCAGCGGCTGGACGGGTTTGTATCGGCGGACGCCGGTCCCCAGGGGGGATGGTTCACCACGCCGCCGCTCGGATTCTCGGGCACGCGGCTGGAGTTCAATCTCAACGCCTCGGCCCTGGGCTATCTGACTGTGGAGATCCAGGACGAGGGGGGAAATCCCATCTCCGGATACACGTTGAAGGAGTCGCTTCCCATCGACCGTAATCGCCTGGCCGCTCCGGCACGCTGGAGCTCAGGCAAGACCCTGGCCGAACTGCAGGGTCGTACCATTCGCCTGCACATCACAATGAGATCGTGCAAACTCTATGCCTTCCAGTTCACAGAGGAGCCGCCCCCAAGGCGCACTCGCTGAAGTAACGGTGTTCCTGCCAGCCTTGAGAATCACTAGGCTGAAGTTCCCTCAGACTTTAGCACATAACTGACTGATTCTACAGGAGATAAGTGTGGTTTCTTGCTGTATTATGTAGGCATGTAATAGTTGTGTTTAGTTCGGTTTTATTCGTTATATGAAAGGATTATATGGGGTATA
>JAKZYH010000219.1:0-3531 GCA_047514575.1 Acidobacteriota bacterium | reverse complement strand
GCCCAAGCCCTTTTTCGTCTGGCTCTAATCCATGTGTTGCCCGAAAGTTCCCTACATGACCCCCAAAAGGCAACACTCCTATTCCAGAAACTACTTCAGCTTTCTCCGGGCGCACCTCTGGCCTCCCAGAGCAGATTGATTCTTGGACTCAAGTCCCAAATCAGGAAGAACGGTACCCAGTTGGAGCAGCGTCGATCTGAGATGCAGAAGCTGGAGTCGGAGGCGACGCTGCTCAAAGAAGGAATGGGACGACTAGAGTCCGCGGCTAGCGAATCGCGCGCCCAAACGGAAGAGCTCGAGGCCGACGTTCAGCGTCTACAGCGTCGGATTCGGCGGCTGAGATCAGCCATCCAGGAGCGAGAGGAACAGGTACGTCAGCTTTCTTCGGAGTTGGAGAGGCTCAAACAGATTGATCTCGGACGAAGGCCGCCCTGACCTGGGAGCCTTGGTGGGCATGAGGCCAGGGAGGGGAAAACGGGAGACGACCGGGGAGGATGGCCGTCTCCGTTCCCTGCCGGGGTTATCCCGACATTCCGGGCTCGCCGACTTCGGGCGGCGAGGCAACTGCCAGAACCCTACGTAGCAAGTAACTCTTCACACGTTCCTTCCCCATCGGCTTCCTCGTCCTCAATAGCTTGCACGACCTGTGCCATTCAGCCTATGCCTATAGATACAGGCTAGCCGCAAGAGGAGACCAGATGGATGCCGGGAAATTTTCCCCGGTTGGGGAGTCTTTCCCCGATGCGGTATGGCGTTTTCCTCGGAAGTCTACATGGACCGCGACGATGGCAGACCCTTAGCGTTTCCAGAGAGAGCTCTTTCTCTCAGGAAGGCTCGGAACACACCTTGATTGAACATCGAAGAGGAGCTGCTCGCATTTCTCAGACCCTATTCGCTGCGGTGCTGGTAGTGCTTCTGGGCCTGATGTTGGGCTGCGGCCCGAACCCTAAGCCCGAGCCTCGAGAGCGGGCTCTTGGCGATTTGACCGGTCCCTGGCAGCTTTTTGTGGATGATTATCTGGTCGAAGAGAAGGTCCGGGTAAAACGGACCTACCATCCTCTCCAGAAGGATTCTCGCAATCCGGTACTCGTCTCGGAAGGAGCGTGGAAGGAAGAGCGGACCGTACCCTACGGGACCGTTTTGCCGGGCGCAGACGGAAGCGGATATCGGATGTGGTACGACATCTGGGATGGGGACTGCCACAACCTCTATGCCACGAGCAGAGACGGTATCAGCTGGACGATGCCCAACCTGGGTCTCACCGAACACCAAGGATCGAAGGACAACAATATCTTTTTCCGTCGTAGTCGGCTCGACCATATGCCCCAGGTGATTCACACACCCTGGGACCAGAATCCCGAGCGTCACTACAAGATGATCAACTACGACTTCGGCCGCAGCCCGCCGGACCACTCGGTGACCGGCTTCTGGGGAGCCTATTCGCCGGACGGCGTTCGTTGGAAGGAGACGCACGAGAATCCGGTGCTTCCTGATTCCGGAGACGTCGGCCACTTTCTCTGGGACCCCCACACGGAACGATATATCGGCTATCCCAAGGTGTTCTCCGCGGTAAGGGGATTCGCTCGGCGTTCCGTCGGCGTAGCCTTCTCTTCGGACTTCGAACATTGGTCACCGGCCGAGCTGATCCTGGTCCCCGACGAGTGGGATGACCGATGGGTTACCGAGTACAAACAGCACACCGATTTCTACGGACTCACGGTTTTTCCCTACGAGTCGCTATACCTCGGGTTCCTCTGGGTCTTTCGCATCACCAACGGCGAAAGCGATGGCCCCATCTTCTGTGAGTTGGTGAGTAGTCGAGACGGCATCAACTGGATCCGTAGCGAAGGAGATCGACTTCCCATCCTGTCTCTGGGAGAAGCAGGATCCTGGGACGGTGGGATGGTACAAACCCTCAACTACCCTCTTCTGGAGCACGATACGATCAAGGTCTTCTATGGCGGCTTTGATCGAACCCACGGCTTCAGGAAAGGCCGCTCCGGAGTCGGTCTGGCCACCCTGCGCAAAGATGGCTTCGCCTCTCTCGAGGCTGGCTCTACCACTGGTACCGTGACCACCAAACCCCTGAGCAACCTGGAGGGTGAACTGAGGTTGAACGCCGATGCACGGGGGGGAGAGATCCGGGTAGAGCTCCTGGATACGGAGGGAGCAGTCTGGAGCGGATTCGGCGGCGGAGACTGCCAGCCGTTGGAGCAGGATGGCGTCAACCAGAGGGTCAGCTGGGGAGCGGGACGCGATCTGATCCCGGTATCGGAGAAGCCTCGTCGCTTACGTTTCCTTATGAGGAATGCGTCTCTCTATTCCTTCCGGGCAGGGGCCAACGTGCGTCCGGAGAGTCTACCGCTCGCGGCAGAGGCGTCCTTTACGTTTGAGTCGGATCAAGGGAGAACCGCACAAGATCAGCTGCTTCGTGATGGTGTGCAGCAAGGGCTTCTTCACCGAGGTGTTTCCATCGACAACGACCCTTCGAACGCGCTCCAGGGAGACTCCTCACTCGCCTTCCGGGGAGCTGCAGGAAGCCTCAATACCTTCGAGGTCGAAGATACATCTCATCTGGGAGATCGATTTACACTGGCCGCTTGGGTCAAGAGTTCCAACCAGACGCTGACTCGGTTGTTCAGTACTTATAGAGGCAGTGGTGAGCCGGCAACAGGGGAGTTGATTTTCGACTTCAATCCCAGTACCGGCGTTCTGCGGTTCATCCTCGCTGGACAGAGAGTCCAGTCCCAACCCCGGTTTTGGCTAGGCGATCGATATCATCACCTTGCCGCCACCTATACACGAGGCAACGTGAAGCTGTACCTGGACGGGAGCCAGGTGGGCGGCGGGCAGGTGCGCCCCGGAAACTCTCGCTTGATGCCCGATGGATCGCTCGTCGAGTACCTTGCTCCTACCGGAACGGAGTCAAGTGTCGGAGTTCACCTGGCGGCAAATCTACACCTTGGAGAGGATCAGGGCGGCCGTTTTATCTTTCGCGGGCAGGGGGTTCTTGCCTCAAACCAGGAGCAGCTGGTCGGCTTCGTCGACAACGTCCTGGTCGCGAAACGAGCCTTGACAGGCAGTGAGATCGGCAAGCTCGCCTCAGCACCAGACTCCCCGCAGGAGAAGGGCGAGGCCCCCGAGGACAGCGCCACCGCCACGCCAATCGACTGAAGTCTCTTTCCCGTACGATCCGGTGCAGCCGGTGGCGGCGCTAAGCTGAAACTTCGAAAGTCGAAGGTACAAGATACAAGGTACAAACAAGCTCCAAATCACAAGGATCAAGTTCCAAACGATCGCCCACCATCACGTTCCGCGATCCGACAGAGCCGCGAACGACTTGAGCCGTTAGCAACATGAGGCCAAGTTCCGGCCGTCGAGGACGACGACGAAGGGAGCGAGCTGGACAACTCTTCCCCACGGAGTGACCTTCCCCACGGAGTGACGCACAATATCGCCTATCCTCGGCCGAAGTTTCGTTCTCGAAGGGGGTGGCGCAGCCGGGGCGGGACTAAGCTGAAACTTCATTCG
>JAKZYH010000218.1:0-15835 GCA_047514575.1 Acidobacteriota bacterium | reverse complement strand
CTGTCCAACGCATCCCGGCCCTTTTTAATCTCGTGCCGACTGCCGTCTTGCAACCAGCTTCCACGACGCAGGATCCCACGCACAGGCCTTGGACGCGGAAGTCCGCGTACTCCATCCGGCTGCGGTTGTGCTCCACGTATTCGGCGCACAGGCGCACTTCTTGGCAGTCCTAAGCGTGCGCTCACAGAGCTTTTAGCAAATCCCCCAAGCGGCCCCCGTCCAGTTCGTCGCAGCACGCCTCGGCCCACTGCTCCGTGAGCGGGCCGCCGCTGCAGTGCAGCGCCTTTGAAACCTCCCAGAAGTGCTCCTTAGCGTGGAAAAGGTCGACGATTTGCAGGGCTCCGGGGAACATTTCCGCGGCCACGTTCCAAATCTACGCAGCTCCGTCGCCCAGAATCACGCGCCGCCCAGTCTCCGGGAAGCCGCGCCGGCGGTCTGCAGGCGGGCGTCGCACAATTGCTCGCTGACCTCGATGAGTTCTCCGGTCAGCCTGCGCAAACGCTGGCACTCGTCGACCTGAGCGCGCGTCTCGTCGACGCGTGCGGCTGGGATGGACCGCGTGGTCTTCTTGCCGGCGACCTCGCACAGGAGCACGAAGTAGGGGCCGTGCCCGGGATGACCGGCTTGCTTGCAACGGCAATTCGGCTTACCACATTTCTGATATCGGTGGCGCAGCGATCCGAGGCGCAGATCTCCGATGGCGGTGAGAGCACTCCGGATGTGGTCGCGGCGTTCCTCCCAGGCCCGGATAGATTTGGGTATCGGCACGCTGGGCTCCCTGTCCTTACCACTAAAGCAGTAAGGACAGGGATGGGTGATGACCATTGGGAACAATGGCACTTGGCGCCGTTACCAAACTAATCTCACCGATCTCAGACTCATGTCGTACACCCATTATCAATATCATTTGACAATATCATTCGACAATAAAACCGGGATCATTTGACAATAAAACCGGGATCATTTGACAATAGAACCGGGTGGGGTTACCCTATATACCAAGCTATATGGGGGTTAACCTAAGCCAAGTATAGGGGGTTAACCTAAGCCAAGCTGGAAGCATAGGAGGTTGACATGCTTTGCAAAACTCGTTTCATTTTACTCCTGGTTCTACTCTTACCATTCCCGTTATTTGCTCAGATCAACACTGGGACAATCCTGGGGACGGTCCGGGATGCCCAGGGGGCGGTCGTGCCCGGTGCCGACGTCACGGTCACTCTCACCGAGTTAGGTGTCTCCGTTGCTCTGAGCACCAACGAATCCGGCGTTTTCCAAGCGTCAGGCCTGCGACCGGGGGCCTACCAAGTTCGAGCCGAGACGGCAGGCTTCAAGGCCGCGGTCAGAGACGGGATACAGCTCGCCATCCAGCAGCGTCTTGAACTCACTTTCACCTTGGAAGTCGGTGACATCACCGAGGAAGTCCAAGTCGTCGCCGCGGCCTTGGCGGTGGAGGCGGAGAGCGGCCAGTTAGGAACGGTCATCGAGTCCGACGTCATCGCGGACCTCCCGCTCGACGGACGCCGTTACTCGGACCTGATCCTGTTAAGTCCGGGCGCGGTCCCGGCGCCCGGAGCGCAATCCAATCCGCGCGAAGCCAGAATCAACGTCGATGGCAATTTTTCGCTCCAGAACTACTTCGCCCTCAATGGAGTCGACAACAACACGTTTACGACCAATGCCCAAGAACGGAGTCCTCAGGCGGTCTCGCCTCCCCCTGACGCGCTCCAATCCTTCAAGATCCAGACCCGAACCTATGACGCCGAGTTCGGATGGAGCCAAGGTGCGGTTATCAATGCCGAGCTCAAGTCGGGCGCGAACAACATTCACGGTTCCGGCTGGTACTTTCTCCGCAACGACAGTCTGAATGCAAACAACTTCTTCAACAACCGAGCTGGAGTGGAACGCGGTGTTGAGAAGCGCGGCCAATACGGACTCACCATAGGCGGGCCGGTTGCGAGGAATCGGACCTTTTTCTTTGCCGATTATCAGCGCACGGACGCCACCAAGGCCGGAGGCGCAAACGGCACGGTTCCAACGGCTCAAATGAAGCAGGGCATCTTCACGGGCGACCGCGACCTAGTAATAGCCCGCAGAGCGGATGGCACTGCCATTTATCCGGAGATCGTGCCTTGCGTGGACGAAGTCAACGACGTCCTCAATCTCTTGGCGAACCGCACGGACGGACGGCCTTGCGCAGACCCGGCTGGCATGGCGCTGGTACAGCTGTATCCGGAAGCCAACTTTGAAAAGTTCAGCTACCAGTCCGCTCTCGATGTGCCCCTGGAGCAGAACTCCTTCGATGTCAGGCTCGACCACAATCTCTCGGACAAGGACGTCTTGTACGCGTCCTACAGCTTTCTGCAGACCGACACCATCGTCGAGCAGGGCCCATTCCCCAACCCACTGGCAACGGGTGGCTTCACTGCCAACAGCTATGTCCGGGGGCAACTCCTGGCACTAACCTGGAATCGGATCTTCAGCCCGTCCGTCTTTAACAGCCTTAGATTCGGATTCAATCGTATCTATTCAACATCTGATCCCGTTGCCCCCGAAGGTGACGTTGGGCCCGATTACGGACTGAATTCGCTCCCCGGTACATTCGCTTACGGTCTCCCTCCGATCCGTGTTGACGGCTACACCATTCTCGGGACCTCAGAGTGGAGACCCCAGTTCCAAGTGTCTAAGGTCTTCCAGTTGCTGGATAACCTTAGCTTGATTCGGGGGAATCACTCGCTCAAGTTCGGAGTTGAATACAAACGGGCCCTGAACGATTATCTGGACGTCAGAGCACCTAATGGTGCCCTGCGCGTTCCCAATTGGTTTGTCGGTGACGGGGTCGCCAACCTGCTACTGGGCAATATTCGGGAAATCCGGGCCACCACGGCTCTTGTGCCCCAAACCTACACCGACGGTGTGATGTTCTATGTTCAGGATGCCTTCAAGGCCAGTTCCAAACTCACTCTCAACTTCGGGGTCAGATACGAGTACTTCACTCCGATTCTCGAAAAGAATGATCTGATTTCCAATTTCGATCCCAATGCGAATGGAGGCCGGGGAGCGGTGATAACGACCAGTTCGGATATTGGTCAACTCCCCTGCACATTCGAATGCGTGCAGCAAGTTCAGGGGGATGATATTTTCAGCAGGGCTCTGGTCAAGCCCGACCGTAACAATATTGCCCCCCGGTTTGGAGCGGCCTTGCGAGTCTCGGACAACACGGTCATCAGAGGTGGCTATGCGATTTTCTTCCAGGCGATCGATCGGATAGGGAGTTCCGCAGCGTTATCGCTGAATCCCCCACAGTTGGTTGAATTTCGTGGCTTCAGAGCGAGCGCCAGCAGGCCTTCATCGGCGTTGTTGCGCGATCCTTTCCCTTCGGGAACCAGCGAATTCCATCCCCTGACGATCGATATCCGAAGCCGCAGCTTCGAAGGCATTTCTCCCTGGTCACAGCAGTACAGCTTCGGGTTCCAATTCCAACCTCAAGACAATTATCTGCTGGATATCTCGTACGTGGGTGGAGACTCCAACCAGATTCGCAAGCTCCAGCCGCTGAACCAGGGTTACATCCACCCGGATGGACAGGTGACGCGTCCCTTCCCGGACTGGCCGCGTTTGAGCGACCATTTGGCCAGCAACGGCAAGGCCAACTACAACGCCCTGCAGGCGAGCCTGAGGCGCCCAATGACCGGAGGCTTGGCCTTCAACATGAACTACACCTGGAGCAAAGCGCTGGGAGACACACAGGACAATCTCTCGGGCGGAGCGTCGGCCAGCCTGGTCCGGCCGCAGAATGCCTATGATCTGGCAGCCGACTATGGACGGCTGGTCTTCGACCAGACGCATCGGTTCGTCATGAACTGGACTTGGCAAATCCCGTCTCCGAGCGATGGGTCTGCGCGTCACGTCCTGGGCGGCTGGCAATTCAACGGCATCTGGAGTTCCACCTCGGGCGCCCCCATCGGGATTGGCGGCCCCGACAATAGCAACACGGACAGCCAGAACGCTCGAGCGGACTGCATCGGTGACCCGCAGGGCCCCAGGACCGTCGAGCAGTTCTTCAACACGAACGCTTTCCAGCCCGCGCAAATCGGGACATTCGGCAACTGCGGAGTCGACAGCTTGAGTGGTTGGCCGCATCACAACTTCGATCTTTCCCTGTTCAAGAACTTCGACCTGGGTTCCAGAGAGAACACCAAATTGCAGATCCGATGGGAGTTCTTCAACGCCTTCAACACGCCTCAGTTCAGAAACCCGGAGCGGAGAGTGCACAATGGCAGGTTCGGCCAGACGAACTCGGTTCTCGATCCGCTGAGGGAAGGAAGGGTGATTCAATTCGCATTGAAGTTCCTTTTCTAGTCGACATTCCAACCGGGCGGGTCTGCATTCAGGCCCGCCCATTGCCAAACCTGCAAGCTCGCCCAATGGACTCGTGGTGCTAGTAAGTTGCACAACCCCTTAGGGTGGTCAAAAATGCCGACAGAACAAGCCCCCCAGCAAGATTCCGGAGAGGGCCTGATCCGTGGCCTGGGGCTGAAGGAAGCCATCTCGGCCAACGTGGTCGAGATGCTCGGCATCGGACCCTTTGTCACGATCCCGATTCTGATTGTGGCCATGGGAGGGCCCCATGCCATGCTGGGATGGCTATTGGGGGCGATACTAGCCATCTGCGACGGCTTGGTATGGGCCGAGTTGGGGGCTGCGATGCCGGGAGCGGGAGGCTCCTACGTCTATCTCAGGGAAGCCTACGGCCCGAAGAAGATGGGCCAGATGATGTCTTTCCTGTTCGTCTGGATGATCTTCTTCACCGCACCGCTTTCGGTGGCGACCGGGGCCGTCGGGTTTGCCCAGTACGCCCACTATCTGGGGCCTGAGCTCTCTCCGCTGACCACCCAGTTCATCGCGGTTGGCCTTTGCCTGCTCATCACCTTCGCGCTTTACCGTGGTATTCGCACCATCGGCCGACTCTCTTTCATTCTCATGCTGGCCGCGGTCGGGACCATTCTCTGGGTAATTGTCTCGGGGCTCTTCAACATCCAAAGCGAGCTTCTCTTCGATATTCCCGAGGGAGCCTTCTCCTGGTCCTGGGACTTCGTTTCGGGCTTGGGGGGCGCTGCGCTGATCGGCATCTACGGGTACGGTGGTTACAACAATATCTGCTTCCTGGGGGGAGAGGTCAGAAACCCCAGTCGGAACATTCCCTTCGCTGTCATCGCCTCGATCGCTCTCGTGGCGTTCCTTTACATCTTCCTGAACACCACGATTCTCGGCGTGGTGCCCTGGCGCGACGCGATGGCCTCGCAGCACGTGGTCTCCGACTTCATGGAAATCGTCTATGGATCCTGGGCGGCCCAGGTCCTGACCTATCTGGTCCTGGGCGCGTCGGCCGCATCCGTTTTCGCCTTACTACTCGGGTATTCGAGAATCCCCTACGCCGCCGCCAGGGACGGGAAATTCTTTTCGGTTTTCGGCAAGCTGCACCCGACCAAGCGCTTCCCCAACGTCTCGCTACTGACACTGGGGTTGATCTCGACCGTCTTTTGTTTCTTTGACCTGGGTAACATCATTCAGGCGCTCATCGTGATCCAGATCATTGTCCAGGTGCTTGGGCAGGTTGTTGCCGTGACTCTGATTCGAAACTATCGGCCTGATATCCGCCGCCCCTTCCAAATGTGGGGGTACCCGATCCCCAGTCTTGTAGCCCTGATCCTCTGGCTCCTTGTGCTTGTCTCGACGGGAGCCGCCATCGTAGGGTTAGGGCTGCTGGTTCTGGCGCTGGGGATCGGTCTCTATATGATCAGAGCCCGCCAGGTCGGTGAGTGGCCGTTTGGTCAGCAGACGGCTGGCGAATCATAATCTCCTGATCGGCCCGTACCTCGATCAAGGTCGAGGTTTGGCCACCAGGCCAAGTAACTTCCACGGAGTCCACTTGGGTATGGGTGCCTATCCCGAAATGGAGCACCAACTCGCTCTGAGAAAGGTAGCTTCCACTGCCGTGCACCTCACGCAGCTGCAGCTGGTCTCCGGTGCGCACCCTAACTCGTGCCCCCAGAGCCAGACGATTACCACCCCTGCCGACTAAACGGATTCTCAAGTAGTGATTTCCATCGGGAGTCTGGTTCCAGAAGAGTGTGGGACTTGAGTCGATGTTGTTGAGGACGAGATCCAGTCTCCCGTCGCCGTCGAAGTCTGCGGTTGCTGCTCCCCGGCTGGATTCCTCATTTTCGAGATACAGGAGACCGGGCTGTTCCTGAAAACGACCATTCTGCAGGTTCCGAAAAATCAGGCTGCTCTGGCGATAAGATACTGCGGATACCTGTTCGAGCTGATCCACGCTGGGAAAGACGTGCCCGTTGGCCATGAAAATGTCCAGCCAACCATCATTATCAAAATCAAAAAAAAGCGTCCCCCAGCCAACGTACGGGCGTGTGGGGAGGTCCAGGCCTGACTGAGTCGTGACATCTGTGAAGTTGAAGTGACCCTCATTGCGATAAAGCGTGTTGTAGTCCTCGGAAAAGTGAGTGACATAGAGAGAGAGTCGGCCATGATTGAGAAAATCTCCAGCCGCGACACCCATCCCGGCCTGTTCGACTCCCTGACCATTGACGGCCACCCCCGAAAGGAGTCCGACTTCTTCAAATTTGGCGTTGCCCAAATTCCTGTAGAGCAGGTTGGGCGTCGCATCGTTGGCTACAAAGAGGTCAGGTAGACCATCGTCATCAAGGTGTACAAAAAGTGCCCCGAGCCCAAAGTAAGCCTGCGGATCGCCCAGTCCGCTAGTAAGGGATTTTTCTTCGAAGGTGCCATCCCCCCGATTGAGAAAGAAGGAGTCGCCAGCACCTTTGAGTCCTCGCGGGCCGCACATGACCGAAAGGCCCAGATACTGACAACCCAAACTCAGACTTCCCATTGAGCCGTAGGCCTGGCTTCCAGGTTGGGGCAGGTTACTTGGGTCCAGCTCGATGTAGTTGGCAACGAACAGATCCAGATCCCCGTCGAGGTCCACATCAGACCAAGCCGAGCCAGTTGACCAGCGGGAATCATCTACCCCCGCCTGCTCGGTGACATCCTTAAAGGTTCCATCACCTTGATTGCGCAACAGTTGATTAGGGCCATAAGCAGTGATGTAAAGATCAGGAAACCCATCGGCATCGTAGTCGGTGACAGAGCAACCCATGCCCCAATAGCCGTTTCCGCCAGCACTCGCCTTTTCCGTGAGCTCCTCGAAACTGCGACTACCCCGATTGCGGAACAACGCATGGCGCAAGCGCGAGGGTCTGCTTTGCTGGAAGTCCTCAATGTGGCCGCCGTTAACAAAATAAAGATCGGGACTGCTGTCAAGGTCGTAGTCGAAGACACAGACACCGGCGGAACTGGCTTCAACAATGTAGCGCTTCCTATGATCGCCACTGACCAAACGGAATCCGCTCAGACCGGCAGCATCTGCCGACTCGATAAAGCGGGGCTGTGACAATGATTGGCACAGCAAACAAGGCTCAACACATACCAAGAGCCCGACTACGGAAAAAAGATAAAGCCAACGGAAGCGGGGCATGGTAATCACCAGCTTTGGGACTTGGCATCCTCGGTCAGCCACTTGCGGACCAGCGAGTCGGTCCTCCCGGGTACGATCTTGACCAGCATCCGACTTTTGGTGGAGGAAGTCTCATAAAGTCTTCCCAAATCACCTAGCCATCCACAGGCATCACTCTTCTCCAGATCGGAGGGAAGCTGAACGCGCCGAAAATGAGCATCAAGTCCAACGCCCTCTTGGCTGCCAAAGGCAATCTCGCTGTGCCCCTGGATCTTGATCAGGTCAGTAACACCCAGGACGCGCAACCCCAACACGGTCAGCCCAGGGATCACCGTTTGGGCTCGTTTCATCTCCCGTAGCACTTCTTTGGAGGAGTCGTGTCAGCCTCGGGTATCGACAATCGCGCTTGCCAGAGAAACCAACTCTCAGCCGACATCAGGACTGTCTCAGGGTGCAGCTTTGATGGAAGGCTCCCGACACCACTGTACCCATTATAATGATCATTCTGACTAACCCTATTGCACCAGGCCTGTCGGCAGGAGAAGTCTCGCTATGCACAACTTTACAGATTGGAATGGCGAGATACCGTAAACTGATCCTTGCATGGCTCCTCGACACAAGGACAGCCAGAACTGGACGATGAACAGCACCAGCCGGCAGTCCCTGGTCCATCGTACTTTGCAGGCTCTCTTGATCTGCTTCGTCTTGCTGAGTCTCTGCCGGACTCTACCCGGCCTGCCAGTGGTGCAGGTCCCGGTTGATGCCGTCGCCGAATTCAACCGCGCCCTGGATCACTTCCGGGGCGGAAGCTACCTGAAGGCACTTCAGGTCATCGAACCGCTTGCGCGACGCCATCCCATGGTTGCTGAGATTCAACACTTGCTAGCGATCATCCTTGATCTCAATCAGAAGCCGGAAGAGGCCAACCAGCACTTCGAGCGAGCCGTGGAATTACAGCCGGACTCGGTTGTTCTCCGGACAAACTTCGGCGCCAGTTTGATGCGTTTGGGAAAAGCCTTGGAGGCCACGGAGCAGTTTCAGAAAGCTCTGGAACTTGAACCGAACAATCCCACGGCAAGCTTCAATCTGGGAACTCTACTCTTGCAACAGGGCCGTCCTGAGCAGGCTCTCCCCTGGCTGGAAAAGGCCTTTGTGATTCAGTCGGACGTCTACGAGAATGCCTACCAGCTTGCCTATTGTCGGTTCTTGCTAGGTAAGTACGAAGCAGTGGACACAGTTCTGAAGAAACTGGCAGACCCTGCGATGTCTCGGGTTGAGGTGCGGTTCTTGAAAGTGCTCACTGAGCGTGCTTTAGGACGTGCTGACCAGACGCACCAGATATTGCAAGAGATCACACCATTGCTGAATGGTCAGCCAGAGTTGCAGTTTCAGGTGGCATCGCTGCTCTTGAGTCAGAGCCTGCTGGAACCCGCTGAGGAACTGCTCCTATTGGTGATCGATCAGTTGCCAGCCTACTATCGGGCCCATCTCAACCTGGCACTGGTCCAAAAGGGGCTGGCAAAGTTTGCTGAGGCCACCCGGACAGCAAAGGCTACTCTCGCTATGGAAGAAACCGGGGAGATCCACTTGCTTCTGGGGGACCTGCTGGAGGCTCAGGAAAAGCCACTTGAGGCGGTTTCTCATTTTCGCCGCGCGGTAGCACTGGATCCCACGCCGGCAAACTACTATGCTCTGGGTCACGAATTCCTGATTCACTGGAACTGGGAGGCCGCTGGTCAAGTTTTTTTGGCGGGTCTCAAGAGTCATCCCGACTCCTGGCATCTCTGGGTTGGTGCCGGAGCTGCGGCGCTCGGTCTGACGCAGTACGAGGAGGCAACCCGGGCCTTTTTGAAAGCTGTGGAGTTGAAGCCTGACGAACTGATGGGCTACCAGTTACTTTCACAAACGTTCGACCAGTCGGAAGAGGCTTTTGAAGACGCCGTGGGCTCCTTCAAGGAACTACTAAACCGGGAAGCGGCGAATCCTTGGGCTCGTTATTTTGAGGCTTTGACAATTTACCGACACGCTTCCCGGTCGGGAGATTCAAGCAAGTTGGCGGCGCGGGTCGAACTGTTGAGTCAACTGACTCGGGAGGACTCCAGCTTCCTGGAAGCGCATCTGTTGCTGGGTGAGATCCAATTCGAACTCCAGAACTGGACTGGTTCAGTCGAGGCACTCCAGCGAGTGGTCCAGCTTGATCCGAACCATGTTTCGGCACACTACCGGCTGGGACTTGGACTACAGCGGTTGGGCCAGTTGCAGGAGGCACGACAGACCCTCCAGCGGTACCAGGCATTGAAGGCTCAGGCGGACCAGACGATCGGTGAAAGAGTCGCGGCGACCACCCGGTTCATTGTGGAGCTTAAGCAGGATGACAGACCCCGCCAACCCTGAACAGCTGGTCTGCTGTGGCGAGTTTTTTGCGGATCTGATCTTTTTCGATCTGGAGACACTTCCGACCCTGGGCAAGGAACTCAAAACCGACAACTTTGCCATCTCACTGGGCGGCGGTGCCGCGATCACCGCTACTGCAGCAGCCCGACTGGGACGCGCAACAGAGTTGGTGACGGTTTGGGGTGAGTCCGCGCTGGATGTCGAAGCCCGGAGACGACTGGAGGAGACTGGAGTTTCTTTCCCGTGGTCCCAGATAAGACCCGAGGTGAGTTCGGGACTCACTGTGGCGGTTTCCACGCGGGAAGATCGCTATTTTCTGACTTACCCTGGTGCCAATCACTTCGTAGAAGAGCACCTGCTTGGGGCAGAAACTCTGGAACGAATCAGTCTCGCCGGCCATGTCCACTTCGCCCTCACTCCCAGTCGGTGGGGGCCGTTCCTGAGCGCAGTGAAACAGCTCCAGAGCAGCGGAGTCACGGTGTCCTGGGACCTGGGTTGGGATCCAGCGGCTGGCAGTTCCCATGGCTTCCAGAATCTGTGCCAGCAACTGGATGTACTTTTTCTCAATGAGATGGAAGCACTCCGGTATACTGGAGGATCTTCGGCCCAACAAGCCTTGGCATTTTTCTCTCATCCACACAATACTGTCGTCATCAAGCTTGGTCCAGCGGGCGCAATCGCCTCGCACAATGCGGCCTCACCAGTACAAGTTGAGGGAATTGAGGTCGAGGCAGTTGAAAGCACCGGCGCCGGCGACGCTTTTGACGGAGGATTCTTACACGCCAGAATGGCAGGAAAAGCAGTAGAAGAGGCACTCCGGTGGGGTAACATCTGTGGAGGGTTGTCGACCCGTTCGCCGGGAGGGGTACAGGCTCTGCCGAGTCTAACGGAGTTCAAACAACAACTTGAGCAGGTTGCCATTGAAGCAAGCTGAGAGGTAAGGCACGGATGAAGCTGACTATCATTGGGGGTGCAGGTGTTCGGGTTCCACTGGTCACCAACGGCCTGTTCCGCAAAGAAACAACTCTCGCGGTAAACGAGTTGTCTTTGTTTGACACCAACCCGGAGCGTCGCGAAACCATTGCTCGCATCTCGGAGGCAATGGCAAGAAGGGCCGGTGGAACAGTTCGGGTATCACAGCCGACCACACTCGAAGAGGCACTTGATGGGACTTCGTTCGTAGTCTCGAGCATTCGAGTGGGTGGAATCCCAGGTCGGGTTCAAGACGAGAGGATTGCACTGGAGCATGGGGTGCCAGGTCAGGAAACGGTCGGACCCGGCGGCTTCGCCCTGGCCTTGCGTACTATCCCCATCCTTGTGGAATACGCCCGCAGAGTGACCGAGCTAGCCCCCCAGGCCTGGATGATCAACTTCACCAATCCAGTCGGAATCATGGCTGAGGCATTGATACATGAAGGAATAGGTGCCCGTTGCATCGGCGTCTGTGATACACCCCGGGAGCAGTTTCTGCATCTCGCCGAAGCGCTGGGAATTTCGCTTGAAGCAGCATCTTTCGACTACCTGGGCCTGAACCATCTGGGTTGGATCCGGGCCATCCGGGTGGACGGGCGTGACCGCATGGAAGAGCTACTGGCTTCGGACGAAGCACTGGAGGGAGCTTATCCCAACCCTTTCTTCTCGAAAACTTTTCTGAGGGAATTGGGTCTGCTGCCCACGGAGTACCTCTTTTTTTATTATGCGACCCGTGAGGCCTTCCGCAAGACAGTAGCCTCCGGGAATACCCGTGGCAAAATGATCCAGAATCTCGAGAATCGCCTGATGCAGTCGGTGGCCGATTCTGGTCGGAATGAGACCAGAATTCTGGAGGCCTACGACTTTTATTTGGCGAGTCGCAATGCCTCCTACATGGCGATTGAAACTGGGGAACAACTTGAGAAGGGCAAAGTGGTCGCGGCCAAAGAAGAACTGTACCAGGGTGCAACTGGCTACGAGCGAATCGCTCTGGATGTGATGAGTGCGATCGGCAACGACCAGCTACGGGTGATGCCAGTTGATGTGGCCAACCAGGGAGCCATACAAGACCTCGATTGTGATGCCGCAGTGGAAGTGCCTTGCGCTATCGACTCCAACGGTGCTCGACCGCTGGCTGTCGGTCACTTGCCCGAGAAGGTCAGAGAGCTGGTTCTTCAAGTCAAGAATTTCGAGCAGGTTACCGTGGCGGCCGCGTTGCAGGGCTCGCGGTCCCTGGCGATCGATGCCCTGACCATCAACCCACTAGTCGAACGTCGTGAGTTGGCAGAAAAACTGGTTGACGCGTACCAACAAGTTCATACTCCCTGGCTGGATTATCTGACGTAGGCCAAAGGCGGCAGGGTGTCGCGGTAGGGTTGCTGAAAACGATCTGCTCATGAGAAAGCAGATAGTTTCCCCTGATTACTTGATAACAGACTCCCTGCTGCGTGTGCCTGAGTCCAATAAGCCTCCAGAAAAGCAAATTTCCGGATGTAATTGCGGCCTGCCACTGATCGGCTGGGACACTGCCGGATTCCGGCAACAATTCAGGCAATTACACCTTGGCCGATTCTGACTTTATGCTAAAGTGTAACCCTGTAAGTTGATTCACACACAAGACCTCAAGGGGGGCACAATGCTACTTCAGTTTCAGTTTTTTGGCCGGACTTTTCTGGTCCTGTTGACCGCTTGCATTCTGGCAGGTTCGACGCAATCCCTGATTGCTCAATCTGGACCCAATCTAGACCGTGTCTTGACACTGGCCGAGGCCAGAACAGGACCCCGCTCGCTCTCAGTCGATTGGGGTGCCCCTGGCCTATGGCAACGCCTGCTACGGCTCCAGACAACGGCAAGTGCTCTTTACACCACTGCCCATCCGGATGATGAACAGGGTGGCACATTGACCTACCTCAGCCGTGGACAAGGTGTACGCACCTCACTGTTAACGCTCAACCGGGGAGAGTCGGGTGCCAATGCCATCGGGGCTGAGTTGTTTGACGGATTGGGTCTGATTCGAACCGAGGAACTCCTCATTTCCGATCGCTACTACGGTCTTGACGACCAGTATTTCACCACTTTGATCGACTATGGCTATTCCAAGAATCTGGAAGAGGCTCTCCGGCAATGGGGCAGGGAGAACGTTCTACGGGATGTCGTTAGGGTCATTCGAATCAACCGACCTCTGATTCTCATCTCCCGCTTCCATGGCAGTCCCAGAGATGGTCACGGCAACCATGAAACCGCGGGAGTGGTGACCCAAGAAGCTTTCGCACTGGCTGGCGATCCCACCCAATTCCCGGAGCAGATCAGTGATGAGGGTCTTAGTCCCTGGCAGCCTCTCAAGATCTATCGGAGCAATATCCGGCCTCGATCCGTCTTCCGTGGAAGCAGCGAGACACCTGATCACCGCTGGAACGTAGATGTCAACGTCGGGACGTTCAGCCCTTGGCTGGGAGAGAGCTACCAGGAGTTTTCAGCCTTGGGTCTGAGCTTTCAACGCTCCCAGAACAGTGGGCGTCGACGAGAAACGTCGGGAGCTTACCACCAGTTTTTTGAGAGAGTATCAAGCCACGTTGAGAGTCCGGATAGTGAAGCTGGCTTTTTTGACGGCATTGATACGTCGATTTCAGGAATATATCGGCTCCTGGGCGATACTCCCCCCGAGGGGGTTTCTGCATTACTGTCGGAAATCGAAAGCCGGGTCACAGACTCCGTTGCGGCCTACAACGTCCATAACCCTGTTGCAGTAGTGCCCTTCCTGGTGCAGGGGTTGAACCTGATCCGCGAGGCGATCCGGCTGTCTCAGGACCACAGCGAGGCACTCTTCCTGCTGACGATCAAAGAGCGACAGTTTCAGGATGCAATAAATACGGCTTTAGGACTCCAGTTACGAGCCGTGTCGGCGCCAGCCAGTTCCGGAGATCCCAGTTCCCCCTTCCCACCGGCAGCCACAATGGGAGTGATTGTTCCCGGCCAGAAATTCCAAGTGGAGGTTTCGCTGGTCAATCCTAGCAGTCTCCCGATTCAGACCGAACAGATATCACTGGGGAGTATTGGAGATTGGGGGATTCAGGGAGACTCCCAGTCGGGCAAGTCATTGCGTTCAGGTGAAAGGATCTCCACTACATTCGCAGTCACGACACCTCAGGACGGACCCCCTTCAAGCAGGTATTTTCATCGAGGATCAATCCAAGAGAGCCGCTACCAGGTTCGAGAACCTGAATACCTGCATCTGGCCGGCCGCAAACCGGCTCTTACGGCCGCAATCGACTACTCGATTGGGGGGCAGTCGGTCAGAGCGAGCGCAGTGGTCTATCGCCGGGAGGCGAATCTCCCATATGGCTATGATTATCGCGAGTTGAAGGTTGCACCAGCCCTTGTGGTCAATGTCTCCCCGGCTAATCTGATCCTCCCGTTAGGATCGAGACGGAACCAGATCACGCTGGAAGTAGAGCTCCTCAATAACCAGAGCGGAGGCAGTCAAGGTGAGTTGGTGCTGGAACTTCCCGACGGTTGGCGTGCTCAACCCAGCCGAGAGACCTTCCAGTTTTCCCAGGCCAATGCACGAAGGAACTTCAGTTTTTTGGTCACCGCACCCCAACTCGATGCGGAGACCTATGACCTCCAGGCGGTCGCCCAAGCAGGCGGACGGGAGTACCGTCAGGGTTACCAAGTGATTCGTCATCGAGACTACGACATTCGCTACTTGTATCGAGATTCAATGACCCGGATCAGTGGTGTCGACGTCAAGATCGCTCCCCGCTTGAAGGTGGGGTATGTCATGGGTGTGGGGGACGAAGTTCCCAGTGGAATCGAACAGCTGGGCGCCCAAGTTACTCTTCTGGACAGCAATGACTTGGCCACCGGTAGCTTGGACGCCTACGGAACGATTGTCGTCGGCACACGAGCCTATGCTGTGCGACAGGACTTGATTACTTACAATCAGCGTCTCCTTGATTACGCTCGTCAGGGCGGGAATCTGATTATTCTGTATCAAACACAGGAGTTCGTTCCCGGGAAGTGGGCCGCCTATCCGGCCGATCTCCCACGCAGGGCCGAAGAGGTTTCTGAGGAAGATTCGCCAGTGAAAATACTGGCCCCCGACCATCTGGTCTTCAGACAACCCAACAAGATAGTGGCAACCGATTTCGACGACTGGGTAGAACAGCGTGGTTCCAAGTTTTTCTCCAGTTGGGACGACGCTTACGTACCGCTGATCGAAACTCAGGATCAGGGGCAAGAACCACAAAAAGGAGGGTGGCTCACTGCTCAGTACGGCGAGGGTTACTACACTTATTTTGCCTACGCTATTCATCGACAGGTTCCTTACGGCGTGCCCGGACCCTATCGGATCTTTGCCAACCTTCTCTCGCTGGGCCACTGAGTGGAAAGATACTCCCGATGCAATTGAGAGCCAGCCAGCCGAGCGTTATCCCGCTTTTTCGGTAAACGCTTCGCCCTGAACCACCTCCTCAGGTTGAAACGTGGATTCCTGGTTGCTCTTCTTCGGGTGCTCGTGGGGCTGGGCCGGCATGGGTTCTCTGGCTGGTGTGAATCGGTCCCGCCAAGTGGGTGGTACGGGGCAAAAAACCAACTCGCAGTAATCTTCGGTGAAAAATATGTCATTCAGTGATGCCAAAGACCTCACACACAAAATATCTGACAATCCTGTCGCTGAGTGTGTATCAAGTCGACGCCCGAGAAACCGTCAAGAGCCACAGTTGCTGCTCTGTGAATGAAATGTCGTTCTGATCCGGGTTTGCAACCCGGCACTACCCCACACAACATTGGCGTGAGTACAGATTCACACGGAGGCTAAATTCTTTCTCGCTGCTGTAGAAGACCCCAGGAAAGAGTTCAAGTAAATATTCATGTATTCTTAAGGGCATGCAAGGTAATGCAAAAGTCATCGAACACCTGAACCTAGTTCTGAAA
>JAKZYH010000217.1:0-3963 GCA_047514575.1 Acidobacteriota bacterium | reverse complement strand
GCGTCCGGCCGCAGGATTGTAGAGGAGGACCGCCTCGGTCATGCTTTTTCCCGGGGGTAACCGAGTCGCTCGGGCGTTCTGGGCTGGGTTTCCCTAACGGGAGGCAACGACACGCCTCATGTGAGGCTCGTGCTCCGGGATCGAGTCCAGCCGCTCGAGCAGGGCGTCCCGCACCTTCTCGAATGACTTCATATGCTGTGCCGCGAGAGGCTTTACAGGAAGGGAGGTCAGTTTTCGTGGGTTGAGATACTTCCCTCGTTTGTTCTGGACTCGGTAGTCCAGATGAGGACCCGTCGATAAACCGGTAGATCCAACCCTGCCGATGTCGGCTCCCTGTTGGACGCGGGCACCACGCCGCACCTGTATCCGGGACAGATGGGAGTAACTGGTCATGAATCCGTTGGGGTGACGTATCTTGACCATCTTCCCATAGCCCCCATTGCGTCCGGCGAAGATGACTCTGCCTTCGCCCGCCGCCTTCACCGTAGTGCCTAGTGGAGCCCCATAGTCCACCCCCAGATGCGGCCTACGCTTCTTCAAGATGGGGTGAAATCGAGAATAGGTGAAGCCCGAGGTGATTCGTGGATTGTAATTGAACGGAACCTTTAGCAGGGCTTTCTTCACCGAGTTCCCTTCCCGATCGAAATGCCCTTTCTTACCCGTATCCGGATCTTCAAACAAAAACGCATGGAAGGGCTTGCCCTCGTGCTCAAAACGTACCGCCTCGATCTCGCCGTAGGCGAAGAAATCTCTCTCCCTCTGGTACTTCTTCTGCATGATCAACTTCACTGAATCGTTGGGCTGAATCTCGGTGAAATTGATGTCCCAGGCGAAGATATGAAACAGGACGTCCACCAGCACTGCCTTTTCCCCTTGAGAGATGAGCGTGTTCCAGAGAGAAGTCTGGATTCGCCCATAGACCTCTTCCTCGACCAATTCGAAGGGGTGCCGGTGGCGTGAAGCGACATAGCCATCTGACTCGGACGAGACCAGGAGATACTGTTCGTCGTCTATGTGATATTCCAAAGCACGGAAGGACCCGTCGAGGAAGCGCTCGACCACAATGCGGTTGCCCGCCTTGATCCGATGCAAATTGTAGACGGATTGGGTGTCTTGAATGAGGCGATAGATATCCGGCGGACCGAACTGGTGCCGACTCAGGACAGTCGCCAGGGTGGCATTACGGCGAATTTCGTCTTCGACTCGAAGCGTCTCGGGCTCGGGTACCGTGGCAGCCTCTGCCTGCATCCAGGCAGCTCGCAAAAGGGTATCCTCAACCTTCTCTCCCGGGGTGAAAAGCCACAAATACAGGCAGGAAACGACTGCGACGATCAAGGTGAACATCGTCAGCAACCGCACCTTGACTCTCTTTTTCCTGGAATCCAAGGGCCTACTTCCTCATCCAGAGGGACTCTCGCTCTGCGACGGCTTGACCCGCCCCCGAGCTCCTTCCAGGTAAGTCTCGACAATCGGTGGGACCAGCCCATTCACCGACCCTCCGAGAGAGAACACCTCCTTGACCAGGCTCGAGCTCAAATAAGAATAGTCGCCTGCGGGCATCATGAAGATGGTCTCGATTTCGGGCTGCATGGTGCGGTTCATCAGCGCCATCTGCAGCTCGAACTCGTAGTCGGTCACGGCTCGAATCCCTCGCAGAATCACGCGCGCCTTGTTCTTGACAGCATAGTTCACCAACAGACCGTCGAAGGTATCCACCTGGACGTTGTCCCACCTGCAGGTGGCCTCCTCCAGCATTCGGACCCGCTCATCTAAGTGGAACAAGGGCTCTTTGTCAAGATTCAGCAGCACGGCCACAATGACCCTGTCGAAAATGCTACCGCTCCGCTGCATGATGTCCAGGTGCCCGTTCGTCACCGGATCAAAGGACCCGGGATAGATTGCAGTCACCTCTTTCGCCATGTGATTACCGCCGCAATGTTACGGTAAGC
Source organism: Acidobacteriota bacterium (assembly GCA_047514575.1). Lineage (GTDB taxonomy): Bacteria > Acidobacteriota > UBA6911 > RPQK01 > JAJDTT01 > CAUZIZ01. Next base: position 2,014 of record JAKZYH010000217.1, on the reverse strand, counting down.
AGACGGGAAAAGACAACTGGTCGAGGCGGGCCGAAGGGGTTCGCACCCGAATGAAACCCGACTACCGGGACGGGCTCCTGAGATAGACCGCATAGAGCCGGGGGTCGGCCTCCTTTCCTTCTCGGCGCAGGTGCACACGAAAGCGGACCGTCTTCCCGCCCAGCTCCGTGAGCTCCCCAGTGGGCCAGTGCAAACTGCAACCCTATCCCCAGAGAAACAGGTCCCGATACAAGTGGACCAATCGGTCCAAGTGCCCTCGTGAGAGGCTGCCGTCTTCCAGGCCTTGATAGAGATTGTCCAACCTAGCCATCAGTTCACCCAGCCATAGGGAGCGCTCCTCACTGGAGAGTCCGCCCGAGTGGAACCATTGGTCAGCCCAGTTCAGGACCAGGAGGAGGCTCCCATACTCAGACGATGTGAGACGCGTTCGAATCAAGGAACAGAAGTATCGAGGCTCGGTTGTGCTCCTGGCGAAAGCGGGTATCCATAGGGGGCTCCTTTTTCACGATCCGGGTGTTTGACAGCCCTGCGAGCTGGTCTCTATAATCGGGGTTGTCTCGTTTCGATTTCCCACCAGGTTTCCCAACGTTTCAGATGACGTTTCTGCGAAGCGCTTTTACGGCGTATGTTGGAACGCATCTGGTACGACAAGCGACCCGTCTTTCGCTCCATCGTCCTGAGAGTGCTGCTCGACCCTTCCCGCGTCGACGACATCTTGCAAGAGGCTTTCGCCCACGTGCTAGCCTCGGGAAGAGCCTTTCCAAGCGACGCAGACGCCTATCGCTATATGAGGAGGGTGGTTTTCAACACAACCATCGACCACTACCGTACTTCCAAGCGAGCGGTGGACTGCTTTTCGACTGAGGCAATCTTTGTCTACTCAGAGCCTAGATCGAGTCAACCGAACCCCCTGACGACCCTGCTCAAGAACGAACTTGCGACATCGAAATCCGAACTCCTCGATGAAGTAGCCAGAGCACTCACTGATCTCCCACCAGATCAGCGAGAGGCGATCCACCTGATCCTCGGTCCGCGTCCCCGGAAGCTGAAGGAGATGTGTCGCGAAATCGGTGTGCCTTACAGTACCCTGCGAAGTCGTATGATGGCCGGACTGGAGCGGATACGGAGGAAGCTGAAGATCAAAGGACTCTATCGGCCCTTCCTAGAGCTCAAGCAGGCTGGGTCACACCGCCACGGCAGCTGAAGGGAATCAAGGCGCGAGGGCGGTCTCTGACGAATCCACCTCAAGTTGGGGTTGCAGGAACAGGAGCTGATTGTCTCCCACTTTCACCACTCGCGCAAGAAAGAGACCTTCGGGTAGAGGGGGTATTGGAGTCTTCTTAAAAGTCTCGAGGATGACCTGGCTCTCCGCCTTCAAGCAGGGTAGCCTGCTAACCCGATCGAGCAGTTTCTGGTGCCGCTTGAAGCGATAGGGTGGGTCCAAGAAGACGAAATCCAGGGGTGGTGAATCCAGGCTTCTGAGAAGCGTAAAGACGTCTCTCTGGTGAACCTCCCAGCCTTCCTCAATACCACAGAGTTCCAGATTCTTCTTCAGCAGCCGAACAGCGGTGAAGTCGCGATCGATGAAGTTGATGAATTCCGCTCCTCGACTGAGAGCTTCGATCCCCACAGCTCCGGTTCCCGAGAAGGCGTCCAGCCAGACTGATCCGACAACGGACTTGCCCAGGACGTTGAAGAGACACTCTCGTGCTCGATCTGTAGTAGGACGAATCCCACCGCGAACCGTCGCCAGGCGCCGTCCCCGGTGTTTCCCACCAATGATTCTCATCGGTTCCTCACGATCAGCCCAGCCTAGCGCCGCCTCCGGCTGCAGACCGCCGGATCGTACCGGAAAGAAACTTCCCGAGAGAAGCCTGAAGCGGTGGCCCGGGGTTGGCAGTAGTAGGATGGGCACTCTTGCCCGTCAGTGTTCTCGACGGGCAAGAGTGCCCATCCTACCCTCCAACACGCCGAGCAGATCGCGTTTTTACTCAATTTCGGCGCAATCGTCTGC
>JAKZYH010000216.1:0-4291 GCA_047514575.1 Acidobacteriota bacterium | reverse complement strand
TAGCTCGCTTCGCATTGCAACCCTGGGCTACCCGCAATAACACCTTCGGTGTAAGAGATATCTCAGATACGCCCATCCATCAACAAATCAATCGTCTATGTCTTTCTTACCCCCAGATCTGAGAATCAAGTTTCAGCTTAGTACCCAGGGAGGCGAATGGTGAAGGTGCTGCCCTGGCCCGCTTCGCTCCTCAACTCGATTCGGCCGCCGTGGGCTTCTACGATCCGCTTGACTATGGCCAATCCCAGGCCGCTGCCCTGGGACTTCTTCTTCGGATCCACTCGGTAGAAGCGCTCGAAGATCTGGGTGTGGTGGATCGGGTCGATTCCCAGTCCTTGATCGTGAACCGATAGAAAGACCTCATGATGCTCGGCACCGGCCCGGATCGAGACCTGACCTTCCGGAGAGCTGTATTTGATTGCATTTTCGAGCAGATTGCGGAGTGCGTGTTCCATCAAGGAAACGTTGATGCTCGCCAGCAGATCCGGGGGACACTCTAGCGCGACGCGGATGCCCTTGTCGCAGGACTCCTGAGAGCAGAAGGCGACCGATCGCTCCAGCAATTCCAGGACGGAATGCCACTCACGCTCTGCTTCGCGGACACTCTGGTTGCCCTCCAGCCGCGAGAGTTCCAGCAATCGCCCGGTCAAGTGATCCAGCCGGTCGCTTTGCTGGGCGATGATCCGGACGAAACGCTCGCTTTCTTCCGGGTCCTGAAGAGCGCCATCCAGCAAGGTCTCCGCGAAGCCTTTGATGGCCGTCAGGGGCGTCTTGAGCTCGTGGGCCACGTTCGCCAGAAATCCGCTTTCGAGCTTCTCCAAGGCTCGCAGTCGAGTCGTTTCGTTCAGGACCAGGAGCACCCCGATCTTGTGCCCGTAGGTGTCCAATAGCTCGTTTCCCTGAATCCGCACGTTCCTCTGTTGACGGCTGCCAAGTACCATCTCGACCTGGCCAGACTCGGATCCTGAAAGCAGGGTCGAAATGAACTGTTGCAGGATCTGACTGGGGAGACACTCTGAGACCAACCGGCCCACGACGGTCTCTGCTTCGGCTTCGATCAGATGGGTCGCTGCCCTATTCAGCTGGCGCACCCGAGACCCTGAATCGATCACCATGACCCCTTCCTGGAGAGAGTCAAGCAGCTGCGCCTGCTCCCTTTCATGCTGGCGCGCTGCCTGAGCCTGGTCGGCCCGCTGGACTGCCATCTGATTGAGACACTCCGCCAGGATTCTCAAATCGGTGGCCTGGGGAATCTCCAGCTTTTCGAATGGGTCCGGACCGCTCGCCGCCAATTTCCGCGTTCCGACCACCAACTTTTCCAGGGGCTGCAGGATCTGAATCCACATCCACAATCCCAGTGCCAGCGTCAGCAGTCCCAGGGCGGCGGAAAGGCCCACCAGGAGGCTCGCCTGCGGCCCAGGCGCTCCTTCCTCCAAACCGAGTGACAACCAGAGGAATACGATCAGGAGCAGAGACGCTCCCGGCAGAAGAGTTAACACAATCTGCCAGGTCTGTCGTTTCGTAGGCACTTAGGTTTCTTTCAATCGGTAGCCCACGCCCCGCACCGTTGCGAGGTAGCGGCTCGCGGAGCCCAGTTTTTTCCGAAGAGCTACCATCTGGACGTCCACCGTCCGCTCCGTGACGGCGTAGCCCTGTCCCTGAATTGCTTCGACGATCTGGTAACGGGTGAACACCCATCCGGGGCGCTGCATCAAGAGTTGGAGTATGCGGAACTGAGTATGGGTCAATTCTATCCTGTCGTCACCGACCCTGACCTCATGTTGTCCGGGGTGGAGGAAGAGATTACCAAACTGCAGTGCGATCGATTCCCCATCCAGCCGCTTGCGGCGCAGCACCGCTCGCAGTCGGGCAATCAAGACCCTTGGACTGAAGGGCTTCACGATGTAGTCGTCAGCGCCCACTTCCAGCCCTGCGACCATATCCGACTCCGCATCTTTGGCGGTCAGCATGACGATGGGGATCTCTCTGGTCTCGGGTTGGCCTCTGAGGACCTTGCACAGGGACAGCCCGTCGAGGTCGGGGAGCATGAGATCCAGCAGGATCAAGTCGGGGACTTCCTTGTTCACCAACTCCAAGGCTTCTGCAGCCGAGCTGGCGGAGAACACCTGGTAACCTTCTCTACACAGATGATACCGAACCAGTTCCTGGATCGATTCGTCGTCTTCTATGAGTAGTATCGTTTCCTTCCCCATGGCAGAGAGTGGTGGATACTCGCGAATCTTAACGCATTACATACAGATATCAACACGGGTCCACCTGGTCTCGGAGATCTCGGATTTGGTCCTGGCCGCCGTGCAGCGCCACCCGCTAGGGTACTTCGCCGGCAAGGAGGGCAAGGGGACCTTGAACTCCAGCTGTACCACTGCTAGGATTCGGACGCAGGAAAGGCCCCTGGATAGCTCACTAGTACCCTGTCAATTTGGAGATTGTGGGTTATGGACGAGCAATGGTGGTCGAGGTCAAGGCGCGCGGCCACAGGCATAGCAGGGCTATGTCGAGGACGCGCAACACAGAGATCGGCCGCCAGGGCCGTCCAGAACCTACAATTTCTAAGTTGACAGGGTACTAGGTCCGCCCCCTCCACGAATCCAGCGAAAGAATATGGCCCGTCAAAAAGCTGATCAAACGCCTCTGCAGGTAGTGACCTCTCAGGGTGTACGACATCGTTTCTTGAGAGGGATGATTACCCATGATCTGATGCTTCGGGGTCTGGATTTTGATCATGCCTACGCGGTGGCGCGGTCCATACGGGGCCGGCTAGAGGGTCGAGAGGAGGTCACAACCTCTGAGATTCTCGATCTGATCCAGGAGGAACTGGAGACGGCTTTCGGGGATACCCTGCCGTCCAATCTAAAAGACCCCGTGAAGATTGCTGCGGAGCTCTACGTGCTTCGTAACGACCAACGACAGCCCTTCTCTCGTGGTTTGTTGGCACGAAGCCTGGCCGGAGCTGGTCTGGACCTGGATCGCAGTTACCATCTGGTCAACCAGTTTCGAGCCGAGTTGAAGCAAGAGGGAACTACGGTGCTGTCGAGTCAGGAGATTGCTACCCGGCTTGAGGATCTCCTGGAGAGAGTCGAGGGCGCTGACACAGCGCGGCGCTACCGGCTGGTCCGGCGGATCCAGCATCTACCCCGTCCGCTGGTTGTCTATCTCGGCGGGGCCAGCGGCACTGGTAAGTCCACCCTTGCCTTGGAGCTGGCTCATCTACTGGGACTCTATCGGGTGACCTCCACCGACACGGTTCGGCAGTTGATGCGAATGGTTTTCTCCACCAGCATTCTCCCAGCGCTCCACACCTCCAGTTTCGAGGCCGTAGCTCCGATCGGAGCTGCGGTCGCCGAGGGAGTGGGGGATGTCTCCGGGGAGCAGGACGTCACTTCCCGTGTGATGGCCACCTTCGAGGAGCAATCCGCCAGAGTCTGCGTCGGCGTGAGGGCGGTGGTAGAGCGGGCGATCGTCGAGAACAGGAGCATCCTGGTGGAAGGGGTTCACCTCTACCCTCCGTTGATCCCCTTTGCGGATTTGGAAGGGGAGGCCTACCAGGTCCCACTCATTCTCTCCTGCGTAGACAGGGAGGCTCATCGAGCCCGGTTTCTTTCCCGGGCCCGGATGAGCAGTCGAGGCGCAGATCGCTACCTGGAGAATTTTTCCTCTATCCGGTTTCTCCACGAGTTTATTCTTCAGGAGGTGGAAAGCCACGACATTCCGATCGTGGATTCCTCCATATCGGATCCCCCGGTGGGCAGAGTCCTTAGAGTATTCACGGATTTCTTACAGCACCGAGTTCCCTACCTGACAGAGGCCGGGCCGGTGAGGCCAGGTATCCCTACTCTTCTGCTGATCATCGATGGTGTCGCCGATCGTCCGGTTCGGGCTTTGGGCGGACGCACCCCCTTGGAGGCCGCCGAGACTCCGACTCTTGACCGTTTGGCCAGGGAGGGTCAGTGTGGACTTGCAGACCCGGTGGCACCAGGGGTGGTACCGGATACGGCCGCCGGCAGTCTGGCTCTTTTCGGTCAATCACCTCTGGCGATGAAGAGGGGACCCGTAGAGGCATTGGGCGTCGGAATCGAGTTGCTGCCCGGGGACATTGCCCTGAGGGGTAACTTCGCCTGCCTGGACGAGAGGGGTCGTGTGCTCGATCGGAGGGCAGGCAGGATCCGAGAAGAAGCGGAAGAACTTGCCGCTGCGATCGATCGAATGACGCTTCCCCGGAGTCTCTTCGACGAGGTCGAGGTCCGAGTCAAATCCTCAACCGAACATCGCC